>DASSRG010000093.1:0-10599 GCA_035701885.1 Candidatus Limnocylindrales bacterium
CGTGAGGTTGAACACGAGCGCCGTCTCGCCCATGCGGCCGAGGTCGCTGATGGCGCCCCCGGCGTAGTCGTACCCGTGCGCAATCGACGCACCGAGCATGGTGACCGTCAGGAAGCCGGCGGACAGGGCCAGGAACATGCCCCCCGCGAGCCCGAGGGGATGTCCCACCGCCGCGCTCCGATGAGCCTGGGATCGGTTCATGGTGAGCGTCATGGCATCAGGTCTCCAACGCTCCGCCCTTCACGCGAGGCGCGTGCGAGCCTGCCTGATCGAGGCGGCAAGTCGCTCCCCTTCGCGCCAGGCGTCGGAATGGGCGGAGCGCATCTGTGTCTCCTCGGTGCGGAGGATGGACCACAGGCGCGCGTCCTCGGACTGCAGATCGGGACTCCGCCGGTAGCGCGCGCCGACATCCGCGAGGAAGGCGCAGTAGCGGGCCTCCGGCGTCGCACGGGTGACCTCCGCCTCGAGTCCCGGCGCGGTGAGCGTGGCCGCGAGCCGCCCGAAGAACGCCGCGACAAGGTCCGCGCCCTCGTCCCACAGCTGGCTGTGGCCGCCCCGGCAGAGCAGCGGCACCGGCGAGCGGAACACCGCCACGGTCGCGTCGTCGACGGCCGCGGCCGAGACACGGCCGCCGAACGTCAGGTACTCGTTGCTCGCGCCGACCCGGTCGACGAGCCGCACGAGTCCCCATGACACCTCGACGTCGAGGGGCATCGGGGTCGCCCGGGTCAGCGCCCGGCGGACGGCCCGGCCACGGCCGGACGCCCAGAACTCGATCCGTTCGGGATCGTAGTGGCGGAGCGTCGGGTGGTCGCGCAGCGCGACGAGCAGGTAGGCGGGACCGGGTCGGTCCGGCAGGTCGGGCCCGGCGAGGAAGCCGAGATCCGCGAGCCGGCCCGCTGCGACGGCGATCGGGAGCGTCTCGCCGGGGGCACGGAACGTGGTCACGCGACCGGCCCCGGCCGCGAGTCGCCCTCGACGAGGATCGGGAACAGGAGCCGCTCCTCGCGTTCGAGGTGGGCGCGGACCAGCGCCTCGAGCGCGAACAGCCGGCACCGCAGCCGCTCGTCGACGGCGCGCGTGTGGTCGTGGACCGCGTCGCGCTCGTCGGTGCGGAGGCCGTCGATGACGCTCCGCAGCTGGCCGTGGTCGAACCGGAGCGCGCGGGTCGCCCACGCTGTGCCCGCGATCGTGTCGATGCGCGGATACAGCCACGTCTCCTCCCACGACAGGTGCGGGACGAGCTCCCGGTCGAACCAGGCGAGGACGTCGCGGACCTGGAGGACGCTGCCGGCGCCGGCGAGCTGGCCGACGCTTCGCGCTGCCTCGTGGATGTGGTCGATGCCCCTGGCGAGGTCGAGATGCTCGTGCTCGGTGAAGGCCAGAACGGCCTCGGACACGTCGTGCGTCGCTGCCATCGCTCATGACCTCCTGCGTCCCCGGATCGGATCGTCCCGCATCGACAGCGTCGTCCCGACGGTTCTGCCGCGCCAGCCGCGTGCGGCCCGATCCCGCGGGCCAAGCGGCCCGGGCCGGACGCCGTATCGCGTGGGACGTCTCCCGGCGGGCGCGCACGGGGCCTCCATCGATCGGGCCGCACACGCGACGCGAGGCGGGCGTCGCATCCAGCACTGCTTCAGGTGAGGACGGCGGCCAGCTCGAGCTCGGGGTGCGATGGCCGGGCGATGAGCGCATCACAGGACGGACACACGAGGTACGGTCCGGCGTCCAGCGCATCGTGGTCGAGCGGCCCGGTGAACCCGCATGCACACCTCGCGACGAGGTCGAAGGACGTCAGCTCGAGCCGCGCCGCGCCAAGCGGCGTGCCCGAGGTGAGCATCGTGAACGCCTGGCGGACGACGTCCTCGGGGATCGCCGACGCGTGGCGCACCCGCACGGCCTTCACCGGCGCGCCGGCCGCCACCCGCTCGCACGCCTCCACGAGCTCGGCGACGAGTGACACCTCATGCATGGGCGAGCACCAGGTCCGCGACGACCTCACGGACCGAAGGCACCGCATCCGCGACCGCATGGCTCAGCGCCGTGCCGGGTTCGGTGCGCTCGATGCCGATGCTGACGACGACGAGGTCCGCGGTCCGGCCGGCGACGGACAGGGCGAGCGCCCCCAGCGCGGCGGGTGTCAGGACGTGCCCGAAGGGCCCGCGGTCGGCACACGGTGCGACGTGCATCACCGAGATGGACCCGGGAGGCTCACCCATCCGTGCATCGACGAGCACCGCGAGGTCCGCCTCGGCGACCTCGACCGCGAGCTCGGGCAGCAGCTGGTGCGCGGTCATGACGTGGGCACCCGCAAGCCGCGGGTCCGACGCGATCGACTCCGCGACCCGCCACCCGACCGCATCGTCTCCTCGCAGTGGGTTGCCGTAGCAGACGACGAGGACGGCGGGTCGACCTGTCATCGCACGAGCTCATCCAGCATCGCGTGGTCGGGGCCCAGGAGCTGGACCCGCAGCGGCATCTCCCCCAGCGCATGCGTCGAGCACGACAGGCAGGGGTCGTAGCAGCGGATGACCGCCTCGACCCGGTTCAGCATGGCCTCGCTGAGCGTGGCGCTCCTGACATACGCCTTCGCGACCTGGGCCACGCTCCGGTTCATCGCGAGGTTGTTGTGCCCGGTCGCGATGACGAGGTTGGCCCATTCGACGATCCCGTCGTCGTCCACCCGGTAGTGGTGCATCAACGTGCCCCGCGGCGCCTCCGAGACGCCGATGCCCTCGTTGCGGTTGATCCCGCCGGTGCTGCGCACGCGGGCAGACAGGATGCCCGGGTCGCGCAGCAGCTCCTCGATCCGCTCGAGCGCGTAGAGCATGTCGATGAGCCGCGCGTAGTGGTAGTGGAACGAGCTGCTCGGCACACGACCCAGCCGCTCACGGAACCGGCCCAGCTCGGCGTCGGCGCGGGGCGTCCCCATCCGCTCGGCAACGACGACCCGGGCGAGCGGCCCCACACGGTAGACACCGTCCGGGTAGCCGAGGTCCTTCCAGTAGGTGGACTTGAGGAACGACCACGGCTCGACGGCCTCGCCGATGAGGTCGGCGTAGCCGCGCGGGTCGATCCGATCCGCCAGGTAGGCGCCGTCGGCATCGACGACCCGGAGCAGGCCGTCGTAGTGGTCCACCGTGCCGTCCGGCGCGACGAGACCCATGTATGCGGAGCGGAAGTCGCCGAACGACGCCGCCTCCTCCTCGAATCGCACAAGCTCGCCCGTGTACCACGCGATCGCCCGCTCACTTGCCGCGATCGCCTCCGGGATCGCCGCAAGGATCCGGTCGCGGGTCTCCGCCTCGAGCGGCGAGTCCACGCCACCGGGCACGATCCACGATGGGTGGATCCGCTTGCCGCCCAGCCACTCGATCACCTGCTGGCCGAACCGCCGGATCGCGATCCCGTCGCGCGCGAGTCGCGGCGCGGCCGCGGCGACGCCGAACAGGTTGCGCCCCGCCGCCTCCGCGTCGAACCCGAACAGGAGGTCTGGCGACGCGAGGTGGAAGAAGCTCAGGGCGTTCGACTGTGCGATCTGGGCGAGGTTCATCACCCGTCGAAGGTCGGCGCCCGCCGGCGGCGGCTCGACGCTGATGATCTCGTCGCACGCCTTGGCCGATGCCACGAGGTGGCTGACGGGACAGATGCCGCAGATCCGGGCCATGATCGAGGGCATCTCGTGGAGCGGGCGTCCCTGCACGATGCGCTCGAAGCCGCGGAACTGGGTCACGTGGAACTGGGCGTCGCGCACCTCGCCCGCATCGTCGAGGTGGATGGTGATCTTCGCGTGACCTTCGATCCGGGTCACTGGATCGATGACGATCCGATCCGTTGCCGTCGTCGTCATCGTCCGAACCTCGCGCCGGTCGTGTCGGGCGTCCGACCCTCGAGAAGGTCGAGCAGCACCCGGTGGATGAGATCCGCGGAGGGCGGACAGCCGGGGAGGTACACGTCGACCGGTACGACGCGGTTCACCGGGCGCGCCATCGGCAGCAGCGCCGGCACCACGTCCAGCGGCACCGACCGGTTGAGCGTGGCGTTCTCGATGTACGCGCGTTCCATGAGCGGGACCGGGCCGATCGGGTTGCGCATGCCGGGCACGTTGGCGGTGACCGCGCAGTCGCCGAACGAGACCAGCGTCCCGGTGTGCTCGCGCAGCATCAGGATCTTGTGGAGGTCGTCCTCCGACGAGACCGCGCCTTCGACGAGGCAGATGTCCACCCAGTCCGGATAGTCCTTGGTGTCGACGAGCGGGCTGTAGACGAGATCGACCAGCTCCGCGATCTCGAGGAGGCGCTCGTCGAGATCGACGAACGACATGTGACAGCCCGAGCACCCGTCGAGCCACGTCGTGGCAAGGGTCGGCCTGGTCGGTCCCGGCGTCGCGGTCATCGTCCGTCACCTCGCGTCGTGGCGAGGTATGGCAGGAACGGGCGCCGGGCCTTGGCGCCTTCCGCGACCGCCCGGCCCTTCTCGAACAGCGCCCCCGTGGGGCACACCTGCACGCACTTGCCGCAGCTGGTGCACGTCGTGGATTCCCCCCAGGGGGTGCCCATGTCGGTGACAACGCGTTCTGCGATCCCGGAGCCCATGACGCCCCACGTGAACGCGCCCTCGACCTCCGCGCAGACCCGCACGCAGCGGACGCACATGATGCAGCGGTTGTGGTCGATGGCGAACAGCGGGTGTGAGGCGTCAATGGATGCCCTGGGGTTGATCGGCGGAAGCTCGAAGTGGGTCAGCTCGACCGTCTCCGACAGGTCCTGGAGCTCGCAGTGATTGTTCGCCACGCACACCGAGCAGACGTGGTGGCGCTCGAGGAACAGCATCTCCACGACCGTGCGGCGGTACTCCTCCAGTCGTGGCGTGTGCGTCCTGACCTCCATGCCCTCCGCGATGGCCGTCGTGCAGGCCGGGAACAGCCTGTCCGTACCCTCGACCTCGACGACGCACACGCGGCATGAGCCCGTCTCGGAGAGCCCGCGCAGGTGGCACATCGTCGGGATCGCGATCCGGTTCTCGCGTGCGACCTCGAGGATGGACTGGCCCTCGGCGCCTGCGACGTCGACGCCATCGACCTGGAGCGTGAGGACGCTCATGCGACGCCCTCCGAGGTCCCGATCGTGCACACACCCGCGGGACAGGCTCGGTCGACGACGTGCGCCATGTACTCGTCGCGGAAGTACCGCAGGGTGCTGAAGATCGGGTTCGGGGCGCCCTGGCCCAGGCCGCACAGGCTCGTCCTGCGGACCATGTCGGCGAGCCGCTCCATCTGCGAGACATCGCGCTCCGTCGCCTCGCCGCGCGAGATTGCGTCGAGGAGCAGCCAGAGCTGCGAGGTGCCGACCCGGCACGGGACGCACTTGCCGCACGATTCCTCGCGGCAGAAGTCCATGAAGTACTTCGCCACGTCGACCATGCAGCTCGTGTCGTCCATCACGATCATCCCGCCCGAGCCCATGAACGAGCCCACCTCGGTGAGCGACTCGTAGTCGACGGGCATGTCCAGGAACTGCGCGGGGATGCAGCCCCCGGCCGGGCCGCCTGTCTGGACCGCCTTGAACGGCCGCCCGTCGACGATCCCGCCGCCGATCCCGTACACGATGTCCCGGAGCGACGTCCCCATGGGCACCTCGACGAGGCCGGTGTTGACGACGCGGCCCGCAAGCGCGAACACCTTGGTCCCCTTGCTCTTGGCGGTGCCGATCGCGGAGAACCAGGCGGCGCCGTTGCGGACGATCGGCGCGATGTTCGCGTAGGTCTCGACGTTGTTGATCAGCGTCGGCAGGCCGCGCAGGCCCGAGGCGGCGGGGTACGGCGGGCGTGGACGCGGCGTCCCGCGCCCCCCCTCGATCGACGCGATCAGCGCGGTCTCCTCCCCGCACACGAACGCGCCCGCGCCCAGCCGTACCTCCACCTCGAACGAGAATTCGGTGTCCATCACGGATGGCCCGAGGTAGCCCTGCTTCACGGCCTCGCGGATCGCCTTCCGCAGCCGGGCGACGGCAAGCGGGTACTCCGCGCGGCAGTAGACGTACCCGGAGCTCGCCCCGACCGCGAACGCGGCGATCGCCATCCCCTCGAGCACCCGGTGCGGGTCGCTCTCGAGCACCGACCGGTCCATGAACGCCCCGGGGTCGCCCTCGTCCGCATTGCAGATCACGACCTTCGGCGAGCCGGGCGCCTTCGCCACCGTGTTCCACTTGAGGCCGGTCGAGTAGCCGGCGCCGCCGCGGCCCCGGAGCCCGCTGGCGCTGATCTCGTCGCGCACCTCGGCCGGTGTGCGCGTCGTCAGCACCTGGCGCAGCGCGTCGTATCCGCCGTGGGCGACCGCGTCGTCCAGGCTCTCGGGATCCACGACCCCGGACCGCTCGGTCACGATGCGGACCTGGCGCGCGAAGAACGGCGCGGCCTCGTGGAGCGGGCCCCCGGGTCGAGCCGTGCGGAGCGTTGTCATCAGTGGATCGACGGCATCGGGCGCGACGCGAGTGAAGATGTCGCCGGTCTCGGGAACCTGGACCAGCGGGCCGCTTGCGCACAGCCCGAGGCAGCCGACGCGCTTGACGGCGACGTCCGGCAGCCCCTCCTCCGTGATCCGCTCGACGAGCGACTCCAGCACCCCCTGCGATCCGGTCGACAGGCAGCTGACCGCCTGGCACACGTACGCCGACGCGCGAGGCGGCTCGGCCGGCACGAGGCCGGTCACCTGGCGGGCCGGGCGGGGCGGAGCGGCAGGAGCGGGAACCGGCGCCGCGGTCACAGCTCCTCCAGCCGCTGCACGAGCGCCGGTCCGTCCACTCGGCCCTGGACCTCGCCGTCCACGATCGCGGCCGGCGCGAGGCTGCACGCCCCGAGGCAGCGGGCCGTGAGCAGGGAGACCTTGCCGTCCGCGGTGGTCTGCTTGGGCTCGATCCCCAGCCGGTTCCGGATCGCGGCCAGGATGCCGCCCGCCCCGTTGATGTAGCAGGCCGTGCCAGTGCAGACCACCGCCGTGTGGTCGCCGGCCGGCTTGAGGGTGAAGTAGTGGTAGAACGTCGCGACGCCATACACCCTCGACGGCGGCACGGAGAGGCTCGAGCCGACGTACGTGAGCGCGTCGGTGTCCAGGTAGCCGAACGCCTCCTGGGCCGAGTGAAGCGCCTCGACGAGGGCGTCGGGCTGGTTGCCCAGCCGGCGCATCCGCGTCTCGACGATCTTCCACCGCTTGTCATCGGACGGCGGCCTGGGTTGTTCGGTCGGTGCTGTCACAGCTCGCGCACGGTTACGGCCCGGCTCGCGCTCATGGACGGGGCGCCACGGCGTCCGGGCACCGAGAGCATCCTGCGATCCCCGGCGGGCGCTCTCGTCCCGAACGGCCCCGATCGATGTGACCTCCGGTCCCCTTCCCCGTGACCCCGCGTCCCCGCGTAGGGCGAAGTGGCACGGGTTCGGCGGGCACGCAGCGTACGAGGATGATGTCGCGGCCCCCGATCGAGGCAGGGTCGGCAATGCACCGAGGAGCGCTGAGGGCGTCGTGGACCACCGTCGAGCCTGCCTGGACGGCAATGAAGCCGCCGCACGAGTCGCATACGCGCTCTCCGAGTTGATCTCGATCTACCCGATCACGCCCGCTTCGCCGATGGCGGAGCACTGCGATGACTGGGCCGCGGCAGGCCGGACCAACCTGTGGGGCGATGTGCCCTCGGTCGTCGAGCTGCAGTCCGAGGCGGGTGCGGCCGGCACGTTGCACGGCGCGCTCCAGGCCGGGTCGCTCGCGACGACGTTCACGGCGTCGCAGGGCCTGCTGCTGATGATCCCGAACATGTTCAAGATCGCCGGCGAGCTGACCCCCGCGGTGATCCACGTCGCCGCGCGCGCGATCGCGACCCACGCCCTGTCGATCTTCGGCGACCACAGCGACGTGATGCACAGCCGATCGGCCGGATGGGCGATGCTCGCCGCCGGGTCGGTCCAGGAGGCCCACGACTTCGCGCTCGTCGCCCACGCGGCGACGCTCCGCTCACGGGTCCCGTTCCTCCACTTCTTCGACGGCTTCCGGACCAGCCACGAGGTGAACCGGATCGAGCTGCTCGAGGACGAGGACCTCGCGGCCCTCGTGCGCGAGGAGGACGTCCTCGCGTTCCGCTCGCGCGGCCTCACGCCGGATCGGCCGTCCGTCCGCGGCACGGCCCAGAACCCGGATGTGTTCTTCCAGGCCCGCGAGGCCTCCAACCCCTTCCACGAGGCGGTGCCGGCCATCGTGCAGGAGGTGTTCGACGAGCTCGCGGAGCGGACGGGGCGCCAGTACCACCTGGTCGACTACCACGGCGCTCCCGACGCCGACCGGGTGATCGTCGTGATCGGGTCGGCGGGCGGCGCGATCGAGGAGACCGTCGAGACGCTGGTCGCGGGTGGGGAGCGAGTCGGGGTGCTCGAGGTCCGCCTGTTCCAGCCGTTCCCGGCCGCTGCGCTCATCGCCGCCATGCCGGAGACGGTCCGCTCGATCGGCGTCCTCGACCGCACCAAGGAGCCGGGCGCGGTCGGCGAGCCGTTGTACCTCGAGGTCGTCGCGGCCGTGCACGAGGCGATGGCCACAGCCGGGCCGCCCTTCGAGCGGGTGCCGCGGATCGTGGGCGGCCGCTACGGCCTGTCGTCGAAGGAGCTGACGCCCTCGATGGTCAAGCCCGTGTTCGACGAGCTCGCGAAGGACGCCCCGAAGCCGCACTTCACGGTGGGCATCGTCGACGACGTCACACACCTCAGCCTGCCGATCGACCGGTCGTTCCGGCGCCAGCCGCCGGCGGGTGAGGTCTCGGCGGTCTTCTTCGGCCTCGGAAGCGACGGGACGGTTGGCGCGAACAAGGCGTCGGTGAAGATCATCGGCGAGCACACCGGGCTCCACGCCCAGGGCTACTTCGTCTACGACTCCAAGAAGTCGGGATCGGTCACCGTCTCGCATCTCCGGTTCGGCCCGGAGCCGATCCGTTCGACCTACCTCGTCGAGGAGGCGGACTTCGTCGCGTGCCACCAGTTCGGGCTGCTGGGCAAGGCGAAGGTCGTCGAGGCCGCCCGGGACGGCGCGACGCTGCTGCTCAACGCGCCCTACGGCCCGGACGAGGTGTGGTCGCGGATCCCACCCGCCGTCCGCCGGCAGCTCGTCGACAAGCACATCGACCTGTGGGTCGTCGATGCGGCCGCGGTCGCGAAGGACGCGGGCATGGGGAACCGGATCAACACGGTCATGCAGCCGTGCTTCTTCCAGCTCGCCAACGTCCTGCCTGCCGAGGAGGCAATCGTCCGGATCAAGGACTTCGTTGCCAGGACCTACGCGAAGCGCGGTGACGAGGTCGTCGCGCGCAACTTCGCGGCGATTGACCGATCGCTCGCGTCGCTCAGCCACGTCCCGCTCGGAGACGCGAGCACGGACGCGATGCCCGACGCCCTCGCGATCCCGGCCGGCGCCCCGGACTTCGTGGCCACCGTCACCGCGCAGCTGATCGCCGGCAACGGCGACCTCCTGCCGGTGAGCGCGCTGCCGCCCGACGGCGCGTTCCCGACCGCGACGGCACAGTACGAGAAGCGAGCGCTCGCGCCGACGATCCCGATCTGGGATCCGTCGATCTGCATCGATTGCGGCAAGTGCGCGATCGTGTGCCCGCACTCGAGCATCCGGATGAACGTCATGCCGGTCGCGACCGCGGAGGCTGCCCCGGCCGCCCTCATCCACAAGGAGTTCAAGTCCCGGGACCTGCCGGCCCACCGCCTCGCGATCGCGGTCGCGCCCGACGACTGCACGGGTTGCGGAGTCTGCGTCGACGTGTGCCCGGCGGTGAGTCGCAGCGACGCCGGCCACAAGGCGATCAACATGGAGCCGGTGGAGCTCCATCGCGACGAGCAGCGCCGGCGCTGGGCCGCGTTCCAGGCGATCCCGCCCCTCGACCGTGACCTGATCCCGCACGACACGATCAAGGGCAGCCAGGTCCTCGAGCCGTTGTTCGAGTTCTCCGGGGCGTGCAGCGGGTGCGGCGAGACGCCCTACCTGCGTCTCGTGAGCCAGCTGTTCGGCGATCGGCTCGTGGTCGCCAATGCGACCGGCTGCTCGTCCATCTACGGCGGCAACCTGCCCACCACCCCATGGACCGTGAACGCGCAGGGTCGCGGCCCAGCGTGGAGCAACTCGCTGTTCGAGGACAACGCCGAATTCGGTCTTGGAATGCGGCTGTCGCTGGACGCGCAGGCCGAGCAGGCCGGTCGCCGCCTCGCGCAGCTGGAGCCGGTCCTCGGCAGCGACGTGGTCCGGCCGCTGCTCGAGGCCGTGCAGGACACCGAGGCCGGGATCGCCGCACAGCGCGTGCGCGTCGCGGACCTGGCCGCTCGCCTCGAACAGGTCGATGGCGCCGCCGCGTCGGCCGCGCGCGAGCTGCTCGCCATCGCGCCCCAGCTCGTCCGCCGCTCGCTGTGGATCGTCGGGGGTGACGGCTGGGCGTACGACATCGGGTTCGGTGGCCTCGACCACGTGCTCGGATCGGGCAAGGACGTGAACATCCTCGTCCTCGACACCGAGGTGTATTCCAACACCGGCGGGCAGGCATCGAAATCCACGCCCCGTGGAGCCGT
>DASSRG010000094.1:0-5465 GCA_035701885.1 Candidatus Limnocylindrales bacterium
GTCCTGGGCGTCGTCGCGCTCGAGGGCCAGGGTCAGGACGAGCTGTTCGACATCCTCGCGGGCTCCGCGCGGCCTGCGTCCGGCGAGCTGACCATCGACGGCCAGCCGGCGACGTTCCGGCACCCCGCCGACGCCATTCGCGCCGGCATCGTGTACGTCCCCGCCGACCGGGCGGAGGCACTGCTGATGCAGCGCTCGGTCAAGGAGAACATCGCGCTGCCGTTCTCGACCCGCCTCAAGACCTGGGGGGTGATCCGGGCCGGCGATGAGCGGCGGAAGGTCGACGGCGCGATCGAGCGACTGCAGATCGACACCCGAGCCCAGGGCGAGGTCCGCCGCCTGTCGGGCGGCAACCAGCAGAAGGTCACGATCGCGCGCTGGGTCGCCAGCGGGGTCAGGACGATGCTGTGCTTCGACCCGACGCGCGGGATCGACATCCGGACCAAGAGCCAGATCTACGTCCTGCTGCGGGACCTCGCCGAGGCGGGCGCCGCCGTCCTGCTGTACACGTCCGAGCTGAAGGAGATCCAGCTGGCGTGCGACCGGGCGATCGTCATCTTCAACGGGCGGGTCGTGGGCGAGATCGCGGTCGAGGACGCGGACGAGCCGAGCCTCCTCCGTGCCGCGTACAACCTCAAGTCGGACGCGTTGATGCCCGAGGAGCTCGCCGCAGAGGCGGTCGCGGCGGACCTGGGGGCGCATGACGCCGCCTCGACGCCCGATGACGGGACGGTCGCGTCGTGACCGCCGCCGCCACGGCCGTGCCGGATCGCCGCGGCTCCGCGCTGAGCGATGCCGCGCGGCGCAACGGTTGGACGCTCGGCCTGTTCGGCTTCCTGGTCGTGCTGCTCGCGTTCACCAAGCTCATCAACCCGGACTACGGGATCCCGGGGCTCCAGAGCCTGGCGATCGCGGTCCTGCCGCTCGGGCTCGCGACCGTCGGCCAGGCGATCGTCATCATCTCGGGCGGGATCGACCTCTCGGTCAGCGCGATGATGGCGCTGTGCGGCGTGATCGCCGCGACCCTGATGAAGGATCAGTCGGCGGAGTTCGGCCTGTTGGTCGTCGTCGGCGTCATCCTCCTCGGGCTCCTGCTCGGGACGATCAACGGCAGCCTGGTCGTCCTGACCCGCGTCCCGGACATCGTGGTCACCCTCGCCATGACGTTCGTGTGGGCGGGGTTCGCGCTGCTCGTGCTCAAGACGCCTGGCGGCAAGTCCGTCGACTGGCTGCGCCAGCTCGTCCTCGGCCCCATCGGCATCGACGTGCTGCCCAAGGCGCTGGTCGTGCTCCTGGTGGTGGTCGCGGTGGTCTGGATCCCGCTCCGCCGGTCCCGCCTCGGCCTGTCGATCTACGCCATCGGGAGCAACCGCCTCGCGGCATTCCGGAGCGGCGTGCCGGTGGGTCGCACCCGGGTCGCCGCCTATGCCCTCACGGGGCTGTTCGCCGCCCTCGGCGCGCTGTCGGTCGTCGCGAGCACGAGCATCGGCGACCCGAAGCCCGGGCCGTACACGCTGCCCGCGGTGGCCGCGGTCGTGCTCGGCGGGGTGAGCCTCGCCGGCGGGCGCGGCGGCATCCTCGGGCCGCTCATCGCCGTCGTCATCCTCCAGCTCATCCGGACCGACATGACGTTCCTCAACCTGGACACCAACCTCGCGGTGGTCGTCCAGGGGATCATCCTCATCGGCGTGGTCATGATCGGCAGCTACCTCCAGCTGCGGAGGGAGCGGGCATGACCGGCGCCGCCGGCGTCCAGGGAGCCACGGTGTCCGCGCGGCCAGGGCTGCGGGCACTGTTCCGCGACCGGCCGCTGATCCCGCTGCTCGGCCTGCTCGCGCTGCTGGTCGCGCTCATCGGCATCCTCAAGCCCGAGGTCCTCGGCCCGGACTGGGCGATCGGCATCGTGCGCCTGTCGATCCCGCTCGCGTTGCTCGCCGGCTGCCAGACGATCACGTTCCTGACCGGCGGCATCGACCTCTCGGTGGGCGCGGTCGCGTCGATGAGCGGCTTCCTCGTGGCGACGCTCGTGGGCGGCCAGGGCCTGCCGATGGCGATCCTCATCGCGCTCCTCGCGGCCGCGCTCGCGGGCCTCGCGTCGGGGATCGGCGTGGGCGTGTTCCGCGTCCACCCGCTGATCATGACCCTGGGCATGAGCCTGGTCGTGCTGGGCCTCGCCAACGTGTGGCAGCTGATGATGGTCCAGACGGGCTCCGGCGTCCCGGCCGAGCTCCGCTCCCTGGGCTCCGGGACGATGCTCGGCTTCCTGCCGACCAGCCTGCTCGTGTTCGTGCCCGTCGCCGCGTTCCTGCTGCTGATGCTCCGGCGGACCGGCTATGGCCGCCTGCTGTACGCGATCGGCGACAACCCGGTCGCGGCCCGGCTGTCGGGTGCCCGGTCGTGGCAGGTGCTGGTCGTCCTGTACGTGATCTCGGCGCTGATCGCCGCGATCGCGGGCTTCCTGTACTCGGGCATGGGCAATACGGCGAGCGTGACCCTGGTCGACTCGCAGGTGCTGCCGTCCGTTGCCGCGGCGGTCGTCGGTGGGACCTCGATCATGGGCGGCCGGGGCGGCTACGGGGGGACGATCGTCGGCGCCATGATCCTGATCGTGCTGACGTCGCTCCTCAACGCGCTCGGCCTGCCCGAGGCGGTCCGCCAGGTCCTGTTCGGATCGATCATCGTGCTGGTCGCCGCCGCGTACACGCGGGTGACCGGCGAGGGCTGACGGTCAGGGACGGTCGACGGGGTTCGTACCCGGGCCGTCGGCGCGAAGCCGCTCGACGAGGAACGCGGCCGCGGCGATCGCGGCGCGCAGCCGCCCGTACGAGCCGCGGGTGAACAGCCGGACGTCGACGATGCTGTCGTCCGGTGGCGCGGGCGTGCCGCTCACCGCAGCGCGCAGGACGGTCTGCCCGTCGTCGTCGCGCACGGCGAGCGCGAGCCCGACCTCGGCGGAGGCGTCGGCCGCGACGCGTGCGGCGGCCTCCAGCAGCTCCGCGGGCGAGGGGAGTGCCGTCGCCTCAGGCCCGCTCCGGATGACCGCCTCGGCCAGCTCATGGACGTCGCCGAGGAGCGCCGCGAGCGCGCCGTGGTCGCCGGTCTCCACGGTCGCGAACCGGATGCCCGCGGCCGAGGCCGCCTCCGACACGAGCTCGCCCCACGTCGTCTCGCCCTCGGCCCAGACGTGGCCGGGGAGGCCGGCGCGGACGGTCGCCTCGGCGTCGGCGATGAGGTCCGAGGCCGGTCGGGCGATGGCTCCGGTGCCGTCGACCTCGTCGACGGCCGAGATGCGAATGTCGAGCCACTCCGTGCGGGCGTAGGTCGCGACGACCGGGTTCGGCGTCCGGAACAGCGGCTCGCCCAGCCGGTCCACCACGGCGGACTCGCCGATCCCGTAGGTGCGGAGGGTCTTCGCGATCCGCCCGTCGCCCAGGCCGCGCTCCCGGAGCCGGGGCACGGCCCACTCGTGCCACATCGGCCGCATCTCGCGCGGCGGGCCGGGGAGCAGCACGACCACCCGGCCGTCGGGCCGGTCGACCCACCAGCCGGGCGCGGTGCCGTTGGCGTTGGGGATGGCGGTCGCGGACGGCACGAGCCACGCCTGCTTGAGATTGACCTCGGGGAGCGGCATCCCGCGCCGCGCGAACAGCTCCCGTAGCCAGGCCTCGAGCGCAGGGTCGATCTCAGGGGTCTCGCCGATCGCGTCCGCGACCGCCTCGCGGGTGAGGTCGTCCGGCGTCGGCCCGAGGCCGCCCGTCGTGACGACGAGGTCGACCTCCTGCAGCGCGTCGACGAAGGCCCGGGTCACGGCCTCGAGGTCGTCGGGGAGCGCCGTGATCCGGCGGACGGTGACGCCGGCCTGGGCGAGCGACGCCGCCAGCTCCCCGCCGTTGGAGTCACGCGTCTCCCCGGTGGTCAGCTCCGTGCCCACGGCGAGCAGCGTCGCCGTCGCGAAGCGGCGGGACGCGGGCGAGGACGGCGGCTCTGTCGCGGTGGCGGCGTGCGGCTCGGTCAGCGAGCGGGCGGCTCCTTGGCCGGGTACGTGGTCGTGGCAGGGGCGGTGAGCTTGTCCCAGAGGGCGCCGGCGTTGCGCTCCTGGATGTAGTCCATCATGTACTCCTGCCCGATGTCGACCGGGTAGCGCTCGGCGAAGCTCACCTTGGCGATCGTCTCCTCGCGCGACCAGCCCTTCGCCACCGCCGTCGCGACGGCGCTCGTCCACTCGAGCAGGAACGCTCGCTGCGTCGCGAGGTACGACTTCGGCTGGACCGGCCCGTGCCCGGGGACGACGTGCTCGATGTCGAGCGCTCGGATCCGGTCGAGCGCCGCGATCCACTGCTCGACGTTCGAGGTCATCAGCCAGGTCGTGCACTCGCTGAAGACCGTGTCGCCGGTGAACACGACGCGCTCCTCCGGGACGTAGACCGCGAGCTGGCCGGGCGTGTGGCCGGGCGTGTGGAGCAGGTTGAACGTCCGGTCACCCACTTTGAGCGTCACGTCGCCCGTGAACACGACGTCCGCCGTACCCATGTTCGCGTAGTACTCCGGACGGTCGGGGACGAGCGCGGCGCCCTCGGGATCATCGGTCGGAAGCGCCTCGAGGGCGTACTCGAACGGGTCGAGCTCCGGGAACACGGTCATGAACCGCTCGTGGACGCCCTGGTGGTGGACGATCGTGGTCCGGCCCTTGAACCAGTAGTTGCCGAAGATGTGGTCGACGTGGTGCTCGGTGTTGACCAGGTACTGGATCGGCCCGATCGCCTCGACCTCGTCGCGCATCTGCACGGCCTTCGTCGGCAGCTGCGGAGTGTCGATGACCACGGGTCCCTTCGACGTCCTCACGACGCTCGGGTTGCAGCCGCGGACCTTCGTCTCGGTCCAGATGCGGTCGGTGACCTGCTCCATCCGACGGCTCCTACTGGGTCGCGGTGAGGCCGCCGTCGATGCCGAGGACCTGCCCCGTGACGAACGCGGCGGCCGGCGAGGCGAGGAACACGACCGGTCCGGTGACGTCGTCGGTCGTCCCGACGCGGCGCAGGGGGATCCGGTTCTCGACGTTGGCACGGAACGTCGGGTCGCCGAGGAGCGAGGCGACCTGCGGCGTGTCGACGAAGGTCGGCCGGACCGCGTTCACGTTGATCCCGTGCTTCGCCCACTCGGTGGCCCATTGGCGCGTCAGCGACTCGATCGCGCCCTTCGCCGCCACGTACGCGGAGTAGCCAGCGTTGATGCCGAGGACCGCGCGGACCGAGCTCAGGTTCACGACCTTGCCGCCGTTGCCCGCGTCGATCATCGCGCGCACCGCGGGCATCGTCGGGATGATGACCGAGCGGACGTTGAGCTCCATGATCCAGTCCCACGCGTCGCGCGGGTAGGCCTGGGCGTCGAACAGGACGTCGCCGGCGCCGCCACCGATGCAGTTGACGATGATGTCGAGGTGACCGAAGCGCTCGAGGGTCTCGGCG
>DASSRG010000095.1:0-5760 GCA_035701885.1 Candidatus Limnocylindrales bacterium
GCGCGTCACCGACGACGGGGCGGGCGCGAAGGACGAAACGGCGACAACGACGGGACCGGCCGATGCCATCCTCCGCCGCATGCCGAACGAATTCGCCGATCTCGTCCTCACCGGGGGCCGCATCTTCACCGGCGACGCCGCCAAGACCTGGGCCGAAGCGCTGGCCGTCCGCGGCAACCGCATCGTCGCCGTGGGCTCGGACCGGGACGTCAAGCCGCTGACCGGCCCACAAACTCGCGCCATCTACCTGAAGGGACGGACCGTCACCGCCGGCTTCCAGGATGCGCACGTCCACCCGACCCACGGCGGCCTCGCTCGGATCCGCTGCGAGCTCCACGAGGCGCGGGGCAAGGACGAGTACCTGCGCATCGTCGCCGAGTACGCGGCGGCGAACCCGGACCGCGAGTGGATCCTCGGCGGCGGCTGGTCGCTCGCGGACTTCCCGGGCGGGCTGCCACGGCGCGAGGATCTCGACCGCGTCGTCCCCGACCGGCCCGTGTTCTTCCCGAACCGCGACGGCCACGACGCCTGGGTGAACTCGAAGGCGCTCGAGCTGGCCGGCATCACCAAGGACACGCCCGATCCCGGGGACGGCCGCATCGCCCGCGACGTCGACGGCACGCCGCTCGGCACGCTCCATGAGGGCGCGATGAACCTCGTGGGCCGGCTGATCCCGCCCGCGACGCCCGCCGAGTACCGCGAAGGCCTGCTCGAAGGCCAGCGCTACCTCCACAGCCTCGGCATCACCGCGTGGCAGGACGCGTGGGTCGAGCCGAACGACCAGGCCGCGTACCTCGCGCTCGCCGAGTCCGGCGAGCTGACTGCCCGGGTCATCGGCGCGCTGTGGTGGGACCGCTCGAAGGGCCTCGAGCAGATCGACGACATCGTCGAGCGCCGCGCGAACGGCCAGCTCGGCCGCTACCAGGCGACGAGCGTCAAGCTCATGTGCGACGGGATCATCGAGAACCAGACGGCGGCGATGCTCCAGCCCTACTTCGCCGTCGACGGCTCCACCACCGACAACAGCGGGCTCGACTTCATCGACGCCGAGACGCTCACCGCGGCCGTCGTGAAGCTCGACGCGCTCGGGTTCCAGCCACACTTCCACGCGCTCGGCGACCGTGCGGTCCGGCATGCGCTGGACGCGGTCGAGGCCGCCCGCCGCGCGAACGGCTGGTCCGACACCCGTCCGCACCTCGCCCACCTCCAGGTCGTCCACCCCGACGACATCCCGCGCTTCGGCAGGCTCGGGGCGCTTGCGAATGCGCAGCCGCTGTGGGCCGTGCTCGAGGAGCAGATGACCGAGCTCACGCTGCCGGTCCTCGGCGAGGAGGTGAGCGCGCGGCAGTACCCGTGGCGCTCGCTGCGCAGGCACGGCGCGACGCTGGTGATGGGCTCGGACTGGAGCGTCTCGACCCCGGACCCGTTCCTCGAGATGGAGGTGGCGGTGACCCGCATGTCGCCCGAGACGCGATCGGGCGAGCCGTTCCTCCCCCACGAGCGGATCGAGCTCGTCGACGCCCTGACGGCGTTCACCGCCGGATCGGCGTATGCGAACCACCTCGACGAGACGGGGACGCTCGCCGTGGGCAAGCTCGCGGACTTCGCGATCCTCGACCGCGACCTGTTCGACGAGGGCGCCGGGCCCATCGGCGACACGACCGTCCTGGCCACCTTCGTCGACGGCGTCGCGGTGCACGAGCTCCCCGGCCTCGACTGAACCGCGCGCTCCTGCCACGGCGGTGAGAGGCGGACCGCGGCCCGGCTGACGCTCCGCGCCACCCGGGCAGCGTCCAATCGACGGCACCAGACCGAAGGGAGGTGCCCTCGATGACCGAGGTCATGCAATGGAACGGCGTCGAGCGCCGGGACGGGTCGGATCGACGCCACCAGGACCTGCCCTGGCACGACGACCGACGAGGCGGCGAGCGGCGCAGGGGCGGGTTCGGAGTGCGCCACCCGAACCCCACCGAGGCGCTGCTGCGCGGCATCCACGCGCCCGCGATGCTCACGTTCGAACCGCGCGCGGTGCTGGAGCGCGGCGGGCCCGGCGAAACGGCGTCGAGCGTCATGCAGACCCTCGCGCCGCAGCACGAGGAGCACGACGCGATCCCGTCGACCGCCGCGATCGCCGGCCACCCGCTCCATCCGGCCGTCGTCCCGCTGCCGATCGGCGCGTTCACGGGCGCCGTCGTTGCGGACGTCGCGTATGCCGCGACCAGCGACCCGTTCTTCGCACGCGCCGGGCGCCTGCTCACCCTGGCGGGGCTGGTGACCGGCGCGCTCGCCGCCGTCCTCGGCGGCATCGACTTCTGGTCGCGACGCCAGATCCGCTCACACGCCAGCGCCTGGTTCCACGTCCTCGGCAACGCGCTCGTGCTGGCGTTGGGTGGCGTCAGCCTCGCTCTTCGAACGCGCGACGAGCGCCGGGCGACGGTGCCCCGAGGCCTGGCCCTCAGCGCACTCTCGGCGATGGTGCTGATGGTGACCGGCTGGCTCGGCGGCGAGCTCTCGTACCGTCACCGGGTGGGGGTCGCGGAGCGCGAGGCGGATCGATGACAGAGCGACGACCCGGCAGCGACGGCGACGAGGCGGAAGGCGCGAACCTCCCGGGCCAGGGCCCGGGGTCGAACCCCGAGAAGGATCCGGCTGACTGGGTCACTGGCGACGAGCCGATGACGGGCCCGCAGCGCTCGTACCTCCAGACGCTCGCGCGCGAGGCGGGCGAGGACATCCCTGACGACCTGACCAAGGCCGAGGCCTCGCGGCGGATCGACGAGCTCCAGGCCCGGACCGGCCGCGGCGCGGATGACGGACGCTCGAGCGGCGACGGAGGTTGACACCCGGATCCGTCGGATGACGTAGGCGAATCGAGATCGCCCGTCCACTTCGCTGGCGGGCACCGGCGGCGAGACTTCTCGCAGCGGCAGGCACTCACACACGAAGCGCCCCAGCTGCCGCGGAAAGGAGGTCACCGGAATGCACGTCCTGGCGATCTACAGCGTCAACGAGCACCTCGCCGATCTGATGTCCGACGCCGCTGCCGAGCGGCAGGCCAAGGCGGCGAAGGCCCCGAAGGCGAAGGGCGGCCGGTTCGGCTTCCTGACCTCTCACTTCGTCGGCCGGCTGACCACCGCGGTCGCGGGCCCGACGAAGGCCTTCGACTACTAGCTCGCTCCTCCCGCTTCCTCGACAAATCGGCCGGCGGCCTCCTCCCCGCCCGGCTGCATCCACCGGGTCATCGGTGCTCCTCCCCGACGACCCGGCGCACCACACGCGAGACCCCCGTTCGCCCTCCCAGGGACGGGGGTCTCAGCTTGTCCGCGATACCGTGGTCGCGACCCCCGCCTCGCCCGACAACCCACAGCGGCGGTTCCGCACATGCGCGTCCTGCTCACCTCCTGGGGCTCCCGGGGCGACATCGAGCCCCTCGCGGCGCTCGCCCTCCGACTGCACGAGCTGGGGGCAGAGGTCCGCGTCGCCGCACCACCCGACGAAGAGTTCGACGCGCTCCTCGCGCGGGTGGGCGTGACGCCGATCCCGCTCGGTCCGTCCACGCGCTCGATCGCGGCAAGCCTCAAGGCGCCGTCGCCCGATGCCCCGTTTCGGCTCGCCGCAGAGCTCGTCGACGCGCGGTTCGCGACGCTGCTCCCGGCCGCCGAGGGCTGCGACGCGATCGTCGCAACCGGCCTGATGCCCGCCGGGGCGCGGTCGGTCGCGGAATCGCTCGGAATCCGCTACGTGCTCGCGTGCTTCCACATCTTCGGGCTGCCGTCGCGGCACTTCGCGCCGTCGCGGCGACCGGGCAAGCAGTCGGCGGAGGACGAGACCGACAACCGGGTGCTGTGGCGCGAGGACGCGGAGCGGGTCAACGCGATGTACCTCGGGCCGCTCAACCGCGGGCGCGCGGCGCTCGGGCTGCCGCCGGTGGACAACGTGCGAGACCACGTGCTCGGCGGCGAGATCTGGCTCGCGTCCGACCCGGTGCTGGCCCCGTGGAAGGACCTAACGGACTTCGACCTCGTCCAGACGGGCGCGTGGATCCTCCCCGATGAGCGGCCGCTCCCCGATGACCTGCGGTCGTTTCTCGATGCCGGCAGCCCGCCCGTCTACGTGGGCTTCGGCAGCATGGCGATGCGGGCGGCGCCGGATCTCGGACGGATCGTGCTCCAGGCCGTCCGCTCTCAGGGCAGGCGCGTCATCCTCGGCAGCGGCTGGGCCGACCTCGGGCTGGGCGACGCGGCGGACGACGCCTTCGTCATCGGCGAGGTCAACCACCAGGCGCTGTTCCCGCGCGTGGCCGCGGTCGTCCACCACGGCGGTGCCGGCACCACGCATGCCGCCGCGATCGCCGGCGTGCCGCAGGTCATCGTCCCGCAGCTCGTCGATCAGCCGCACTGGGCACGCCGCGTGGCGGAGCTCGGGATCGGTGCGGCCCACGAGGAGCCCGTTCCCACTGCCGAATCCCTCGCGGAGGCGCTCGCCATCGCGCTTGCGCCCGAGAAGCGCGCGCGTGCTGGCGAGGTCGCGACCCAGGTTCGAACCGACGGCGCGCTCGTCGCCGCGCGGCTCCTCGTCGGGGCGGCTTGATCGGCCTCGTCAGACTGTCGCCATGCGGTTCGAGAAGTCGATCGAGATCGAGGCGTCCCAGCAGCTCGTATGGGACGTGCTCACGGACATCGAGGCGTGGCCGGGGCGCATCGAGACCGTCGAGGCGATCGAGCTCCTGACCCCGGCGCCGGTGACCGCCGGCAGCCGCGTCCGCCTCAAGCAGCCGAAGCTCTCGGAAGGCACGTGGGACGTCACGACCTGGGACGCCCCGAGCTACTTCGAGTGGACGCAGAAGGCCGGCGGCGTGACCAACGTGGCGGGCCACCGCGTCGATGCCCTCGGCGGCGGCCGCGCCCGCCTCACGTTGACGCTCGAGATGACCGGGCTGCTGGTCCCGATCTTCGGCCGGTTCTACAAGGACCTCACGAACCGCTACATGGGCCTCGAGGCCGAGGGCATGAAGCGCGCCGCCGAGTCTGCGTAACGCACCCCGTGCAGACTCGCCCGTTCCCCTCGTCGCCGAACGACCGCTCCCCGGCCGGAGCGGAGGTCCGGTACCTCATCGGGGGCGAGACCGGCGACATGATCCACTCGACGGTCCCGCCGGGTCAGATCAACCGCGCGGCGGTCCACGCCACGGTGAGCGAGTTCTGGCACGTGCTGGCGGGCGAGGGCCAGGTCTGGCGCCGCGATGGCGCGGGCGAGGAGATCACGGTTCTCGAGCCCGGCGTCTCGATCGACATCCCGGTCGGCACGTCGTTCCAGTACCGCTGCACGGGCGCCGAGCCGCTCGAGTTCCTGTGCATCACGATGCCGCCCTGGCCCGGGCACCACGAGGCCACGATCATCGCCGGACCCTGGGAGCCGAATGCCCCCGAGCGCTGACGTCGACGCGAAGCGGGTGCGGCCCCGCCGACGGGTTCGCCGCACGCGTCTCAGCGGTCCGTCGGGAGATCGATGTCGTCGAGGGTGTGGGCGTCGGGGTCGAGGGCGCGCCAGGTTGCGGCGGGGACGACGATCGCGCCCATTGCGTCGAGGAGCGCGTGGAGCGAGCGGCGATCCTCGGCGAGGAGCGCGTTTGCCGCCAGGCGGGCGAGCGGGACGTCGATGGCCATCGGCAGGGTGGCCGGCGGATCCGATTCGAGGATGGCGGCGCCGGCGGCCGGGTGCTGGCGAAGCGCGGCGGTGAGGAGCGCGAGGACGGCCGGG
>DASSRG010000096.1:0-38631 GCA_035701885.1 Candidatus Limnocylindrales bacterium
TCACCGCGCTCCTTCCCAGCGAGGGGCAGGGCGTCGTGTTCCACACGCCGCTCCTGATCCTCGTCCTCGTCGTGGGGACCGCCCTCGTGCTGTGGCGGATCCTGCGCTCGCCGGGACCGGGAGCCTGACCCGACGCACCACGCGAGGCACCAGGCCATGACGCTCACCTCCACGCCGCACGACATCCGTCCACCGCTCGCCCGACGAGGCGACGACCTGCAGCGGCTGGCGAACGAGACCTGGGACCTGCTCGTGGTGGGCGGCGGGATCGTCGGTGCTGGTGCCTTCCTCGACGCGGCCAGCCGCGGGCTGCGCGTCGCGCTGGTGGAGCAGGGCGACATCGCCGTCGGCACCTCCTCCCGGTCGAGCCGGCTGATCCATGGCGGGCTGCGCTACCTCCAGCAGCTGGAGATCCCGCTGGTCCGGGAGGCCCTCGCCGAGCGCGCCCGCCTGCTGCGGCTCGCGCCGCACCTCGTCCGGCTCGAGGCGTTCCTGTTCCCGCTGTATGGGCCGCCGGTCATCACCCGCGCGTTCTACGAGGCCGGCGTGACGCTGTACGACCTGCTGGGGAGCCGCAACTCGGGGGGCTGGCACCGTCACCTCGGCCTCGAGGAGACGCTCGAGTACGCGCCCGACCTCGTGCGGCGAGACCTGCGCGGTGCGCTGCTGTATCACGACGCGATGGAGGACGACGCGCGGTACACGCTCGCGGTCGTGCGCACGGCTTTGGACCGGTTCGGCGACCACGCGGTCGCGGTCACCCGGGTGCGCGCGGCGGGGCCGCTGCGCAACGGCGGCCGTTCCACCGACCGGATCGCCGGCGCGACGGTCGAGGACCGCCTGACGGGGTCGAGGCTGGACGTCCGGGCGACGGCCGTCCTGGACGCGACGGGGGTGTGGGGCGCGCTGCCCGACCGGCCGTTCGGCGAGGCGTCGTTCCAGGTGGTTCCGGCCCGCGGCGCGCACCTCGTGATCCCGCGCGAGCGGATCAGGGCGAGGGGCGGCATGACGCTCCGGATCCCCGGCCGCGTCGCGTTCCTCGTCCCGTGGCCGCGCCACTGGGTGATCGGCACGACCGACCGGCCGCACACCGGCCCGGTGGACCACATCGCCGCGACGAGCGAGGACGTCGACGAGATCCTCGGCACCCTGAACGGCGCGCTCGACGTCGGCGTGACCCGCGACGACCTCGTCGGCACGTATGCCGGGCTGCGGCCGCTGATCGCGCCGTCGGGGACGTCGTCGACGGTGAAGGTCTCGCGCGAGCACAAGGTGAGCGTCGAGGCGCCGGGCCTCGTCCGGGTCAGCGGCGGCAAGTACACGACCTACCGGGTGATGGCGCGCGACGCCGTGGACGCCGTGCTGGGCCGCGACGAGGCGCGCCGCCGGCCGAGCCGGACGCGAAACCTGCCGATCCACGGTGCCGCACCGCGCGCTGCCCTCGATCGCCTGGCGACGCGGATTCTCGCGGAGGAGCCGTCCCTCACGGAGGAGGCCGCCACGACCCTCGTGAACCGCCACGGGACGGAGGCGGAGGCCGTCCTCGCCTACGGCCGGGAGCACGGCCTCGTCCGGCCGCTCGTCGCCGGCGAGCCGTACCTCGAGGCGGAGATCGCCTGGGCGGCCGACCGCGAGCTCGCCCAGTCGCTGGACGACCTGCTCGCCCGCCGGATCCGCCTCGTCCACGTCCTCCCGGACCGCGGGGCATCCATCGCGCCGCGCGTCGCGGAGATCGCCGGCCACGTGCTGGGCTGGGACGAGGATCGCCGGGCTCGGGAGGTGGCGACCTATCTCGAGGGGGCTCGCCGGGAGTACGGGATCCCCGCCTGATGGTGCGTCGGCGCGGCCGGACGAAGGTCCCGGGAATCGCGCGAAATTGGGTATCGCCACGGTTCCCCTTTGTGCGTAGACTGCGCGGGTGCACGGGCGACCGTGCGCAGCTCACACTCGATCGCACGCGCGAAACTTGGTCTCCTCCGGCGGTGCACACCAACTCGTAGGACCCGGGCAAGAGGCGGCGACACACGGAGGAGATCGGCACGTGGCCGACAAGACCCTGACCTGTTCCGACTGCGGAATGGAGTTCGCATTCACGGAGCGTGAACAGGCCTTCTACGCCGAGAAGGGATTCTCGGAGCCCCGCCGGTGCCCCTCGTGCCGCGCGAGCCGCAAGGCGGCTCGTGGTGCAGAGGGCGGCGGGTATGGCGGCGGCAGCTCGTACTCGAGCGGCGGCGGCTATGACTCCGGGTACGGCGGTGGCGGAGGCTACTCCTCCGGCGGGTACGGCGGTGGCGGCGGCGGTGGGTACCGCAGCAGCGCGCCGCGCGAGATGTTCGACGCGACATGCTCGAACTGCGGCAAGGACGCCAAGGTGCCCTTCCGACCCACCAACGGCAAGCCGGTCTACTGCTCGGACTGCTTCCGCAGCATGCGGGGCAACTGACCCGAGCACACCAGACGCTCACCGGGCCGCGGCTTCGCGGCCCGGTTTCGTTTAACCGGCCGGCGAACGGCCGACCAGGCAAGCGACTTCGAAACGGCCAGGCAGCGGGGGCACGCCGATGGCGGCGGTGACTCGGACGGACGACGGACGCCTCGTGCTCGACGCCCCGGCGTGGTCGCTCGTCCAGCGCCGGGCCGGGCGGCCGTTCCTCGACCTCCTGGACGACGAGGGCGGCCGCTGGGCGGTCCTCGCGGCCGTCGGCGCCGTGGACACGCTCGAGGGGCCTGACGAGTGGTGGGCGGTGGACGAGCCGCACGTCGCACCGGCCGAGGGCGTCCCGGGGGTGGTCCTCGTCACGTGGCGGGTGCGCTCGGCCCGCTGGGCGTCGTGCCGGCTCATCATGTGCGCGGCCGACGACCGGCTCGCCATGTGCATCGAGGTCGAGGGCGGCGGTCGCGTCACCGACGTCCGGCTGCTCGGCGGGCGGGGCTCGGCCTGGCCTGGAATGGACACCGGCCGCGTGTGGAGCGGGCGCAGCTTCGAATCGCTCGTCAGCGGCAGCCCGGACAGCCCGCGCCGGATCGTCGCGCCGGCGGGCGTGGCGGCGGCGTCGGGTGTCACCGGCAGCGGCAGCCCGGCCGGCGGCCGCTGGTTCTTCACGCCTGGCCCGCTCGCGTTCGCGGCCGCCAGGCCTCCTGCAGATGACCCGCTCGCGATGCCCGACGGACCCTGGCTGGGGATCGGCGTCGCAGCGACGACGGCCGACGAGCTGCCCATCACCGGCGTCGCCTGGGAGGCCGACGACCTGGGCTTCGACATCCGGCTCGACTACGAGGGCCACACAGTGGTCGACGGCCGATGGGCGTCGCCCTGGGTCGTGCTCGTGCCCGGGCAGCCCGACGCGTACTCCGCCCTCGCCGCCCCGTCCCCGCCGACGCCGGCGATCGCGGCGACGGCGTCGCACCCGGCGGCTCCCACCGACGCTGCCACCGTCGCCGGCCGAGGGACGCCGGCCTGGTGGCTCGAGCCCATGTTCTGCGGCTGGGGTGCGCAGTGGGCGCTGTCGCCGGAGCTCGGCGAGCCACCGGCCGCGCTCGCGAGCCAGGGCCACTACGACGCGTGGCTCGCCAGGCTCGCGGCCGCCGGCGTCCGCCCGGGAACCGTTGTGATCGACGACAAGTGGCAGGCGGCGTACGGCACGAACGAGCCGGACACCGCTCGCTGGCCGGATCTCGCGGGCTGGATCGAGGCCCGGCACGCGGAGGACATCCGCGTTCTCCTGTGGTGGAAGGCGTGGGACCCGGAGGGGTTGCCCCCGGAGTGGTGCGTCCGCGACGGCACGGGCCGCCCTGTGACCGTCGATCCCACGAACCCCGAGGCGGTCGCGGCGGTCGCGGCGTCGATCGGGCGCTTGGTCCGCCCGCGCGGCGCCGGCGGCCTCGGGGCGGACGGGCTCAAGATCGACTTCACGGCGTCCACGCCCTCGGGGGCGAGCCTGCGGACCTGGGCGGACGAACATGCCGCCCCTGGCGAGCCACGCCCGTGGGGCATCGCGCTCCTCCACCGGCTGCTCGCCATCGTCGCCACGGCCGCCCGCGCCGAGCGCCCGGACGCCCTGCTCGTGACGCACACACCCAACCCCCTGTTCGCCGATGTCGTGTCGATGATCCGGCTCAACGACGCGCTGCGGCTGGACGACCCCGAGCCGTTGGTCCCGGTCGTCACCCAGCTCCGCCACCGCGCCGCGATCGTTCGGGCGGCGATGCCCGGCGTGCCCATCGACACGGACGACTGGGCGATGCCGTCGCTCGACGAGTGGCGTGCCTGGCAGCGGGCGAAGCCAGGCGTGGGCGTCCCCGCGCTGTACCACGTCGAGGGCCTGGGAACGGTCGACGAGCGGCTGACCGAAGGCGACCTCCGGCTCGTCGCCCATGCCTGGGCCGGCTACCGGGAGCACGTGGGGCTGCCGCCACGGCGCGAGCCGTCCTGAGGGCCCGGTGTACGATCGAGGCGATGCCCTTCCGACGCGCCACGAGCGCGGCCCCAACGGAGACCCCCTGACCGATGGCCGTCGGCTCCTCGAACGATTTCGATCTCGTCGTCCTCGGCGCGGGCACCGGCGGCTATGCCGCCGCGTTCCGCGCCAGCCAGCTCGGCCTCAAGGTCGCGCTCGTGGACGAGGACAAGCTCGGAGGGACGTGCCTCCACCGCGGCTGCATCCCGACCAAGGCGCTGCTCGAGAGCGCGGCGTTCAACGAGCGGCTCCACCGCGCGGCCGACTTCGGGCTCAACCTCGGCGGCGAGACGACCATCGACTACGCGAAGATGGCCGCCCGCCGCGACATGGTCGTGACCCGGATGTGGAAGGGCGTCCAGTCGCTGGTCAAGAAGTACGACGTGACGTGGGTCCAGGGCCGCGGCCGACTCGACGGCGCCACCAAGGTCCGCGTCCAGATGGCGGGCGACGACGGCACACCCGGCGGGGGCGGCGAGCGGGTCCTCAACGCGACCGACGTCGTCCTCGCGACCGGCTCGCGCGTCAAGAGCCTGCCCGGGATCGAGCCCGACGGCACGCGGATCGTGACCAGCGACGATGTGCTGCGCATGGACACGCTGCCGGGGTCGGTGATCATCATCGGCGCAGGCGCGGTGGGCGTGGAGTTCGCGTCGATGTACCACGACTTGGGCTCGCAGGTGACGCTGCTCGAGTATCTGCCGGCGATCGTGCCGCTCGAGGATCGCGAGGTCAGCAAGGAGCTGGAGCGCACGTTCAGCCGGCGCGGGATCAAGGTGATCACCAACGCCCGGTTCGACCCGGAGTCGATCAAGGTGGACGACGAGGGCGTCTCGATCACCGTCGGGCCGGAGGGCAAGGAGGCGACCGAGGTCCGCGCCGAAATGCTGCTCGTCGCCGCGGGCCGGGCGACCAACGTGGAGGACGTGGGACTCGAGACGACGTCCGCGGAGGTGGACCGCGGGTTCGTCAAGGTCGACGACCACATGCGGACCCGCGAGCCGCACCTGTACGCGATCGGCGACATCGTGGGCGGCCTGATGCTCGCCCACACGGCGGCGCACGAGGGGATCACGGCGGTCCACACGATCGCCGGCGACCCGGACGTCCACGGGATGGACTACGACAAGCAGCCCAAGGCGACCTACTGCCGGCCGGAGATCGCCTCGGTCGGCCTGACGGAGCAGGAGTGCGTGAAGCGCGAGCTGCCGATCAAGGTCGCCAAGGTGCCGTTCCAGGCGGTGGGGAAGGCGATCATCGGGGGCGAGTACGAGGGGTTCGCCAAGATCATCGCGAACAAGGAGACCGAGGAGACGCTCGGGATCCACATCATCGGCCCCCACGCGACCGACCTGATCGCGGAGGCGAGCCTCGCGTTCACGCTCGAGGCCGTGCCGTGGGAGATCGGCCTCACCACCCACGCACACCCGACGCTCTCCGAGATCCTGGGCGAGACCGCGATGGCGGTCGACGGACGGTCGATCAACTTCTGACGTCGATCAGCTTCTGACGCCGGGACGTCCGGCGCTGGAGGAGGACGCGATGACGGTCACGGACCGCGGCGACGACGCCGCGACGAGCGAGCTTGCCGCCTCGGTCGGGCTCACCGATGCGGACCTGGTCGCGATGTACAGGACCGTCGCGCTGGCTCGGGCCGTCGACGAGCGGATGTGGATCCTGAACCGGGCCGGCCGCGCGCCGTTCGTCATCAGCGGCCAGGGCCACGAGGGCGCGCAGGTCGGCCTGGCGTGGCCGCTCCGCCAGGGCCACGACTGGATCGCCCCGTTCTACCGCTCGATCGCGACCTGCCTCGCGTTCGGGATGACCGCCCGTGACCTGATGCTCGCGCAGTACGCGAAGGGCGTCGACCCATCGTCCGGCGGGCGCCAGATGCCCGGCCACTACGGGCATGCCGACGCGCACATCGTCTCCGTCTCGTCGCCCGTCGCGACGCAGATCCTTCACGCCGTGGGCATCGCGCTCGCCGCCAAGACCCGCCACCTCGACCAGGTGGCGGTCGCGATCATGGGCGAGGGGAGCAGCAACCAGGGCGACGTCCACGAGGCGCTCAACTTCGCGGCGATCCACCGGCTGCCGTTCGTGTTCATCGTCGAGAACAACGGCTACGCGATCAGCGTCCCGGCCGAGAAGGAGCTGTCCGTCAAGGACGTCGCCGTGCGGGCCGCCGGATACGGGATGCCGGGCGTGATCGTGGACGGGACCGACGTCCTCGCCTGCTACGCGGCGGGCCGGGAGGCCGTGGAGCGCGCGCGTTCGGGCGGCGGGCCGTCGCTCATCGAGGCGAAGGTCGTCCGGCTGACCGCACACTCGTCGGACGACCAGCAGACGAAGTACCGCTCCGACGAGGACCTGGCCGAGGGCAGGACGCACGATCCGCTGCCGATCTTCCGCGAGCAGCTGCGGGGCGCCGGCGTGCTGACCGACGGGATCGAGGAGGCGATGCGGGCCGAGATCGCCCGCATCGTGGACGACGCGACCGAGTACGCCGAGTCCGAGCCCGACCCGGATCCGTTCACGGCGGTCGACCACGTGTACTCGCAGCCCTGGCCGTCCGAGCTGCCGCCGCCGTGGCACCCGTCGGGCGTCGGCGAGCCCCAGCATCCCACCCATACCCACGGCTCGGCGGCGGAGAGCCACTGATGCCGGTCCGAACCCTGATCGAGGCGGTCCGCGAGGCGATGGCCGAGGAGATGCGCCGGGACGAGACCGTCGTCGTGCTCGGCGAGGACGTCGGCAAGAAGGGCGGCGTGTTCCTCGCGACCGACGGCCTGTGGGCGGAGTTCGGCGACGACCGCGTCATCGACACCCCGCTGACGGAGTCGATGATCGTCGGCACCTCGATCGGGGCGGCGCTCAACGGCCTCCGCCCGGTTGCCGAGATCCAGTTCGCGGACTTCATCCACCCCGCGTTCAACCAGATCGTGTCCGAGGCGGCGCGGATGCGCTACCGCACGAACGGCGGCGTCGGGGTGCCGATGGTGATCCGGGCGCCCTACGGCGGCGGCGTGCACGGTGCCCTGTACCACTCGCAGTCCGTGGAGGCGTTCTTCACCCACGTCCCCGGGCTGAAGGTCGTGATCCCGTCGACGCCGTACGACGCGAAGGGCCTGCTGCGGTCCGCGATCCGCGACGACGACCCGGTGCTGTTCTTCGAGCACAAGAAGATGTACCGCTCGGTGCGCGGCGAGGTCCCGGCGGGGGAGTACACGGTGCCGCTGGGCCGCGCGCAGGTCCGCCGGGAGGGCCGGCAGCTGACGGTCGTCGCGTACGGACTGATGGTCCAGTACGCCCTCGAGGCGGCGATGCGCGTGGAGTCCGAGGGCATCGACTGCGAGGTCATCGACCTCCGCTCGCTCCGGCCCCTGGACCGGGAGACGCTGCTCGGGTCCGTGCGCAAGACCGGCAAGTGCCTCGTGGCGTACGAGGACAACCGGTTCGGCGGTTACGGCGCCGAGATCGCCGCGATCGTCGCGGAGGAGGCGTTCGACTTCCTCGACGGCCCGGTCACCCGGATCGCCGGCCCCGAGGTGCCCGGCGTCCCGTACAACCACGCGCTCGAGGACTGGTTCATGCTCAACCCCGCCAAGATCGCCGAGGCGATCCGCGGCCTGGCGGCCTACTGATGGCGCCCTCGATCACCCAGCTCAACGCCGTGGAGGTCCGGCTCCGGCAGCTGCTCGCCCCGTACGAGGACCGCCTCGAGTGGGCGACGATCTACGGGATCCCGACGCTCCGGCGGCCGGGCGCGAAGGGCCACGAGTGGTTCGCGTTCGTGAAGCCGGCGACGAAGTTCGTCTCGTTCTACCTGCTGCCGGTGCACGAGCACGCAGCGCTCCGCTCGTCCCTGTCGCCCGCGCTGGCCAGGAAGCTGACCGGCCGCTCCACGTTCAACTTCGGGGCTGTCGACGAGGAGCTGTTCGCCGAGCTCGAGGGCGTCATCGCCCGCGCGTTCGACCTGTACATGGCGGAGACCGAAGCCACCTCCGAGGGAGACGCGGACAATGCCAGCTCGCGCGCCTGACCCGGGACCATCCGTTCCGCGGGGAGCCAGCAGGCCGCCTCGGATGGCGGCAGGTCCTCCCGGCCGATGAAGGCCTCGGGTCGCGCGAAGAGGCCGCCGAGCTCGACGGCCCCTCCGTATGCGCCGGTGACGGAACCGGATCTAGCGCACTGGCTGGAACGCGTTGCGCAGGTCGTACTTCGCCACGCTCCTGCCCATGGCGACGCCGGCCTCGCTGGAGGTCCGGTAATGAAGGCCGGCCCACAGCCGGGCGTTGATGATCTCGGCCCGCCAGTCGTTGGCCCGGTCGAAGTGGTGGACGGCGTTCAGGTTGCCGGCCGCACCGCTCGCGTCGAAGCCGTGGACGTCGATATCGACGGCGTTGGTGCCGAGGAACGTCGTCATGACCTCGACCATTGCCGACGTCACCGTGCCGTGCGCGGCCGGGTACTCCGGATGGTTCGGCGTGGTGAGCAGTGGCCGCCAGCCGACCTCCTCCTGGGTCGCCGGGTTGCCGTCGTCGAAGCCCGGCACCGGCCCGAGGCCATCGCCGCCGGGCTTGATCGCGGTGGGGTCGATCGCGGTGACCGGCCGCCAGAACTGGTAGTGGTACTTCGCGTAGAGGACGGCGATCCCGGCGTCGGCGGCGACCGTATCGATCATCGCGAGCAGGCGCGCGGTCTCGAGCACGCTCAGGGAGCGCTCCGCCGCCACGTCACGACCGAGCCGGTTGTACTGTCGGTCGGCGTTCGCGGAGTAGAAGACGGCGGTCGCCGTCTGCTCCGGCGTGCGCACGGCGCTCGTGTTGCGGCCGAGGGCGAAGATCTCGGCGCGGTCCGCTTCCCACTGCTTGCTCTTCAGCGACGGCGGCGGGGGCGGCAGGAACTGGTCCGCCTGCTTGAGGACGAACGGCGTCATCTCGGCGACCCACGGCGTGTGTGCGGGGGCAAAGGCGCCCGGCGTCAGCCGCCAGACACCTGGTGCAGGGGCCTTCGGCGTCCACTCCGACGTGGTGGCGATCGGCGTCCTCAGGCCGTCGCCGTCGCGCACGGCGATGATGCCCTGCGCCGCGTCCGAGCCGACCGCGATGCCGTCGGACTCGGCGGCGCCGTCCGGGATCGCGTCGAGCGATGCCGTGCGCGCGGCGAGGAGCGTCGCTGCACTCGACGGGAAGTAGTGCACCAGCGTCTCGTACGCGGCCTGCACGACCGCTGCGTCCGCCGAGGCGCCGTCCGGGGCGTCGATCGCGGGGCCGTACGGCCGGTAGCCGCCCTCGATCGCCACGACCGCGTCGTAGACCGCGAGCTGGACGTACGCGAGGTACTGGTAGCCCTCGATCTGCTGGGCGCCCGCGCCCACGACGGTGTTCTCGGCGATGACGTTCCATTGCGAGACGATGTTCGGCCCGGCCGCGGCCGCAGGCATGACGCCCGAGGCCGCGACGGCTCCTGCCATGCCGAGCGCTCCGAGCAGGCGTGGAATGCCTCGGGCGCGAGTCCGGATCATCAGCCGACCCTCCTGTGCCGCGGGCGACGGCCCGCACGGATGGCAGAGCGAACCATCCCCTGCTCGACGGCCGGTGGAATCGGGATGGAATCGTGTTGAACGTCGGCAACCGACGCCCTGGGCGCGGAGATTGAACGTTCGGTGCCCCGGCGCTCGTCTAACTGGCATGAGCGAGGGGATGGCGATCCGGGTGCTGGGACCGTTACGGGTCACCGTCGACGGCGTACCGGTCGCGCTTCCCGCGAAGCAACGGCGGCTGCTCGCGATCCTCGCCCTCCAGGCGAACCGCGACGTCCCGTTCGAGCGCCTGATCGAGGCCAGCTGGGGCGCGGACGCCGAGCCGGGCCTGGTCAAGACGCTCCAGAGCCACGTCTTCCAGCTGCGACGCACGCTGCGCGGCGGCGGACGCGACCACGACGGCGTTCCTCGGATCGTCACCGACGCCGGCGGCTACCGCCTCGAGGCCGACCCCGCGGCGATCGACGCGCCTCGGTTCCTCGCGCTCGTCACCCAGGCGCACGCACCGGGCACGGACGCGCGCACGTCGATGCGCCTGCTGACCGAGGCGCTCGCGCTGTGGCACGGCTCCTCGGTCGCCGACGTGGGGGACGAGCCGGCGTCGCTCGCCGAGGTCCGCCAGCTCGACGCGCTGCGGGTCGCCGCGATCGAGGACGTCATGCGGGTCCGGCTGGACCTTGGCGAGCACGAGTCGCTCGTCCCGGACCTGCGCCGCGCGCTCGTCGACGCGCCGTACAACGAGCGCCTGTGGACGGCGTTGATGATCGCGCTGGCGCGCTCCGGGCGTCGCGCCGAGGCGCTGCTCGCGTACCGCGACGCGGCCGCGGCGCTCCGCCGCGAGCTCGACATCGAGCCAGGCCCGCAGCTGCAGGCGGTCGCGCGGAGCCTGGAGGCCGGCTCGTTCATCGATCACGATCCGGCGGCTCCGGGCCGTTCCCCGGTGGCCCACGCGCTCGGGTCGTTGGGTCCGGAGGATCGGATCAGCGCCTGCTGAGGGTGGCGCGCTCGCGTTGTCTCCGCACGTTCGCAACCCTTCGCGCGTGGGCACGCGGCAGCGGGATGCGCAACACTAGGGACAACGATCCGACCTGAGCCGGGCGCAGCGCCCCAGCGGAGGAACAGACCCAGTGGCCAAGGTGACGATGCCGCAGCTCGGCGAGAGCGTCGCGGAAGGGACGATCGGGCGCTGGCTGAAGCAGCCGGGGGACACCGTCGAGAAGTACGAGCCGCTGCTCGAGGTGATCACCGACAAGGTGAACGCCGAGGTCCCGAGCCCGTACGCCGGCGTGCTCAAGGAGATCCTCGCCGAAGAGGGGGCAACCGTCCCCAACAACGCCGAGATCGCCGTGATCGAGACTGCGGACGACGGGAGCACCGATGCGGCCGCGCCGGTCGCCGCTCAGACGCAGCCGGCGAGTGAGCCCGAGGGCACGGTCGAGGTCGAGCCGGCGAACATCGATGCCGCCGCGTCCGACGCTCCGGCTCCGGAACCTGCGCCGGCTCCGGCCCAGGCGGAGAAGGCCGCTCCAGAGCCTGCCGCCACCGCGACCGCGACCAGCGCCCCGGCCGCGACCGCCGCCGCACCCACCGCCGCCGCGCCGGGTCAGCACGACGCAAACGCCCGCATGACGCCTGCCGTCCGCCGGCTGCTGCGCGAGCACGGCCTGGAGGCCTCGCAGATCGCCGGCACCGGCGGTGGTGGCCGGATCACCCGCGAGGACGTCCTGGGGTACGTCGAGGCCGTCCGCACGGGCCAAACGCCTGCCGCCCCCGCGGCCGCGCCGGCCACGGCGCCCGCGGCTCCCGCCCCTGCGCCTGCCGCGGCAGCGGCAGCACCTGCCCCGGCCTCCGCGACGCGTCCGGTGGGCGCCACGAACGCCGGGATCACCTTCCCGCCGGGCGCGGACGAGGTCCTCGTCCCGATGACCCAGATGCGCAAGGGCATCGCGACCCAGATGACCAAGGCCCTGAGCGCGCCGCATGCCTACGTGCAGATGGAGATCGACGCCACGAAGCTGGTGCGGTTCCGCGAGCGCGAGAAGAAGGCCTACCAGGCGAAGGAGGGGATCGGCCTCAGCTATGTCCCGTTCGTCGTCAAGGCTTCGGCCGAGGCGCTCAAGCGCAACCCGACGTTCAACGCCAACTGGAGCGAGCAGGGGCTCGTCGCGAAGCGGCGGATCAACATCGGCGTCGCAGTCGCGGTGGACGAGGGGTTGATCGTCCCGGTCATCCGCGACGCGGACACGCTGTCGATCCACGGGCTCAACATGGCGATCGCCGACGTCGCCAACCGGGCACGCCAGAACCGGCTGCGGCTCGACGACTTCGGCGGCGGGACGTTCACCGTCGACAACACCGGCTACCTTGGCACGAACCTCGTGATGCCGATCCTGAACGTGCCCGAGGTCGGGATCGTCACGATGGAGGCGATCACGAAGCGCCCGGTGGTGGTGTCCACCGAGGACGGCGACCAGATCGCCATCCGGCCGGTGATGAACATGGTCCTGGGCATCGACCACCGTGCGAACGACGGTGCCGGCGGCGCGGCCCTCCTGCGTGACATCAAGGCCTGGCTCGAATCGGTGGGGCCGGAGACCGCGATCTACTAGCGCGGAGCGCATCGATGCGCGTCGTCGTCACCGGCGGGGCGGGGTTCGTCGGTCGGGCCGTCGTGCAGCGGCTCGCCGCGCGCGGCGACGGCGTCGTCGCGCTCGTCCGCGACCCCGGGAAGGCCGCGTTCCTCGAGGACGACGCGCGCCTCGTGACGCTCGTCCGGTCCAGCCTCGCCGATGCCGGCACGCTTGCCGACGCGATGCGTGGCGCGGACGGGGTCATCCACGTCGCGGGCAGCTACCGGGTCGGGATCAAGGCGTCCGAGCGGCCGGCGATGTGGGACGCGAACGTCGGCACGACCGAGCGCGTGCTGGATGCCGCCATCGCCGCCGGTGCGCCCCGGATCGTCGACATCTCGACCGTCAACGTGTTCGGTGACACCCGTGGCCGCGTCGTGGACGAGTCGTACCGCCGCGATTCCACCGACGGGTTCCTCTCGTACTACGACGAGACGAAGTACCGCGCAGACCAGGCGGCCGAGGCGCGGATCGGGGCGGGCGCGCCGATCGTGATCGTGATGCCGAGCCAGGTCTACGGCCCGCACGACCATTCGCTCGCGAGCGAGCAGCTCCACCACGCCTACCACGGCACCCTCCGCTACCGGGCGTTCGACTCGCTGGGCATGGGCTGGGTCCACGTCCACGACCTGGCCGACGGCATCCTCGCCGCGCTCGATCGCGGCGTCATCGGCGAGCGCTACTGCCTGGCCGGGCCGAACCACCGGCTCTCGGAATCGATCGACATCGCCGCGCGGCTGGGCGGCCACGAGCCGCCACGGATCCGGATGCCGGTGGCGCTCGCCCGGGCATTCGCGCCCCTGAACGACGCGGTGGGCGGCCTGCCCGGGATGCCGGCGAACCTGCGCGAGACGATCGCGGCGGGCGACGGCGTCACGTACTGGGCGAGCCACGACAAGGCGTCGCGCGAGCTCGACTTCCAGCCGCGGAGCCTGGAGCAGGGCATCGCGGACACGTGGGGGAACCACGGGTGACGCCACGGGACGCGGAGCGGCCGTACACTCGGTCCATGGCCCGCGATCTGCCGATGTTCGACCCGAACCCGGGTCATGGCCCCGCCCCCGCCCACGCGATCTCGATCGCGGTCGGCGCCGGGCATGCGTTCGGTCCCTCGGCGGACGGATCGCAGCCCCTGCGGCGCCACCCCGACTGGATCAAGTCGAAGCTGCCGTCGGGAGACAACTATCACGACCTCAAGTCGCTGCTGTCGGGGCTGAACCTCAACACCGTCTGCGAGGAGGCCCGCTGCCCGAACATCGGGGAGTGCTGGGACCAGCGCACGGCGACGGTGATGATCCTGGGCGACACGTGTACCCGGGCCTGCGGGTTCTGCGCCATCAAGACCGGCCGGCCCACCTGGTTCGACGACGACGAGCCCCGTCGCGTTGCCGAGGCCGTGGCGGCGATGAACCTCGACCACGTGGTGGTGACCAGCGTCGCCCGCGACGACCTCCCGGACGGTGGCGCGGGCGCCTTCGCCGCCACGATCCGCGAGCTGCGCGCCCGCAAGCCGCTCATGGGGGTGGAGGTCCTGATCCCCGATTTCAACGGGGAGGAGGCCCCGCTGCGCACGGTCATGGAGGCCGGGCCGGACATCCTGAACCACAACCTCGAGACGGTGCGGCGGCTTCAGAAACCGGTCCGCAAGCGCGCCCGGTGGGACCGCACGCTCCGCGTGCTCGAGCGCGCGAAGGTGTACGCGCACGAGTACGGGCACGAGGCGCACACGAAGAGCAGCCTCATGGTCGGCCTCGGCGAGACCCGCGACGAGCTGACGGAGGCGTTCGAGGCGCTGCGCGAGGTCGACGTCGACATCCTCACGATCGGCCAGTACCTCCGGCCCACGCTCGACCACCTGCCGCTCGAGCGCTACTACCACCCTGACGAGTTCGCGGAGATGAAGGCCGAGGCGCTGGCGCTCGGCTTCAAGCACGTGGAGTCCGGGCCGCTCGTCCGCTCGAGCTATCACGCGCGCGACCAGGTTCCCGGCGCGGAGCTGCGCAACCTTCGCCGCCGCGCGACCATCGACGCCCAGGGCCGGGTCGTCCCGGAGACGCTGGCGGGCTGACTGCCACGCGACGGGCACCCCGGTTCTCGCGACACCCGGGAGCGCGGTCGCCGGGCGCCGCGTCGCCCCGGTGAGGTCGCTGCCGGCGAACACCTGGACCCGCGACGGGCTCCGATCGGGCCTTCGGCCCTGAAGTGGTCGCCGCCGGCGAACACCTGGGCCCGCAACGGGCTCCGATCGGGCCTACGGCCCTGAAGTGGTCGCCGCCAGCGAACACCTGGACCCGCAAGGGGCTTCGAGCGGGCCTTCGGCCCTGAACTGGTCGCCGCCAGCGAACACGTGGACCCGCAACGGGCTCCGAGCGGGCCTTCGGCCCTGAACTGGTCGCTGCCGGCGAACACCCCAGGCGCTCAACCAGGCGCGTGGCCCCACAGATACGAAGACGCGCCCCGTCCGTGCGGACGAGGCGCGTCGATGGTTGTCCGGCGGGCGCGTGGCCCGCGTGTGTTACGGGGACGGGCTGCCGAGCGCCCCGCCGAAGCTCTGCATCAGCGGCGCGAGCAGCGGCGCGACGGGGATCTCCAGGAACGACGCCGGCGCGTCGAGCGACACGTCACCCGGATCGCTGATCAGCACCTGGATCTCGGCCTTGTCCGAGCCGTCGGCGGCGTGGAGCGCGATCTCGTTGGGCCGGCCGTTTGCGGCGTCGAGCCAGACATCGGCGGTCAGCGTCCCGTTCGCGGCCGCGCCGCCGAGCGCGCCCAGCTGGTCGGACGGAACCTGCTTGCCGAGGTCGCTCGCCTCGAGCTTCTTGAGGTCGACGTTGAGCAGCAGGTGGTCCGAGTCGACGCCGTTCCGCTGCTCGCGGCCGACGACCGTCACGGTGACGCCCGCGTCCTCGAGCTGCTTCTTCAGATCCTCGGGGCTGAGGTTCTTGAGGTCGCCCGGGTCGGCCGAGGCCTTGGCATCGCCGATGGCGCCCATGAGGCCGCCCAGCTCCTCTGCCGTGCCCAGCTTGAGCCAGCCGGTAAGGTCGCCGGTGGGCACCTGCACGCCCTGCATCGCGAGCAGCGGCAGCACGGTGGCGGCCAGCGGGCTCTTCACGTACAGGCCCTGCCCGTCGAACACGGCGTCGATGTCGATCGTGTCACCGCCGCCGAGCGCGCCGAGGGACGCGCCCTCGCTGCCCAGCGCCTTGGACGGCAGCGACAGGTGGACGCTGCCCTTGCCGGCCTTGGTGTCGACGATCAGCTGGATCGCGTCCGGCTTGATCTCGATCGCCTCGGAGCCGGTGGTCGTGACGCCGACGTTGACCTTGACCCGGTCGAGCGGCGCGTCGAAGACCTTGCTGGTGACCTGGTACGCGTCGGTCGCGGCCGGGGCCGACGGCGTCGCCGCGCCACAGGCCGCGACGACGAGGGTGAGCGGCAGGGCGGCGAGCGCGAGCCCGCGCCGCAACCGGGCACCCCGGGTGGTGGTGATGTGCATCGAGTGTTCTCTCCTGTCGGGTGATCGGACCGGGCCCCCGAGTCGCGGTTCCGGTCGACGCGTAACGGTACAGGCAACTCGGGAAGAACCGCGTCTGCCGCAGGTCCCGGTCCCCCGGGCCGATCGGCGGGTAGACTTCGCCCATGCCCGCCACGCTCAGTCGCAAGATCCCGCTGGCGGAGCTCCACTGCCATCTCGGTGCCGCCGTGACCCCGGCGATCATGTGGTCGATCGCCCACGCCCAGGGCATCAAGCTCCCGACCCGCGACTACTGGGAGTTCCGCGACCTGATCACGGTCCACCCACGGCGTCCGAAGAGCTTCGACGGCTACCTGCAGCTGTTCCACTGGACCGAGCTCATCCAGTCGAGCCCGATCGCCGTCGAGCGCGCCGTGTACGAGGTCGTCGGCGGCGCCTATCGCAAGAACAACATCACGACCATGGAGCTCCGCTTCAACCCGATGAAGCGCAACCGGGGCGGCGAGCAGGATCTCGACCACATCGTGGCGGCGGCGCTCCGGGGCATGGACCGGGCGACGCTCGAGTACCCCGTGAAGCCGGGGCTGATCTTCTGCCTCGACCGCGCGTTCCCGTACGAGCTCAACGAGATCATCGCGGAGAAGGCGATCGCGTGGCGCGATCGCGGGGTGGTCGGCATCGACATCGCCGGGCCCGAGAGCGCGACGTTCCGGGTGGCCGACTACAGGCGCCTCTTCCGCCGCGCGCGGCAGTACGGCCTCGGGATCACGGTCCACACCGGCGAGTCCGGACCCGTGGAGGAGGTCGCCCGGGTCATCGAGCAGCTGGAGCCCGACCGGATCGGGCACGGCGTGAAGTCGGCCTACGACCCGCGGACGATGGCGATGCTCCGCGAGCGGGGGATCGTGCTCGAGATCTGCCCGACCTCGAACCTCAACACGGGCGTCGTCGCGAGCTGGGAGGAGTTCCGCTGGATCTTCGACCAGTTCCACCGCAACGGCGTGCGCTACGCGATCTCGACCGACGGCCCCGAGATGCTCAAGACGTACATCCGTGACGAGCTCGCGACGCTCGGCCGGCTCGGGATCCTGTCGCTCGAGCAGCAGCAACAGGTCGCGGCCACCACCCTCGCGGCATCGTTCGTGCCCAACGTCTCGGACGTGCCACTGTCCACGCACCAGCCGGCGCCCCGGCCCGTCGTGGAGCGCGAGGAGGGCTGAGCCCGGCGGTCCCGGTTACGCGGTGGGGCCCACCCGGTACTCGCAGCAGCGGTCGCCGCTCGCGATGTGGCGCTCGCGGCGGACCTCCGTGCCGAGGACCCGCTCGAACAGCTCCAGCTCCGCGCGACACGCGACCGGCGACGCCTCGGCGACGTCCAGCACCGCGCAGTTGTGCTCGATCAGGGTGAGCGTCGCGCCATCCAGCCGTGTCTCCGCCAGATACCCCAGCTCGTCCTGGAGCCGGGCGAGCTCCCGGACCCGGTCCTCGAGCGGCGCGTTCGCCGGGAGCGAGGCCTCCATCTCGGCCCGCAGCCGCGCCTCCGCCTGGCGGCGGCGTGCCGCGAACACCTCCTCGACCAGGCTCTCGCCGCCCACCTCGAGGATCGCCGCCAGGAGCCCGGTTGCGAGGCCGTCGTAGTTGGACGGGAACAGGTCCTGCGCCTCGGGCGTGACGTCGTACAGGTGACGCGGGCGCCCCACGCCGTGCCGCACGGCCGTGCGCGTGACGAGGCCCGCCGTGTCGAGGGCGCGGAGCTGCTGCGCGACACCGCTGCGCGACGCCCCGAGCGCGGCTGCGATCGCGTCGGGGGCCGACGGACCGTTGCGCCGCAGGTGGACGAGGATCGCGCGACGGAGCACGGGCGCGGGGCCGCCGCCCGGGGCGAGCGAGGCCGGATCGGGCGTGGCCGGGGTCGAGGAAGCGGGTGCGATCGGCTCGGTCACTGCCCGCCGAGGCTAGCAGGATCGGCCGGGCCGCGTGCCGTACGCGAGGCGGGCCGCTAGGATCGGCGCATGGACCTCGACCTCGCGCCCGATCACGTCCTGCTGCGCGACACGATCCGCGAGTTCATGACCGACGAGGTCGCGCCGCTCGTCGATGAGCACGAGCGCGAGCGCCGCTTTCCGGCCGAGGTCGTGCGCCGGATCGGCGAGCTGGGCTGGCTGGGGATCAACGTCCCGGAGCGATGGGGCGGCGCGGGGATGGACACGCTCGCCTACGCGATCGCGATCGAGGAGATCGGCCGGGTCTGGGGGTCGCTGGCGCTGATCGTCGCCGCGCACACGAGCCTCGGGTGCGGGCCGCTCCTCGTGGCCGGGACGGACGAGCAGCGGGACAGCTTCCTCCCGGCGCTCGCCTCGGGGGCGATGCTCGGCGCGTTCGGGCTCACCGAGCCGATGGCGGGCTCGGACGCGGGCGGCACGCGGACCACCGCGCGCCGCGACGGCGACGAGTGGGTCATCGACGGCGGGAAGCGGTTCATCACCAACGCCGGCCAGGCCGGGCTGTACATCGTCACCGCGCGGACCGGCACCGACGGCGACGGCAACGCGGCGATCTCCGCGTTCATCGTCCCGGCCGCGAGCGCGGGGTTCGAGGTGGGCCGGCTCGAGGAGAAGATGGGGCTTCACGCCTCGGCGACCGGCGAGCTGCGCTTCGACGGCGTGCGCGTCCCGGCGGCCAATCTCCTCGGCGAGGAGGGTGGAGGCTTCCGCTCGTTCCTCAGGGTCCTTGACGGCGGCCGGATCTCGATCGCGGCCCTCGCGCTCGGGCTCGCCCAGGCGGCCCTCGACGCGGCCGTGCCGTACGCACAGACACGCGAGCAGTTCGGGCGCCCGATCGGGTCCTTCCAGGGCGTCGCGTTCATGATCGCGGACATGGCCACCGAGATCGAGGCGGCGCGGGCGCTCGTCTACCGCGCTGCGTGGCTCAAGGACCAGGGCCGCGACTTCGCGCTCGCGGCGGCGCAGGCGAAGCTGTACGCGTCGGAGGTCAGCTCCCGGGTCACCAACGCCGCGATCCAGGTGCATGGCGGCTACGGGTACGTCGAGGACTACAAGGTGGAGCGCTACCTGCGCGACGCGAAGCTCACGGAGATCGGGGAGGGCACGAGCCAGGTACAGCGGCTGGTGATCGCCCGCCGGATCCTCGGGCTTCGGGTGGTCTAGCCCGGAATCGATCGGCCCGCCGGGTGCCGGCGGGCCGGTGCGGACGCGGGAGGCGACGAGAGAAGCGGCGCGGGACCGGCCCTAGCGGACCTCGACCAGGCGGACCATCAGCCGGTACTCGCTGTTCTTGCCGATGCACGTCTGGAGCGTCATCGACGGCACGCTCAGCGAGGCCCAGGCCCAGCTGGCGGAGGTGGTGGGCCGGGTGAGCTTCCACCACTTGATCTTGTAGGTGTGCACCTTGCCGCGCGCGTCGGCGTAGAGCGCCTTCATGCCGACCCGGAGCCGGCCGTTCACGTACGCGTCGTGGAGCGGCTTCATGACGCCCCAGGCGTGACCCATGATGTAGACGTTGTTGCGCCCGGCGCAGCCCCAGCGATACACGATGTTCGCCAGCGCGCTCGAGCGGCTGCAGGCGTACGACGAGACGCTGCGGTTGATCCCGAGTGCGGGGAGCCAGAAGTGGTTGCGGCCCTTGTGGGAGGAGCTCGACTTCGCGCCGCCGGACCCCCCCGAGCCACCCGACGAGGCGCCGTGGGACGCCGACTTGGCCTTGGGCATCGGGAGCGCCGCGCGGACGGCCATCGTCCGGGTGCGGACGGCCGCGGGCATCGTCCGGACCGCGCCGATGCGGGTGGGATCCGTCCGCTCGACGCGCCCGCGAGGCGCGGTCGCCTTGAGTGAGGACGCCGCGACCAGACCGGGCGCCGATGCCGCGGCCGTCGTCCGGGGACGGGCGACCACGCGGGCGGGGGCGTTGGCGGAGACGGTGCCTGCCGGGGCCATGGCGGGGCGCTGGACCGTGGCGACGGCCGCGACGGCGGACACGCTCTCGATGGCGAGGAACAGGGCGAGGACCGTGGACAGGAGGCGTCGGCGGCGGGTCGGGATCTCCATGCGCCGAGAATCGGGGCGTCCGCGCACCGCTTCGACGGGTCGGTCGTCCCTGCGGCCGTAGGAGGCGGGTCACGGTACCGGTGAGGTCGTGTGCGGTTTGCGCCGGACCGTGCCAGTACTCCGGCAGGACCCCGCCTGACGGCCGTCTCCGGGACGGCTGCGGATCAGCCCCCGGTGCCGGCCGCCGACGCGAGGACCGACCGCAGCGCCGCCTCGAACTCGGGCGCCCAGGGGCCCTGCCCGGCGAGCACGTAGGGCGATTCCTCGATCTGCTCGAACGTCTCGGGGTCGGTGACCCACGACTGCGCGCACGCGCCGATCGACTCTCGGTGGCGCTCCCAGGCGTCGCGGTTCCGGAAGATGTACAGGTAGAGCTTCACCGGCGTCGTCTGGTCCTTGCCGGACGCCGTCGTGCTGATAGCGGCGGGCACGAGGTCGGGGTCGGTGCAGCCGGCATCGCCGGACACCGTGTTCGAGACCGTGATGCCGACGACGTTCAGGCGGCCGGTGAGACCCGGGAAGTCAGTGGGCGTGGCCGGCGGCTCGGTGCCCAGGAGCTCGCCACAGCCGGCGAGAACGAACAGGACGAGGCCCAGCGCGATCCCGCGCACGGCCCGAGCCGGGTGCCCGGCGGGTGACGGTGCCATCGCCTCGAGGCTAGCACCGCGGCCCGCCGGATGCGGTCGGCAGGCCAGACTCAGCCAGGCTTGCCGTTCAGTCGCCTGACGGCTCGGGCGTGGGCGGCGAACTGGGACGCGAAGGCGGCGGTGGCGTTGCTCGCGTCGTGCTTGGCCGGCATGCCCCTGGCGCTCAGGGCCTGGACGTGGGCGGCCCACGCGGCTTCGCGATCGGCCGCGGAAGCCGGGCGAACGGCGGCCTTGGAGGGGTTCGGTCGTGCCATGGCGGGCTCAGTTCACGACGAGGTAGCCGACGACGACGCGCTTTGGTGCCGCCTTCGAGAGGTAGATGCGGAACTTCCCGCTGGCGGTGACCACCGCGCGGACGTACAACCCCGACGAGCTCGTCTGGAGCGTCGCGATGACGTAGGACGTCTCGGTGACGCCGCTCATCGTGACCAGCTTCGAGCTGGAGCCCGCGCTGATCGCCACCCGTCCCGATCGGCTGAACTTGACCTTGCCGACGACCTGCAGCGCAGTCTGCGCGGTGCTTGCCGCTCGAGCGTAGACCCCGACGCCCGCAGGCGGCAGCGGAATGTCGGTGTTGCCGGTGAAGCCGTATACGCCGACGCCGGTGCTGCCCACATCGCCGGCGATGGCAATGTTGCCCGTGGCATAGACGCCCCAATCGCCGTTGGCGTAGACGCCGTTGCCGCCCGGCGAATGACCCGCGATGCCCGCGGAGGACGGTGAGGTGTCGGCGTACCCGAAGACCCCGATCTCATCGGTGTTCGGCAGCATCCCGCTCGGGTCCCCAGCCGTGCCGATGACGCCGGTCTTGTGGGATTCGACGGTGAAGTCCACAGTCGGGGTCGCATCGGTGGACTCGCCGCGAAGGCCGGTCGCCGAGCCGATCGTCGCCCGGAACGCGTTCGTGTCGATCGTCGACGTTACCGAGGTCTCGGCGTCGGCCGTGTTGGGCGTTCCGAGGAGCAGGTTGTCGCCCGTATCCGCCGTGACGGCGAGCGGCTTTGCGACGTTCGCGGCAGCCAAGGCTGCCGCGCCACCGAGGGCCGCGCCGATGACCGCCCGGCGGCTCCGCAGGACGGTGCTCTCTTTCTCCACGTGTCTCTCCTTGCACGTGGGGGCAGCCCGTCGCCCCCTCGCGCGCATGGTCCCACGGCGAGCTGGCCCGCGCGCGGTCGTCGCGCGTTCAGCCCCTGGTCCGGCGCTTCGCCTCGCGGAGTCGGGCCAGCGTGTCCTGCGGGTCGCCCGACGGGGGAGCGGCGGGCGACGCCGACGATGGCGGAGGCGCACTCGGCGACGAGGGCGGCGGTGCCGGGGGTGGGGGAGTCGCGGGCGCGGCGGCCTTGGAGACGACAGGCGGTGGCGGCGGGGCCGCGACCGTCGATCGACCGCTCGCCGAGACGGCGTTCGCCGACGGAGCCGGCGTGGGAGGCGCTTCGACCGGCGTCGCCGCCAGTCGTGACGACGATGGCGGGGTGGCGGTCGGAACGCCCTCGGCGGTCCTGCCGGCGGCTTGGCGCACGATCGCTGCCCGGGCGCCGGCCGACCCGGCCCGCTCGCGGGCGGCGAACAGGTCCTCGGTCTGGGCGGTGCGCCGCGCCACGCGGCGGCCGCGGACACGGTCGCCCACCCAGCGCCGCCCGTCCGCGAGCTCCCGGCGCCCGAGCGAGACCCGGCGCAGGGCGATGTCGAGCGGCCACAACAGCAGCGCGAGGACGAGCAGCCACGGCCACAGCTCGGTGAACCGGCTGGTCGCCTGGAGGTCGTGGACCCACGCCTCGGCCGGCGCGTCCAGCGCCCGCCCGCCGGTCGCGTTGCGCATCGCGGCCAGCAGCGGCTCGTTCGCGCCCAGCAGCCGGTATTCGGCAGGCGTCGGCGCGACGAGCCCCAGCGTCCTGCCCAGCGACGGCGAGCCGGCCTTCGTCTGGGTGACCCGGACCGCATAGGCGCCGCTGTCCAGCGACGCGAGCGGCGCCTCGTAGACGCCGGGCGCGACCTGCGACAGGTCGACGGTCGCTGGCGCGAGGTCCGGGCCGATCAGCGCGACCTGGGTCCGGTAGAAGTCCCGAGCCGAGCCGTCGTCGTCGACGCTCTCGACGCGCAGGTACGTCCGCCCGCCGCGATCCTCGAACGAGGCCTCGATCCCGCCGCTCTCCTCGCCGGGGAACGTCCAGCCGACCATCTGGCTGAAGAACGTCGAGAAGCTGTCCCAGCCGATCCAGTTCTTCGCCCAGCGACCGGTCGAGTCCGATGTCCACGCCACCGACCGCCCGAGCCCGTATTGCCACTGGGCGAGCAGCGGGTCGTCGCGCGCGGTGACGAGCACCGTCTGCGCCGCCGACTTCGCGGTCGTCCCGTTGTAGCCCAGCAGCTGCGGATAGCCGCCTTCGATGCCGCGCAGGATCGGTGACGACGAGGTCAGGATCGGGAAGAAGGCCTCCTCCACGATCTGCTGGCCCGAGACCTGCTGGGTTTCCTTGAGGAAGATGTCCGGGATCGACGACGGGTTCGCCGCGTCGTAGTAGCGGCCGCCGCCGCGTTGCGCGAGCTTGCGCAGCAGGTTGACCTCGTTGGCCCCGCCGCCCGCGCCGACGGCGGACAGCGTGATCCCTGCGTCCTTCATGTCGGCGAGGATCTGGTCGTACTGCCCGCTGCTCGACCAGCCGTCGGTCAGCAGGATGATGTGACGCCGAGTCGCCTTGGTCGTCTTGAGCGACTCGACCGCCTGGTCCAGGCCCGCGAAGATGTTCGTCTGGCCGTCCGGCACGATGGCGTTGAGCTGCGACTGCAGGTCGGTCACGCCGCCCAGCGGCGCCGTCTTGACGACCCAGTGCGCCGCCGAATCGAACGCGACGACGCCGAACTCGTCCTGGGCGGTGAGCGCGGCCGCCGCGCGAAGGATCGCCTCCTTGCCGATGTCGGTCTTCTTGACGCCCTGGACGCCGGCTCCACCGCCGCCCATCCCCTGGTCGAACGAGTTGCAGTGGCAGGCGTCCATCGACCCGGACTTGTCGATGACGACGACGAGCGCGACGTCGGGCTGCTTCTGCCGGTCGCGGACGCCCATGTCCACGGGGAGCGTCTCCTCGAGCGGCGTGTCGGTGTACCCGCCGGCCCCGTACGCACGCGGCCCGCCAACGGTCACGAGCCCGCGGCCGAGGTCGCGGACGAACACCTGGAGCGAGCCCATCGCCTCGTCGGACAAGCGCAGTCGCGGGACGTCGACGAGGACGACCGAGTCGTACTCCGCGAGCCCAGCGAGGTCCGGGATCGCCTCGGGGATCACCGTGTCCACGGCCTGGCGCTCGGTCGCCAGCGCCGCCACGAGCTGTGCCGCCACGTCCTCGTCGCCCTTCACGACCAGCACCTTCGGCTCGCCCTTCACGATCGTGTTCGCGTCGGCGCGGTCGTTCTGGTTGAAGGTGTCGCGGGCCGCCTCGACCACGACCCGGAAGCGCAGGAAGCCCGGATCCGCGGGCGTGAACGTGAACGTGAGGCGGTTGGGTCCCTCGTCGAGGTTCACCGGCTGGGTCTTCGCCAGCTCGCCGTTCACGAACAGCCGGGCGGTCGCGGGCTGTGCGACCGTCGACGTGATGTCCGCGGTGACCTCGACCGACTCACCCAGCCGGGCGGTGGACGGCGCCGCCAACCGCTCGACGAGCACCTCGTCGCGGCCGCCGAGGCCCACCAGGTGCGTCTCGACCTGGATCCCGCGCGCCGCGGCGAGGGCCGCCTCGGCCTGGCCGGAGCCGGTCGTGTCGTTGCCGTCGGAGAGCAGCACGATGCGCTTCTGGGCGTCGTCGGGGAACAGCGCCGCCGCGAGGCGCAGGGCACCGCCGATGTCGGTCGCGCCGGTCACGGGCGTCGACGCGATCCGGTCGATCTCGGCGAGCTCCGACGGCAGCCGCTCCACGAGCGCGTCGCTGCCGAACGCGACGATGCCCGCCACGTCCTCGTCCTTCTTCGACTCCAGCGCCTCGCGTAGATAGGCGAGCGAGTCCTCGCGGCCCTGGGTGCCCACGGAGTCCGACATGTCGACGACGAACACGACGGCCAGGCGATCCACCGGCAGCACGAGCTGCAGCCCCGCGAGCGCGAACACGAGCGCCGCCAGGAGCCCGATCCGCACGCCGAGCGCGAGCCGCCGGCGCCCCGCTCCGAGGCGCCGTCGAGAGGTCAGGTGCAGGACGACGACGACCGCGATCAGCGGCGGCAGGAGCAGCAGCGCGAGCGGGGCGTCGAAGGTGATGCCCATCAGGCGTTCCGGCCGGGCGTGGAGGAGGGTGTGCGACCGAGGCGGGCCGCGAGCGAGCGCCGGAGGCGCGCGAGCGTGTCGCGCTCGTAGACGAGCCACTCGGCGGTGAGGATCAGCAGCGCGATGAGGACGATCGGGATCCACAGCTCGTCGCGGGCGTTCGGGCGCTCCACCGGCGCGGCGGCCCCGCCGGTGCCCGGGCTGGCGGCGGGCGCCGCCCCGAGCGCGGTGAGCTTCGCGGGGTCGCCCGGCGCGATCTTCGACTCGTCCACGTCGAGCAGGTCGACCGCGAACTGGACTGGAGCGTCGGGATCGGCCGGCCGGAACGTCGGCGAGGCTCCCGCCGAGGCGGGCGCGGAGCTGGGGCCTGCCGTCGCCCCGCCGTCGGAGGCAGGCGATGCGCTCGCATCCGGATCCGCGAGCGCGCGGACGGTGTAGATGCCCAGCAGGTCCGTTCGCGAGAACGTGACGGTCGAGGCGTCGGCGGTCGGCGCGACCAGCTCGTCCACCGAACCGTCCGGCCGCTCGACGCTGACGCCGCGCGCCCCCTCCGGGATGACCAGCGTGACGGGGGCGCCCGGAGCCACGGCGTCCTCGGGCGTGGCAGACCCGCCGAGCAGCTGCCCGGCGAGGTTCGCGAGCAGGACCGGAAAGGCCACCTGGAGCGGAAGGTCGGACCGGCGGGGCTCGAACGCGAGGACCGCGGTGGGCAGCCCATCGCGCGTGCCGGCATACAGGAGCGGCGCGCCGCCCGGCCCGGGGATCACGGTCTTCGCCCAGGCCGGCGTCTCGAGCTTCTTCGCCTCGGCGACGTGGACGGTCGAGAGGTCGACGTAGCGCAGGATCGGATCGTCCGGGTCCAGCGAGCCGATGCCGGGGTTGGTGAGCGTGCCGGTGACCTCTCCCAGCGCGGACGTGCGCGGCGGCGCGATGGCGAGGATGGGCTTCGACGGCAGCGTGGTGGGGAGCGCGCCCTCGAAGATGATGAGATCGAACAGCTCCGGCTTCGTCTGCGGGCCGTACTCGGACGGCTTGACGCCGTACAACTCGGTGTCCGGCAGGTAGGACAGCGCGGTCTCAAGGTACGGGTCGCCCTCGCTGACCAGCAGGATCGTCCGGAGCTGGGACGGCGGGATGATCGCCCACGCGCGGTCGTCGAGCGCCAGCGGGTCGGCCGGACCGGTCGCGGCGTCGTCGGCGCTCGTGAGGCGCACCTCGACGGTCTTCGCGGGACGTTCGGGGTCATCGACATCGTCGATCGACACGTCCGTCCGCACCTGCGGGTCGAGCGTCACCGTCCGGGATTCGCGCAGCGCGCCGTCCGCGTAGACCTCGATCCGCCGCTGGACCCGCTCGAGCGCGTGGTTCGCGACCGAGACGAATGCGCTGTGCGACAGGTTGTTCGGCTGGGTCCGGACCGCGAGCGCGACGATCGCCTGGTTGTTCGCCTCGCGGCCCACCTGGAGGACGCGGACCGGCGCCTCGAGCGTCGTCCCGTCGACCGGCGTCGCGAGGGCGGCGTCGGTGGCCACGAGGATCTCGGCGTCCCCCGAGCGGGCGGCGAGCGCAGACGCGAGCCGCAGAGCGTCGCCCAGGTCGCCGACGTCCGACGTGCCCTCGATCCCGGTGATCGCCTGCTTCACCCGGCCCAGGTCCGCCGTCCCGTTCGCGACGACCCGCGCCGTGCGTCCCGCGGCGATGACGCTGACCTTGCCGCCCGCCGGCAGGTCCTTGAGCGCGTCCACCGCGGCCGCCTTCGCCGCGTCCAGCCGGCTCGGCGTGATGTCGGTCGCCTGCATCGAGGCGGAGGTGTCGATGACGAGGACGAGGTCACCCGCGAGGCCTGCGGGCCGTTCGACGAACGGCCGCGCGGCCAGGATCGCGAGGATCGCGACGAGCAGGAGCTGGAGGAGCAGCAGCAGGCTCCGCCGGAGCTTCTGCCACGGCGCGTTCGCCTCCACGTCGGCGACGAGCTGCCGCCACAGCAGCGTCGACGGGACGACCTCCCGGTCGCGCCGCAGCTTGAGCAGGTACATCGCGACCACGACGGGCAGGAACGCGAGCCCGGCGAGCGCCAGCGGCGCGAGAAAGCTCATCAGCCGACGACCCGGCGGCGGCGGAGCTCGGCGAAGATCAGGTCGTTGAGCGGCACGTCGGAGGACAGGGGCACGTACGACGCACGCCGCTTCGCCGCCAGGTCCGCGAGGCCGTCCTGCCACGCCGCGAGCCGGGCCTTGTAGTCGTCGATCGTCGCGAGATCGACGGTCACGTCGATGCCCTCGCCGCTCTCGCTGTCGACGAGGCGGAGGTCGCCCTCCAGCTGCGGATCCAGCTCGTCGGGCGACAGGACGTGGAGCACGATGAGCTCCGAGCCGGTCGCCGCGAGCTCCCGGACGACGCGCTCCGACGACGGATCGAGCAGGTCCGACAGCAGCACGACCACGCCGCGCCCCGACAGTTGCGCAGCGGCATGACGAACCGATGCCTGCAGATCGGTGGGGCCCTCGACCGGCTGGACGGCGGACAGGTTGGACAGCAGGCGGAAGATCCGGCTCGACCCGCGCAGGCCGCTCTGGCGGCGCGCCGTCCGCCCGGTGAGCGATGTGAGCACGACGCGGTCCTCGCCGGACAGGGCGATGTGGCCGAGCGCGGCGATGGCGCGCTTCGCGAACAGCAGCTTCTGCGGCCGCCCGAACGCCATGGACGGACTGGCGTCGAGGAGGAACGTGATCGTCACGTCCTCCTCCTCGACGAACAGCTTCACGAACAGCCGCTCGAGCCGGGCATAGACGTTCCAGTCGAGCTGCCGCAGGTCGTCGCCGAGCGCGTAGTCGCGGTAGTCCGCAAACTCGACGCTCTGGCCCCGCTTCACCGAGCGCCGCCCACCCTTGAGCCCGCCCCGTGCCGGCTGCTTCATGAGCACCCCGAGCCGCTCCAGCTGGCGCAGGAACGCCTCGTCGAACACCGTCGGGTCGAGGTCGTTGGGCAGGAACGAGCGGACCCCGGCGGGGCGCGCCTCGGTGGGTCGCGGCTCGGCCGGCTCGTTCGGCGAAGTGGGGGAGAGGGTCATGGGGCCGGGGGGTCGCCAGGGAGGTCCGCCTACTCGACGGCGGGCGGCGCCACCTCGTCGAGGATCGAGCGGACGACCGCCTCCGACGAGATGCCCTCGGCCTCGCCCTCGAAGTTGAGGATCACGCGGTGTCGGAGGGCCGGGAGCGCGGCGGCCCGGATGTCGTCCAGCGAGACGTTGAACCGCCCGTCCATGAGCGCGAGGATCTTGCCCGCGGTCACGAGCGCCTGCGCGCCGCGCGGCGAGCCGCCGTAGCGGACGTACTGGCGGACGAGCCCCGGCGCGCGCCGGTTGTCGGGGTGGGTCGCGGCGAGGACCGAGACGGCATACGCCGTGATGTGCGGCGCGATCGGCACCGCCCGGGCCAGCTGCTGCATCTCGACGATCTCGGCCGCGGTCGCGGCCGCCTGCGCACGCGGGGCATCGGCGCCCGTCGTCCGGTCGAGGATCGAGATCAGGTCCTCCTCCGACGGGAACGGGACCATGACCTTGAGCAGGAACCGGTCCAGCTGCGCCTCGGGGAGCGGGTACGTCCCCTCCATCTCGAGCGGGTTCTGGGTTGCGAGGACGAAGAACGGCGGCTCCAGGGGGTACCGGTTGCGGGCGACCGTGACCTGGTGCTCCTGCATTGCCTCGAGGAGGCTCGACTGCGTCTTCGGCGTCGCGCGGTTGATCTCGTCGGCGAGGACGAGGTTGGCGAAGATCGGGCCTGGCTGGAAGCGGAAGACGCGGGCGCCGGCCTCCTCGACCAGGATGTTCGTGCCGGTGATGTCGGCCGGCATCAGGTCCGGCGTGAACTGGATCCGGTTGAACGAGCAGTCGATGACGTCGGCGATCGTCCGGACGAGCATCGTCTTGCCCAGGCCCGGGACACCCTCGAGCAGCACGTGGCTGTTCGCCAGCAACCCGACCAGCGTCTGGCGGACGAGCTCGCGCTGCCCGACGATGACCTTGCCGACCTCGGCTTCGATCGCACGCGCGCGCTCGGCGAAGGCTTCGGGGGCGAGGCGGGGAGCGGTGCCGGCCGCCGCGGGAGCGGTCGCGGCGGAGGCGGGGGATGCGTCCATGGGTCCTCCGGGGTCGACGAAGGGGCGGTTCGCCCCGGGTGTCACTGGTTCGGGTCGAGGGACGTGAAGTAGTCCCGCACGTAGTCCTTGACGGAGATCGGCACGTAGGTCCGATCGAGGGTGGTGAGCGCGTATCGCTCGAAGTCCGAGTAGACCTGCCCGTACGGCACGTACGAGCCGTTGTTGCTGCCTTGGCCCTGCTGGTTGCCCTGCTGGGTCTGGCCGTCGCCGCCGGTCCCGGCGATGTAGGACGGGTCGCCCGGCTTGCCGAGCCGGTCGAAGGGCGCGAAGACCGACCCGAGGTCCCCGCCGAGCTCGCTGGGACGGTTGGGGTTCGTGGGGCCGCCGGGCTGGCCGTTGGACGAGCCGGTCCCGAGGTGGCTCGCGTTCGAACCGCCGCCACCGAGGGAGCCGCTGCCCTGGCCCTGACCCTGACCCTGCCCCTGCCCCTGGCCTTGACCCTGGCCTTGGCCTTGACCCTGGCCTTGACCCTGACCCTGCCCTTGGCCTTGACCCTGGCCCTGGCCCTGGCCCTGGCCCTGACCTTGGCCCTGCCCCTGCCCCTGGCCTTGACCCTGGCCCTGGCCCGGCGACGTGCCTGGCGAGCCGCTCGCGCCCGCGCCGTTGCCCGCGCTCGATCCGGGGGACGCACCCGCCTGGCCGTTGCCCTGCTGGCCGTTGCCCTGTTGTCCGTTCCCCTGCTGCCCGTTGCCAGGCTGACCCTGCTGGCCGCCGGCGTTCGCCAGGTCACGACGCGCGTCCTGCAGCCGCGACGCGGCACCCGCGAGGTCGCGGTTCACCTGCACCTGGTTCCCGGCCCGGTCGAGCGCCTCGCCGAGCCGGCTCAGCGCGTCGCGCGCACCCTCGTTGTCGCCCTGCGCGAGGCTCGACACCGCGTCCCGCAGCGCGGCGCCGGCCGTCGCGTCCGCCTGCGAGGCATCGCCCTGCAGCGCGGCGAGGTCGCGGGCCAGCTGCTCGCGCTCGGCCTGGGTCATCGAGTCGAGCTCATCGCCCGCCTTGTCCAGGTCCTCCCGGGTGACCTTCGGGTCGCCGCCGGCGTTCGCCTGGGGGTTGCGCGTGGCCGCCCGCGACAGCGAACGCGACAACGCGGCGAGCGAGGCCGCCCGCTGCTCGTTGGCGGGGTCCAGCTGCGCGCGCACATCGTCCTCGACCGCCCCCAGCTGCGCGAGGTTCGCGTCGAGGTCGCCCGGGTTCTGCCGGAGGCGCTCGGCGAGCTCCTTCAGGTCCTCGGCGAGCTGCGTCCGCGGGTCGTTCGCGTCGGCGCCCTTTCCGTCGAGGTCCCGCGCGACCTCGTCGATGCGCTCGGCCTGTCGCTCCGCCTCCTCGCGGACCTGGCGGTTCTGCGCGATCACCAGGTCCTGGGGGTTCGGCAGCAGCACGGCTGGCACGATGAGCGCGAGCGCCACGACAGACACGAGGGCCGGCCGAGGCGCGAACCGCGGACGGAACAGCCGCGGATCGGCGGTCCGCAACCGGGCCAGCGCGTCGCGGCGCTGGCGGCGGACGAATCGTTGCTCGGCCTCGTGGACGTCGAACGCGGCCCCGACATCGATCGTCTCGTCGCCGTCCGCCGCGCCGGAATCGGGCGCGACGCCCGCGAAGGCCAGCGCCGACGCGATCGCGTCACCACCACCGCCCTCGGCGTCCACCGCGAGCGCGGTCTCGCCGATCGACGGACGGGCGCGGACGACGAGCACGAGGAGCACGAGCAGCCCCACGACGGGGATCGCCACGGCGACCACCGGCGCGCCCTCCAGCGGCCAGATGCGTTGGGCGACGACGAGCGAGAGCTCGATGACCGCGACGGCGGCGAGGACCGCCCATGCGCGACGCACGGCGCGCCGGAGCCACAGCCGCCGGCGTAACCCGACGAGGCCCGAACGCAGCTCGGCCAGCGCCGGGTCCAGCGCGACGCCGAGCGTCGCCGGGTCCGCGGGGACGAACGCGTCGGCCGGTGCGCCTGCTGACGTCGGACGGCGGGGAACGGACAGCCTGGTCATGCGGCCGGCGCGTCCACGGGTGCCCGCCGGCGGCGGCGGATCCGCCACCGACGGGTGGGCGAGACAAGCTGGACCGAGATGACGATCAGCACGAGCGAGGTGATGATCATCGCCGCCGCGGCACGCGGCCAGTAGCTGTCACGCGGCTGGACGAAGCCGTTGTCGAAGCCGCCATTGCCGAGGGCGGCCTGGTTGTTCGTGATCGCGCTGATGACCGCGCATGACCCGCCGAACCCGGTCTCGGTGCCGCAGATCACGTCCATCTGGGCGATGAACGGGTTGAACCACAGCAGGGCCTCCGGCGGCCGCTTGCCGAGCGAGTCGATGAACCCGGTATCCCGCCCGCCGTTGGGCATGAACCCGTTGTTGGTCATCGTGGACCAGAAGATGAAGATGAACCCGGTGCCGGCGGTCAGCGCGATCACCACCACGAGGTTGATCACGGTCGCCGCCTGGGTCCGCTTCACGAGCGCCGACACGAACAGGCCCACCGACCCGTAGAACAGCGCGGTGACCAGCAGGACGACGTAGCCCTTGATCATGTCGTCGGGACCCACGCCGCCGAACGTGAACACGAGCGCAGTGACCGGGATCGACGCGAGCAGCAGCAGCAGGATCCACGACAGCGCCGACAGCAGCTTGCCGACCACGATCGCGAGCGACGAGATCGGCGTCGTGGTCAGCAGGTCGAGCGTCTGCTTCTCGCGCTCGAGGCTGATTGCGCCTGCCGTCGAGGCCGGAGCGAGCACGAGCACGATCAGCGTGAGCAGGATGAGCATCGCGACGAACAGTGCCCGTCCGATGTCGGCGGACGCGCTGAACGTCCCGCCGAAGCCGCTGGTGAGCGTGCGTTCCATGAGCGTCTCGACCATCCACGCGAAGCCCGCGACCAGCAGCAGGTGGATCGTGATGATGACGAATGCCCGCTTGCCGCGCATCCGGCCGCGCAGCTCCTTGACGGAGATCGCGGATACGCCGCCGAAGACGTCGCGCAGCCCGCCGAGTCGGCGCGGACGACCGGTGACGGCGGTCACTGGATCGTCCATCCGGTCTGGGCCGGAGGCGGGCCGGCCGCGATGTCGGCAGGGACGGGGTCCTGCGCGGTCACCTGGAGGAACAGCTCCTCGAGGTCGCTCGCGGCGCGCGAGAAGGTGGTGATCCGGAGACCGGCACCGACCGCCTGGGCGAGGAGCCGCGCGGAGCCCTCGTCGTCCCCATGGAACCCGATCTCGATCGTCCCGTCATCGAGCAGGTCCGCCGTCACGACGTCGGGCTGTGCGGCGAACCAGGCGCGGGCCGCCTCCTGCTCGTCCACGTGGCCGAGGACGCGGGCGCGGAACACGGCGCCGACCCGGAGCCGCTGCTCGATCTCGGCGACCCGGCCCTGCGCGAGGACCTGCCCGCGGTCGATGATCGCGACCGAGGTGCACAGCTCCTCGAGCTCGGGGAGGATGTGCGACGAGACGAGGATCGTCTTGCCCAGCGAGCGCAGCTCGCGCAGCAGCTCACGCAGCTCCACGCGCGCCCGGGGGTCCAGGCCGGAGGCCGGCTCGTCGAGGAGCAGTACCTGCGGGTCGTGGACCAGCGTGTGGGCGAGGCACAGGCGCTGCTGCATGCCGCGCGACAGGCCCTGGACGTAGTTGTCCCGCTTCGGCCCCAGGTCAACGAGGTCCAGCAGGTCGCCGATCATCCGCCGCCGTCGGTCGGCCGGGATCCCGTAGCACCGGGCGAAGAAGTCCAGGTACTCCCAGACCTTCATGTCGTCGTAGACCCCGAAGCTGTCCGGCATGAAGCCGAGGACGCGCCGGACGTCGTTGGGGTTCCGGCGCACGGACGCCCCGGCGATCTCGGCGTCGCCCGCGTCGGGCACGAGGAGCGTGGACAGGATCCGGAGCGTCGTGGTCTTGCCGGCGCCGTTCGGGCCCACGAGGCCGAAGATCTCGCCCTCGGGGACGTCGAGGTCCAGGCCACCTACCGCGAGCGTCCGGTCGTATCGCTTCACGAGGCCCGTGGCCTTGACGATGCTCATCGGACGGTCCCCGTGATCGACACCGGAAGCTGGAAGTAGACCGGGTCCTGCCGCTCGTTGACGAACCGGACCTGGAGCTCGCCGCTGGTTGGGTCCACCCAGCGCGCAGGTTCGGGGAGCTCGTACTGGCGCCCGGCGGTGAGGTGCTCGAACTGGACCCACTCCCCGGTCCGGACGTCGAGCACCTCGATGTCCGGGAGGCCGTCGAGCGGCTGGACGCAGCCCGCCTCGGCCGGGTCACAGCGCGTCGCCACCTCTGCGATGACGGGCTTGCCTCCCGGCATCATCGTCTCGCCGCCCTGCGACAGGGCGACGACGACCTTGTCCGGGGTGAAGCTGCCGTCGAACGGCAGCGGACGCCAGGCCATCCGCGCGCTCCCGGTGCCCAGCTGGATCGACCACGGGTCGCGGCTGAAGTAGGTGGCATCGGTGTCGACCACGCTGGTGCGCAGCAGGTCGTTGGTGAACGTCGTGGTGCCGCCGACCGTGTAGGGCAGCGGCACCTGGTACAGGACGTTCGCGACCTGCTGCACCTGCTGGCCCTCGATCGAGGCGGGGACGACCGCGTCCGTGCCCCACGCGAGGAGCTGGATGCTGTCGCCGGGGAGCGAGAACTGGGCGCCGGATACCGGGTCGTACGAGAGCTGGTCGACGATCGAGCGGCGGACGAGCCGTCGCTGCTCGTCCTCGTTGAGGTTGGAGTTGTCGAAGCTCATCGGCCCCACGACCTTCTCCGACAGCGGGAAGCCGAAGTTGGGGTTCGTCGCGACGGCGAAATCGACGTCGACCGAGCCGCCGGGCGGAATGTCCTGCAGCTTGGCCGCGGCCGACCCGAGCACGAGCGCGGGTGACTGGAGGGTCGTCTCGGACTTGTTGGTCACGGTGCCGGTGATACGGCCGTCGCCGAGGCGCAGGCTCGCCTCAACCACCGGCCCCACGGCGCTTCCCTCCGCGCGCAGGGTACGCAGGGAGCCGAAGCCCACCTCCAGGTCCCGGACCCGTGACGGCGTCCCCTCCAGGACATCGATGCCGGCACCGGTGCCGCCGCCGAACACGTCGCCGTTCATCGGCGTGGCGAGCAGCGAGTCGCCGTCGACGCGCAGCTGGAAGGTCGCGCGCGAGGGGCTGAAGATGCCGAGGTAGGTCTGGGCCGTTGCCTGGTCCGTGCCCGGCGCGCCGCGCACGATCGCCACCTGGTGGACGATGACGTCCGAGCCGCGGAGCAGCGACCCGATCCCGAACGCGCCGATCGTGAACACGCCGATCAGCACGGGCACGGTGATCCACGCCCATTCGCGCCGGTCGAGCCGGCTGAGCACGATGTAGTTGACCGGGCCGACGAGGACGATGTACCCGAGCAGCAGCACCAGCAGGCCGGTGATCGGCGGCAGCGCGAGGCTGGGCAGGTTGGCGACCGCGCCGACGATCATGGAGTCGTCCGAGAGCGACACGGTGCCCGCGGAGCGCGGCGGGAGCAGCTTCTTCCACATCGGCGCGTCCCAGTCCTCGCCCTTTGCGATCCACGAGGTCGTGGGGTCGAAGCCGAGGAGCGTCACGCTGCCGGCGCCGTACGAGAGGTCGGCGGCGATCACGCGGTCTCCGGACGTCGCGAGCGGGCGTCCCGCGCCCGGGTCGCCGGCGTAGGCCGTCAGGGTGGTGGCGCCCTCGGGGACGCCGCCGAGGATCGGTCGCAGCGCCGTGGGGTCGACGTCCAGCTGCCCGGTCGGCCGGTAGGGGAGCAGGTCATCGGGGAACGCCGCGAGGGAGTCCGCGCCGGACGTGCCGCCGACGATGACGAGGTCGCCGCCGCCGGCGATCCATGTCCGGAGCGCGGTCAGCTGGCCGCTGGTAAGCGTCGCGGTGTCGGTGTCCTGCCAGACCAGCCGGTCGAGCGCCGACCACGCCTGGATCCGCTCGGGCAGGTCCTGCGGCGTCAGGGTCACGATGACCGGCTGCACGCCGTTCTGGTTGGGCAGGAGATCGAGCTCGCCGACGATCTTCGCCGGGTTCTCCGCGATCACGCCGACCACCAGCTGCGACTGGTCGTGCGACGCGACGGCGACCGGCGCCTCGGCGATCGTGCTGTCGCCGTCGATCAGCTGGACCTTCATGTTGCCGCCGAAGTTCGGCGGCAGCGCGTACAGGAGGTACTGCTTGCGGGACCCCGTGGCGAGCTCGACCGGCGTCGAGAACCGCGTCCGCGAATCGGCGCCACCGGTGATCCGGAGCTCGCCGGTGACGGTCGGGCCGGCGTTCTCGACATCCACCGCGATGGCGAACCAGGATCCGGCGCGGACGTGACCCTGGAGCAGGGCGCGCGCGGTCATGGTCAGACCGTCTGCGGCCGCGGCGGGCGCGGCGGCGGCGGGGAGGAGGGTCAGGACGACGACCGCGATCGCCGCGAGTCGGCGGAGGTGACGGGTCGGCTGGCTCGTGCGTGGCACGCGGACTCCGGCTGGGGCGGGATGGTCGGAGCAACGACGCACCGAGGGCTCGAAAAGTTGCACGCGTCGCAGTCCCCCCTCGTGACGGATCGACGGGCCGCGCCCAGTGGCCGTCGGACGGCGCCTATCGTACGATGCGATCGCCCCACACCCGTTCGCGACGGCCGTCGAGGCTCGCGCCCGGCCCCCGCGATCGTCCGAGGAACCCGTGCCGCAGATCCGCCCCTTCCGCGCCCTCCGCTTCGACCCCGATGTCGTCGGCGACCTGGATGCCGTCATCGCCCCGCCGTACGACGTCATCGGCCCCGACCTCCAGCAGCGGCTCCTGGAGCGACATCCCAACAACGCGGTCCGCCTCGACCTCCCGTCCGCCGATCCCGCGGACACCGATGCCGACGATCGCTACCGGCGCGTGGCCCGGACGCTCGCCGCGTGGCGCAGCGACGGGACGCTCCGCAAGGACCCTCGACCGGGGGTCTACGCGTACGAGCAGACGTACCGCGTCCCGAACACGGACCTCGAGCGGACCCAGCGAGGATTCTTCGCGCGGCTGCGGATCGAGCCGTTCGGCCCGGGATCGGGCGTGCTGCCGCACGAGCGCACGCTGTCGGGACCCAAGGAGGACCGCTACAAGCTGCTCCGTGCGACGGGGATCAACACCTCGCCCGTGGTCGGCCTGTTCGAGGATCCCACGGGCGAAGCCGCGGGGGCGCTCGCCGGGATCGCCGCCACGCCGCCGCTCGCGGACGTGACGGACGACGATGGGGTCCGACACCGGCTGTGGCTGGTCACCGACGAGGGCGACGACCGCGCCGCCACGACTCTCGCCGACCTCGCGGGCCAGGGCCCGGTGTTCATCGCGGACGGCCACCACCGCTACGAGACGGCGGTCCGGTATCGCGACGAGCGGCGGATGACCCGATCCTGCGAGGAGGATCCGGCCTTCGACTACCTGCTGATGCTGTTCCTCGATGCGCGCGATCAGCTCACGGTGCTCCCGACCCACCGCGTCGTCCGGGCGCTTGGCGAGAACGGCCTGGCGCGGCTCCGGGAGGGCCTCGAGCGCCTGTTCGAGGTGACCACGTCGACGAAGGAGGCGCTCGTCGCCCGGTTCGACGCGGCGGGCGAGCTGCGCGGCGGCGAGGGCGTGTTCGGGCTCGTGACGCGCGATGGCGCGTGGCAGCTGCGCGCGCGCCGCGACGCCCTTGCCGGGCTGGGCACGGGCGATGGGGGCGACGCGGTCCGGGCGCTGGACGTGAGCCTGCTCGCGGCCGCGCTCGAGGACCTCGTGGGCATCGACGCGGAGGCCGTCGCGGGCGGGGAGCGGATCAGCTACTCGAAGTCCGCCCGCGAGGCCGCCCGTCTCGTGAACGATGGCGCGGACGGCGCGGACGCGGCCTTCCTCCTCGAGCCGACACCGGTCGCGTCGATCATCGAGGTCTCGCGGGACGGCGACGTGATGCCCCAGAAGTCGACCTACTTCTATCCCAAGGCCCTGACCGGGCTCGTGCTCAATCCGCACGAGTGGTAGGAGGCCCCACGAGCATGTCCAACGTCCGACCCACCGACCTCGCCGGCGACCGGCTGCTCGCGCGGACGCCGCCGTCCAACGGCCGGCCGGTTCGCAAGGACGAGATCGAGCTCGTCGAGCGCGGCCTGTACGTCGAGTCGTGGCTACCCGAGCGCCGCTCGCGGCGGAAGCCGCTGCTGTTCGTCCACGGCGAGCTGGGCGGGTCGTGGGTCTGGGAGCGGTACCTGCACCACTTCGCTGGTCGTGGCTGGGAAGGCCACGCCCTCAACCTGCGCAACCACTTCTGGTCCCAGACCGCGGATCCCGTGACGCTCGACGTCGAGTCGTACACCGAGGACGTGGTCGCCGCCGCCGAGCGGCTGGGGCCCACGGTCGTCGTCGTGGGACACGGGCTCGGCGGGCTGCTGACGCTGAAGGCCATCGAGCGGGTGCCGGTCTCGGCGTACGTGCTCATCGCGCCCGAGCTGCCCAAGGACGTCCGCGACCCGGCCAGGCCGCATGTCGTGCGCGACGTGCCGGACGCGTACGGCCGCTCGGCGCTGGGCTGGGAGACCCTCCCCGAGAAGCTGCAGCGCGAGCACCGCGACCTGACGATCCAGGACATCCTGCGGATCCAGCACCTGCTGGGGCAGAAGCCGTTCGAGTCGGGACGGATGAAGCGCCAGGTCCTCCAAGGCGTGCCGGTCGACCGCGCCGCGATGCCCGACGTCCCGCGGCTGATCATCGCGGGCGGCCTCGACACGTATGTCCCCGAGGCGGAGGTGGAGCGCCTTGCCGAATGGCTGGACGCGCCCTACGAGCCGTTCGGTGCCCACTCCCACTACGGCCTCGTGCTGGGCGAGCAGAGCTATCTCCAGGTGGCCGAGACGCTGCGCGCGTTCCTCGAGACGAACCGCCTGTAGGGTCGCGTCGGCCGCCGGTGACTGGCCCGTTCCGACGGCCTCTGGTATCCTCCGTCGCCGGTCGGACGCGAGCCGTCCATCGCGCCGCATTCGTCTAGAGGCCTAGGACACCGCCCTCTCAAGGCGGAGATCACCGGTTCGAATCCGGTATGCGGTACCAACCCGAATCCCCTCGAACGCCCCCGGATCCGCGCCCCGGGGGCGTTCTTTCTTGTCGATCGTGCGTGTCGTCGATCGCGTCAGCCACGCATCCTCGGATCGGCGGTGGGGTCGGCGTACATCGGGGGGCATCGGCCGTCCGTTGCCTCGGGACGGAGCTCGTAGTGCCAGGGCTCGTTGCGGTAGATCCGGCACAGCCCATACGCGGCGCCGTGCCGCACGAGCCAGTCGATCGCGGCGTCCGAGCCGATGTCGACTGCGTCTCCCGACACGTGCGGGGACGTGTCCTCGGTGGCGACCCAGCGCGCGGCCTCGCGTTCCGACCCGTGCTCGGAGAT
>DASSRG010000097.1:0-4107 GCA_035701885.1 Candidatus Limnocylindrales bacterium
CGGCTGAACGCGTTCGGGACGGTCGACGACGTCGCGGAGCAGATCGACCGCTATCGCCGGGTCGGCTTCGAGCACCCGGTCCTGGTCTTCCGCTCGCCGTTCGACCTCGAGACCATCGACCGGCTGCCCGAGCTGCGGGCGACCCTGGGCTGAGCCCGGGTCGCGTCAGGCGGTCGCCGCGAGCGGCCTTGTCTCCCCCGCTGCGGGACCCGAACCAAGTCGCTCGACCAGCCTGTGTGCGGCGTCGGTGCCCTGCGCGACGCAGTCCGGCAGGCCCATGCCGCGGTAGGACGCGCCGGCGAGCACGACCGCGGGCCAGTCCGCGAGAGCCGCCTCGACGGCCTCGAGCCGCTGGAGGTGGCCGACCGTGTAGCGCGCCATCGCGTCCGGCCACCGGGTCACGTGCGACACCAACGGCCTGCCCGAGATGCCGAGGGTCCGCTCCACGTCGCCGCGCGCCGCGACCACGACCTCGCCGTCAGGTGCGGTCGCCGGATCGAATCCATGTCCCGCGGAGCGCACGGACAGCCGGAACAGCACGGCGTCGGCAGGCGCACGGCCAGGCCACTTCTCGGATACCCAGGTGCAGGCGGAGACGGGTGACCGCTCCGCGGCCGGCACGAGGTAGCCGTGCCCGGCGAGCGGGCCGCGCACGGCGGACCGCGGATACGCGAGCGTCACGAGGGTCGAGGCGCCGTGCGGAATGGCCGCGAGCGCGCGCGCGGCGACGGGCAGCTCGTCGCCCAGGAGCCGTGCGGCGGCCGGGCCCGGGACCGTGAGCACGGCACCAGCGACCGTCCATCGATCTCCGTCGGCGAACCGGGCGCGGACGCCCCCTCCGGCGCGGGCGAGGCCAGCGAGCGGGCGGCCGCGCACGATATCGACCCCGGCTGCCACGAGCGCCTCTTCCAGCGCGTCGACGATCGTCCCCATGCCCTCACGCAGGGCGACGAACGGCGTCGTGCCGGGCGTCCCCGTGCGCGGGGCTGCTGCGGCCGCTCGGCGGTCGGCCAGGCCCGCGAGCAGCAGGCTGCGGTGGTCCCGCTCCGCCCGGCGGAGCTGCGGCATCACTGCGTCCAGGCTGAGCTCGTCGATGGGCGTCCCGTAGACGCCGCCGAGGAGCGGACCCGCGAGCCGGTCCACGAGCGCGGACCCGAGCCGGGCGCGGAGGAACGAGCCGACTGCGGCGTCGTCGGCTTCGAGGACCCGCGGCGACACGAGGTCCGCCGCCATCCGCAGCTTCTCGGCCGGCGAGAACAGGCGGGTCCGGGCCATCGGCGTGAGACGGGACGGGATCCCGAGGCCCACGCCGTCCGGGACCGGGAGCAGCCGTCCGCGGTGGCGGATGAACACGCGCCGTGGCTCCAGTGGCGCGACCAGCCGGTCCCCGAGCCCCAGCTCGCGCACGAGGTCGAGCGCGGCCGGGCGGGTCGTGAGGAACGAGTCGGGACCGTCCTCCAGCGTGAACCCGTCCGCCCGCCGCGTCGCGATCCGGCCGCCCAGGCGCTCCCCCGCCTCGACGAGCGTGACCGGGATGCCGGCGAGGGCGAGCCGGCGAGCCGCGGCGAGGCCGGTGATCCCGCCGCCGACGACGATGACCCGATCCGTCGTCATCGGGTGGCGCCGGCCTCGTGCACGAGGTCCACCAGCCGCGCCAGCAGGTCCGGATCGGTGCCCGGCAGCACGCCGTGCCCGAGATTGAACACGTGGCCGGGCCGGCCCTCGTTCTGGGCGAGGATCCACCGCGCGGTCTCCTCCACGCCGCCCCAGCCGGCGAGCAGGAGCGCGGGGTCGAGGTTGCCCTGCACGGGTCGTCCGGCAACGAGAGCCCGGCCGTCCGAGAGGGAGATTCGCCAGTCGAGCCCGACGACGTCGCCCCCGGCCGACGCCATGAGCGGGAGGAGCCCGGCCGTGCCCACCCCGAAGTGCGTCACCGGGACGTCGAGAGCGCGCAGGCCGTCGAACAGCCGGCGCATCCATGGCCGCACCCGGCGTTCGTAATCGAGGGGGCTGAGGCCGCCGACCCACGAGTCGAACACCTGGAGCGCGTCTGCGCCGGCGGCCACCTGGGCCCCGAGGTACCGCGTGGTCGCCTCGACGAGACGGTCCATCAGGCCCGCCCAGGTCGTCGGCTGCTCGTGCATCAGGCGCTTGGTGTGGACGAAGTCGCGCGACGGTCCGCCCTCGACGAGGTAGCAGGCAAGCGTGAACGGTGCGCCGGCGAACCCGATCAGCGGGACCGGTGACTCGCGCCCGATGAGCGCAATCGCCTCGAGGAGCGGGGCGACCGACGCGTCCGCGTCGAACGGCCGGAGGCGCGCGAGGTCTGCCGCGGACCGTACCGGACGCTCGATGACGGGACCCACGCCCTCGCGGATCTCGCAGTCGATGCCCATGCCCTCGAACGGCGTCGTGATGTCGGCGAACAGGATCGCGGCGTCGACGCCGAGCCGGCGCACCGGCTGGAGCGTGACCTCGGCGCACAGCGCCGCATCCCGGGTGATCTCGCGCAGGCTCGCCTGCTCCCGGATCGCCCGGTACTCCGGGAGCGCCCGGCCCGCCTGGCGCATGAACCAGACCGGCGTCGTGTCGACGGGCTCGCCGCGGGCGGCACGCAGGTACCGCGATGCCGCCCTCGGCGCGTGCGTGCTCGGCGCGGCGTGGGGCGCGGCCTCGGGCGTCGGTGCGGTCACGCCGCGAACGCCCGTCGCGCCGCATCGAGCGTGGCCGCGACCTCGTCCTCGCCGTGCGCCGCGCCGATGAACCATGCCTCGAACTGGGACGGCGGCAGGAGCACGCCCTGGTCAAGCATCGCGCCGAAGAAGCGGGCATAGGCGTCGCGGTCGGCGGTGAGGGCCTCGGCGCCGTCCCGGGGTGGCTCCGCGCGGAAGAACACCGTCAGCAGCGATCCCACCCGGCTGATCGCGACCGTCCTGCCGGCGTCGGTGGCCGCGACCCGCAGGCCCGCCTCCAGCGCCGCCCCGGTCGCCTCGAGTCGCTCGTATACGTCGGGCGTCAGGCGGTCGAGCGTCGCGATCCCGGCGGCCATCGTCAGCGGATGCCCGGACAGCGTCCCCGCCTGGTACACGCCGCCGTCGGGCGCGACGTGGCGCATCAGATCGGCCCGGCCGCCGTAGGCTCCGACCGGCATGCCGCCCCCGATGACCTTCCCCAGCGTCGTCAGGTCGGGCGTCACGCCGTAGCGAGCCTGCGCGCCACCACGCGCGACCCGGAAGCCGGTGATGACCTCGTCGAACACGAGCAGCGCGCCGTCTCGCGCGGTGACCCGCCGGAGGTGCTCGAGGAAACCCTCGGCCGGCGGCACCACGCCGACGTTCGCGGCCACCGGCTCGACGATCACGGCCGCGATCGCGCCGGCGTGACGCTCGAACGCCTCGCTGACGGCGTCGGCGTCGTTGAACGGCAGCACGATCGTGTCGCGAGCCGCGTTCGCAGTGACGCCCGCCGATCCCGGCAGCGCGAGCGTCGCGAGCCCCGACCCCGCCTCGACCAGCAGCCCGTCACCATGCCCGTGGTATCCGCCCGCGAACTTCACGACGAGGTCGCGGCCCGTCGCGCCGCGCGCGACCCGGATCGCGCTCATCACGGCCTCCGTACCCGACGACGTGAACCGGAGCCGCTCGATCGAGGGGACGGCGTCGCGGATGCGCTCACCCAGCTCGACCTCGAGCGGGGACGTCGCGCCGAGGGCGAACCCGTCGAGCGCGGCGTCGCGGACGGCCTCGACGACGTCGGGGTGCGCGTGGCCAAGGATGGCCGGACCCCAGGCGCCGATGTAGTCGACGTACGCGACGCCGTTCGCGTCGGTGACCCGTGCGCCACGGCCCGAGACGAGCATGAGCGGGGCCTGCCCCACCGATCGGAAGGCGCGCACCGGGCTGTTCACGCCGCCGGGAAACAGGTCCTCGGCGCGGCGACGGAGGCCATCCTGCGTGTCGAGCCCTACCGGCGCCGTCACGCGAGCTCCTCCCGCGCCCAGGTCGCGAGGTCCGCGGCGGCGTAGCTGATCACGAAGCCGGCGCCGGCACGGAGGATCGAGACGGTCGACTCCGTGAGCGCCCGGCGCCGGTCGAGCCAGCCGTTGCG
>DASSRG010000098.1:0-2545 GCA_035701885.1 Candidatus Limnocylindrales bacterium
CTGGTCGCCCGCCTCGACGAGGATGACCCGGCGATCACCGGGCTCGGCCAGGCGCCGAGCGAGCACGCACCCGGCCGAGCCGGCGCCCACGACAACGACGTCCGCATCGTCCATGGGTCAGCGACTGCGCCCCTCACACGCGTCGAGGCCCAGGAACGAGGCGGGCATGGATGCGCGGCGGCTGTTGGGAGCGATCGCGTCGTCCACTCGGTCCTCGCGGCCAGGGTCGACGTCGATCGTAGCCTTGTGCACGGCCCGGCACGACTGGGGCGTGTTGCTGAAGACGAGGCGTTCGGACGTGCGGATGCGGACGACGACCGCGAGGCCGCCGTCCGCGGGATGAGCGCTGGAGCGGGGTTCAGCCCGCCGCGAGGACCTCGCGCAGCTTGGCCGCGAATGCGTCGGGGTCGCCCGTCTGCCCGTATTCGCCGCCGAGGAACCCGCCGTGGTTGCTGGGGAACACCGTGGGCTCGACGCCGAGGTGCGCGGCGACGGCCTCGCCGCCGCGGTGTGCGAGCTCGCCGTCGGACTCCTCGCCGACCGCGACGACGATGCGTGTCGGGGCGGCCTTGAGCGCGTCGAAGTCGGGCAGGTAGGCGGTCGACGTCAGCATGTTCTGGCCGAGCAGCACGTCGTCACGCGAGCCGTCGTCCTCCGTCGGGAGGCCGAACATCGCCGGGTCGGGCGCGGGCTGGGCGAGGAACGCCTCGTCGATCGGGCCGCGGTGGCTGACGATGGCGATGAACCGCGCCATGCCGGCGCCCATGCCGTGCTGCTGGTACGTGTCGCTGATCGCCTTGCACGCGGCGAGCGCGGCCTCGCGATCGGGGACGAGTGCGGCCAGCGGCGGCTCGTGGGCGACGAGGGTGTGGACGTCCTCGGGGTGCGCGGCAACGAGCGCAAGCGCGTTGATCGCGCCGCCGCTGCTCGCGAACAGGTCGACCGGGCCGGCGCCCAGGCTCGCGATGACCCGATGCAGGTCGTCCGCATGCTGCTCCGGGGTCGACTGGCTGGACGGGTCGGTCTTCGTGCTCCGCTCGGCGCCGCGCGGGTCGTACGTCACGACGGTCCGGTCCGCGAAGTGACCCGACAGCGTCCCGAAGCCGGCGGCGGCCATCGGCGAGCCGATGAGGACGAGCGGGCGCTCGGTCGACTCCGGGTTGGGGCGGACGTCGTAGGCGATCGTGGCGCCCGGCGCCTCGATGGTGTGGGTGGTCGGCTGGGTCAGCGTCGTCATCGGTCGGGGCTCCTGGCTAGGCCGTTGCGGGGATTTCGGCGAGGATGGCGTCGATCTGGCCGACGGCCGACCGGAGGCCTTCCTCCATGCCCATCGCCGACAGCTGCTCCAGCGCCTCGAGGCTGGGGAAGCGGCTCTGGATGAGCATCCGGGTGCTGTCGCTGTCGATCGGGTCGATCGTGACGTCCGCGGTGATCACCGGCATGTTCGTGTTGGGCGTGCCGTCGTCGTTCGCGAAGCCGTCGCGGAAGGTCAGGCGCCGCGGAGGATCCACGGCGAGGATGTCCCAGAAGCTCCTCGGCGTGTCGCCCTCGGGCCCGGTCATGTGGTACTGGATCCGCGCTCCCTCCCGCAGGTCGTGCGCGGTGAACGTCGCCGGGTAGGTGGGCGGGCCCCACCAGCGCTCGAGCTGCCGCGGGTCGGCCCACAGCTGCCACACGCGCTCCGGGGTGGCGCGGAACTCGGCAGTGAGCGTGAGCGTGAGGTTGTCGATGTCCTTGATGACCGCGGTGACCGTCATGGGGTCGTCTCCTCCGTGCTGGCGAGCAGGTCGTGCATCCGCTCGATCCGGCCGCGCCACAGCTGCTCGTAGCGATCGAGGAGGCTGCGGGCGAGGCGGACGCGCTCGATGTCCGTGCGCACGACCTTGCGGCGGCCGTGGCGCTCCTTGGTGACGAGGCCGGCCCGTTCGAGGACGGCCACGTGCTTCTGCACCGCCGCGAAGCTCATCGGGTAGTGGGCCGCGAGCTCGGCGACGCCCTCGTTCCCCGCCATCGCGCGCAGGACGATGTCCCGGCGCGTCGCATCGGCGAGAGCGGCGAAGACCTGGTCGGCGTCGAACGGGGTGGCGTGCATTTATACAACCATATGGTTGTATGACGCCGATGTCAAGCGCCGGGCGTCGACGCACGCGCGAGGGTGTCGCGCGCGACGATGGCGACGCACGCCGGGCAGGCGCAGTCGGCCCAGCACTCGTACGCGTCCCCCTGGCGCGCGGCCGCGCGACGACGTCGGAGCACGAACCACCCGGCCGCCGCGAGTCCGACGAGGACGACGAGCGCGAGTGCGGGACCGGTCGCGGCCGCGATGATCGTCTTGGCGTAGGCGCCGACGACGAACCCGAGCCCGAAGTGCGCCGCGACGAACACCGCGTTCCCGGCGACGACCCCCGGCAGGAACACGCGGAAGGGGAGCGCGGCGATCGCGGCGGCGGGGATCACCCCGATCCGGACGCCGGGCGTCATGCGCGCGACGGCGATCGCGCCGCTGCCGCCGCGCACGAACCGCTCGGACAGGCCGCGCAGCCGC
>DASSRG010000099.1:0-9396 GCA_035701885.1 Candidatus Limnocylindrales bacterium
TCGCGGAGCGACAGCAGCACGCGCTGCTGGCGGCGCCCCCGGTCGAAGTCCCCGCCGGCCGCCCGATGGCGGGACCGGGCGTAGATCAGGGCCTGCGCGCCGGTCATGTGCTGCGGTCCCGCCGCGATGTACACCCGGCGCAGCTGGCCGCCCGCCGGGTACTGGCTCTCGTACACCGGCATCTGGACGTTGACCTGGACGCCGCCGAGCGTGTCGACGACCTTCCGGAAGCCCTGGAAGTCGACCTTGATGTAGTAGCGGATGTCGAGGCCGTACAGCTCGCCGAGGATCGACTTGAGGGCGTTGAACCCGCGGGCGGTCGGGTTCTTGCCGGGCCACAGGTCCGAGCGGTTGCGGTTCTGCGTCAACCAGCTGTTGATCTTGCCGCCGTACGTGGAGCCCCAGAGGCCGCGGGCGTTGGAAGGGACCGGCACGTCCACCATGTCGCGCGGGACCTGGAACATGGCGACCTGCTTGCTGACCGGGTCGACCGACACGACGATGAGCGTGTCGGTGTTGAACGTCGCGTCGCCCGGGCGGGTGTCGGCACCCACGAGCAGGACGTTGAGCCGCTCCTTGCCGTCCCACGGGGGCAGGGTCGGCGCGAGCGTCCCTGAGGCGCCGGGCTCGGGCGTCGGCACGGCGTCGGTGGCGGACGGGGCCGCGTCGGTCGGCTCGGGGCTGTCGGTCGGCTCGTCGGAGGTGCCGGGCGTCGGGGTGTCCGAGGGCTCCTGGCAGTCCGCGGCGCCGTCGTCGTTGAACACGCAGTTCACGAGGTCCAGCGCGAGCACGTTGTACCGTGCGACCGCGAGGTGCCCGGCGCCGATCACGAGGAGGACGGCGAGCAGGCCGGCGGCGGAGACCGGGTTGAGCGGCAGCCGGGAGCGGCCGGCCCGCCCATCGCCCGAGGCGTCCTGGGCGTTGAGGAACCGGGTGACCTGCCACGCGTCGACCGCGGCGACCGCCCGGTACACGAGCGCGAGCAGGTTGCCGATGAAGAGGCCCGTGAGGACCCCCGGGTCGATCAGCGTCCCGAGGAGCTGCGCCCGATCGGCACGGAGCGCGATGCCGCCGAGGAGCGCGATGAGCAGGAGCGGCAGCGCGGCGAACGCCAGCGCGCGCGTCCACGCCCCCGCGTACGCGTGGCCGAGCCCGGGGAAGATCAGGGAGAGGAACGCCGCGGCGAACGCGGACCTGGAGCGCGGCGAGCTCGGCGCTCGCTGGGGTGTCGACATCGCGCGGAATGATAGCCGGGGACGGCGATCCCGGTCGGAGACGCAGCCGATAGACTGGGAAGCCGCCGCGGCGGGTCCCTCTCAGCACGCGCCGGCGATCCACCGAGGCCCGATGTTCCGACCCGTCTCCGCCCGACCCGACTTCGTCGCGCAGGAGCACGACCTGCTCCGCGCGTGGGCCGAGCGCCGGACGTTCGCGCGGCTGCAGGCCCAGAACGCGGGCAACGAGCGGTGGTCGTTCCTCGACGGGCCGATCACGGCCAACAACCCGATGGGCGTCCACCACGCGTGGGGCCGGACGTACAAGGACCTGTTCCAGCGGTACCACGCGATGCTCGGGCAGGACCAGCGGTTCCAGAACGGCTTCGACTGCCAGGGCCTGTGGGTCGAGGTCAACGTGGAGCGGGACCTCGGGTTCACCTCCAAGCGCGACATCGAGGCCTTCGGCATCGCGGAGTTCGTGAGCCTGTGCAAGCAGCGCGTGCTGACCTTCGCCGCGCGCCAGACGGAGCAGAGCATCCGGCTCGGCTACTGGATGGACTGGAACGACCCGGCCGAGCTCCTGCGGCTGCGCGACCTGCTCAAGGCGGATCCCGCGCAACAGGTCACGATCGACGGTCCCCGCGGACCGGTGACCGACACGGTCGAGATGGTCGTGGGGCGGCTCGGCATGCCCGAGGTCGGCGGCAGCTACTTCACGTTCAGCAACGAGAACAACGACCTGATCTGGGCGTTCCTCGCGGAGTGCCACCGGCGCGGCTGGATCTACCGCGGCCACGACACGATGCCGTGGTGCCCGAGGTGCGGGACCGGGCTCTCCCAGATGGAGATGAACGAGGGCTACCAGGACCGCGAGGACCCCGGGCTCACGGTCCGCTTCCCGCTGGTGGACCGGCCGGGCGAGAGCCTCCTCGTCTGGACGACGACGCCCTGGACCCTCGCCGCGAACGTCGCCGCGGCGGTCGGCCGCGACCTGCGCTACGTGCAGGTCCGGCAGGGCGACGACGTGTTCTGGCTCGGCAAGGGGACGCTGAAGCAGGCGCTGCGCGGGCCGTTCACGGTGGTCGACGAGCGCGCCGGTGCGGAGCTCGAGGGCTGGCGCTACACCGGCCCGTTCGACGACCTGGACGCCGTCCGCAGGGCGTTCGCCGAGCCCGGCTACGAGCACCGCGTGGTGCTGTGGGACGAGGTCGGCGAGGACGAGGGAACCGGCATCGTCCACATCGCCCCGGGTTGCGGCTCCGAGGACTTCCAGCTCGGGACGGCGCTCGGGCTGCCCGTGATCGGTCCCATCGACGAGGACGGCCGGTACCTCGCCGGGTTCGGGTGGCTGTCGGGCAAGGAGGCGCCGGCAATCACCGAGGCGATCATCAGCGACCTCGAGCAGCGCGGCTTCTTCTACCACCTCGAGCCGTACGCCCATCGCTACCCGCACTGCTGGCGGTGCAACACGCCGCTGCTGTTCCGGCTGGTCGACGAGTGGTACATCAGCATGGGGCCGGTGTACGACCGGCCGCGCGACCAGCTGACGCCGGCCGAGGTCGACGCGAGCCTCCGCTACCAGATCATGGAGGTCGTCGACCGGATCACGTGGTACCCGTCCTTCGGGTACGAGCGGGAGCTCGATTGGCTCCTCAACATGCGCGACTGGATGATCTCGAAGAAGCGCTACTACGGCCTCGCGCTGCCGATCTACGACTGCCGGGCCTGCGGCAGCTTCGACGTCATCGGCGGGCGTGAGGAGCTCGAGGGCCGGGCGATCGAGGGCTGGGACGCCTTCGAGGGGCACACGCCGCACCGGCCCTACGTGGACCAGGTGAAGATCGCCTGCTCGTCGTGCGGCGAGCCCGTGTCGCGCATCACCGACGTGGGCAACCCGTGGCTCGACGCCGGGATCGTGCCGTTCTCGACGCTCCACTACCGCGAGGAGCCCGAGTACTGGGCGAAGTGGTTCCCGGCCGACTTCGTGACCGAGAGCTTCCCCGGCCAGTTCCGCAACTGGTTCTACGCGATGCTCGCGATGTCCACGGTGCTGCGGCGCGAGGAGCCGTTCAAGGCGCTGTTCGGCTACGCGACGCTGTTCGGCGAGGACGGCCGCCCCATGCACAAGAGCTGGGGCAACGCGATCGAGTTCGACGAGGCCGCCGAGCGCATGGGCGTCGACGTCATGCGCTGGATGTACGCGTCGTCGCGGCCGGAGGACAACATCCTGTTCGGCTGGCACGCCGCCGACGAGGCGCGGCGCGAGCTGCTGGTCCTGTGGAACGTGTACGCGTTCTTCGTCACGTACGCGCGGCTGGCCTCGTGGACGCCCACGCAGGAGATCGACGCGGCGATCGCGGCTGCCGGCGACGAGGGCCGCGCGTGGCCGGTGCTGGACCGCTGGATCCTGTCGCGGGCGGCGGGGCTGGCGGCCGACGTGGGAGCGCGGCTCTCGGACGTCGACGCGCTGGGCGCCACCCGGGCGCTGAGCCCGTTCATCGACGACCTCTCGACGTGGTACCTGCGCCGCTCGCGCGACCGGATGCGGGCCGGGGCCGACCCCGCGGACCGCGAGGCGGCCTTCGCGACGCTCCACGCCGCGCTCGTCACCCTGAGCCGGACCCTGGCGCCGATCCTGCCGTTCCTGTCCGAGACGCTGTACGGGAACCTCGTCACGACCGTCATTCCCGACCTTCCCGACTCGGTCCACCTCACCCGCTGGCCGGCGGCGGAGATGGCGCGGTTCCGCGACGAGCGCCTCGAGCGGGCCATGGCCCTCGTCCGCGGCGCGGTGGACCTCGCCCGGACGCTTCGCGCGCAGGCGGGCCTGCGGACGCGGCAGCCGCTCGCGCGGGTCTGGCTCGCGATCCCGGACCGCGGGCTGCCGCTGGACGACGAGCTGCTCGCGCTGTTCGCGGACGAGCTCAACGTGAAGCGGGTCGAGGTGATCGCGGACGGGTCCGCCCTCGTCGAGCGGCGCGTGAAGCCGCTGCTGCCGAAGATCGGGAAGAAGCTCGGCCCTTCGATCCCGGCGGTCATGGCGGCCGCGCGCGAGGGCGCCGTCGAGATCCACGACGACGGATCGGTGACGCTCGGCGGGGTGACGCTCGCAGCCGACGAGGTCGAGATCCAGGCGACGCCGCGACCGGGGACGGCCGTCGCCGACCGCGACGGGCTCGTGGTCGTGCTGGACACCGAGCTGACCGACGCGCTGCGCGCCGAGGGTGACGCCCGTGAGCTCCAGCGGGCCATCCAGGACCTGCGCAAGGAGGCCGAGCTGGACCTCGACGACCGGATCGTCCTCTGGATCGACGGCGCCGGCGCCGACGTGGAGCCGTACCTCGAGTCGGTCGCCGCCGAGACGCTGGCCGACGAGGTTCGCCGTGATACACCGCCTCCCGGTCTGGCTGTCGCGACGGTGACGCTGGACGCGGCCGAGGCCCGGATCGCGCTCCGCCGCGCGGGCGACGGGGCCTGACCCGGTGAGCGGCCCCGGGACGACGAGCGAGGCGGTCGCCGACGAGCGACCGGACGACGTCGAGGACGTGGAGATCGTCGACGACGAGGCCGACAGGACCGCGGCGACGGGGGTCGGGGGCGCGACGACGGCCGCCGACACGTGGCGCGGGCCGTCGATCGGCCGATGGATCGCATTCGCCGCGATCGCGGTCGGCGTCCTCGTCGTGGATCAGCTGAGCAAGCAGTGGCTCGTCTCGCAGCTCCCCGATGCCGGCGACGCCCTGGTCGTCATCGACGACCTGCTCAACTTCGTCCACGGCCGCAACGACGGCGCGCTGTTCGGGCTGCTTCCCCAGTCGGCGCTCGCGTTCGCGATCGTCTCGCTCATCGTCGTGGTGCTGATCGTCGTGTATCACCGGGCGGCAGGCCGCGGCTACCTGACGACGGTCGCGCTGGGCCTCCTCCTTGGCGGGGCGATCGGCAACCTCCTCGACCGCGTCCGGCTCGGCTACGTCGTCGACTGGATCGACATGGGCATCGGCAGCTGGCGGTTCTTCACCTACAACATCGCCGACGCCTCGATCACGATCGCGATCCTGCTGCTGATCGGGATGGCGCTGGTGCCGCGCCTCGCCGAGTGGGGCGCCGATGGCTGAGCCGCCGGTGCGAGCGACGGACGATGAGGCGGACGACGCGCTCGACGACGCCGATGACGAGGACGAGCTCGAGGGGGCCCTCGCGGACGAGGCGCTCCCGCCGGCCGACCGTGCGCCGTCGGTCGCGCCCGGACCACGAACCCTCACCGTCCCCGAGGGCGAGATCGTCCGTCGCGTCGACCGGTTCGTGGCGGACCGCACCGGCCTGTCGCGCTCGTATGTCCAGAAGCTGATCTCCGAGGGGCTGCTCACCGGTCAGGGCGGCCGCCGCCTGCGGGCGAACTCGGAGCTGCGTGGCGGGTCTGTCACGCTGGAGGTGCCGCCCGCGGAGGTCCCGTATCACCTCGAGCCGGACCCGACGATCCCGGTCGACGTCGTATACGAGGACGACGACCTGCTCATCGTGAACAAGCCGTCGGGGCTGGTCGTGCACCCGGCGCCCGGTCACTGGCAGGGGACGCTGGTGAACGCGCTGCTCGCCCGGGACGACCACTACGGCGGGATCGCCGGCGTCGCGCGCCCCGGCATCGTGCATCGCCTCGACCGCGACACGTCGGGCCTGCTGATCGTCGCCCGCAACGACGCGGCCCAGGCCGGGGTCATGGCGCAGATGAAGGCGCGCCGGGTCCGCAAGACGTACCTCGCGCTCGCCCAGGGCTCGGTCTCGGCCGCGGTGGGGCGCATCGAGGCGCCGATCGGCCGCGACCCGAAGGACCGCAAGCGGATGGCCGTCGTCGCGGACGGCCGCAAGGCCGTGACTGGCTATCGCGTCCGGGAGCGGTTCGCGGGCTGGACGCTGCTGGAGCTGGACCTGGTCACCGGCCGGACGCACCAGATCCGCGTCCACCTCGCTGCGCTCGGCCACCCGGTAGCCGGGGACCCCGTGTACGGCACCGGGACGTCGCGGCGCGGCCCGGACGGGCTGGAGCGGCTGTTCCTGCACGCGTGGCGGCTGGAGCTCGTGTCGCCGCGAAGCGCGAAGCTGGTCCGCGCGGAGGCGCCGCTGCCGCCCGAGCTGGAGCGCGTGCTCGAGGACCTGCGCGCGGGGGAGACATCGGCGGGTCGTCGCCCGCAGGGAGGGGCCGGATGAACGAGCCGCCGGTTCGGGAGGGCGCGGCGGGCGCCCTGCTCGTGATCATCAGCGGCCCGTCGGGGGTGGGCAAGGACACGATCATCGACGCGCTCCGCGCCCGAGAGCGCGATCCCGACTACCACTACGTCGTGACCTGCACGACGCGCCAGCCGCGGCCGGGCGAGGTCCCGGGTGTCTCGTACCAGTTCCTGAGCCACGCCGACTTTCACGCCCTGGAGGAGGCCGGCGAGCTGCTCGAGTCGGCGGACGTCCACGGCAATCACTACGGCACGCCGCGGCGCGACGTCGTCGAGGCGCTCGAGGCCGGCAAGGACGTGATCCTCAAGATCGACGTCCAGGGGGCGCAGGTCGTGAAGGAGCGGGTGCCCGACGCGCTGCTCGTGTTCATCGTCCCGCCGACGCTCGAGGCGCTGTTCCAGCGGCTCCGTTCGCGGGCGACCGAGACCGCCGACGAGCTCGAGATCCGGCAGCGCAACGCCGCGATCGAGCTGGCGCGCCAGGGCGACTACGACCGGGTCGTTGTCAACGAGACCGGCGAGGTGGAGCGGACCGCCGCCGAGATCGAGGCGATCATCGAGCAGGAGAAGCGCCGCAACCCCGACCGGCGGATGCGGATCACCTGACGAGGGACCCTGCCGATGCTCGAGCTCGATGCCGCACCGCGCGCATCGGGCGAGCGCGCGGTCGAGGTCGCCGTGGACGCGCCCGGCGGCCCCGGGCCGCGGACGTACAGCTACCTCGTGCCCGCGGCCCTGGGCACGCTCGAGGTGGGGGAGCCCGTCCTCGTGCCGTTCGGGAAGGGCGGCCGGCAGGCGATCGGGATCGTCGTCGGGCAGTCGGCAGCCCCTGCGGCCACGGTCGTTCCGGCGGTCGAGCTGCGGCCGATCGCCGCGCGGGTTCGTGCCGACGGGCCGCTGCTGCCACCGCTCGCCCTCGCGCTCGCGGGCCGGATCGCCGACCACTACCTGGCGCCGCTCGCGACGGTGATCCGGGCGATGCTCCCGCCGGGGATGCTGGAGCGGCTCGAGCTGGTCGCGGAGGTGACGCCGGCCGGGGAGGCGCGCCTGGCGCTCGAGGACCCCGGGCTCGCGGCCGCGGATCTGGACCTGATCGACGAGCTGGCGGGCCGCGCGCGCCCGGTCCGCGAGCTGTCGACGCCCGACGGCCGGGCGGGCCTCCTCCGACGGCTGCGGGCGCTGTCCGCGGATGGGCTCGTGGACCTGACCTGGACGCTCCTGGGTGCCGCGGTCGGGCCGCGCTACGAGCGCCGGCTGTGGCTCACCACCGACGGCGCCATCGCCGCGGCGACGCTCGCGGCGGGCGAGCGGCTCGCCGGGCGACCGCTGGGCCCACGCCAGCGCGAGGCGCTGCGAGTGCTCGCCGAGGACCCGGCCGCGCGCGAGACGCCGGACGGCGTTGCGGCCGCCGGGTTCGCGGAACGGCACGGTGCGTCCTCGATCGCAGGGCTCGTGCGCCGGGGCCTGGTGCGTGCCGAGGTCCGCGAGCGACCGCGGCGGCCCCTCGCCGCGCGGCCCGCGCCCGTCCGTGGGGCCCGGCCAATCGGCGCCGCGCTCACCCCGGACCAGGCGGCCGCGCTCGAGGTCGTCCGGGCCGCGGTCGACGCGCGGGACCCCACCCCGACGCTCCTCGACGGCGCCACCGGCAGCGGCAAGACCGCGATCTATGTCGAGGCGATCGAGGCGTGCCTCGCGATGGGGCGCCCGGCGCTCCTGCTCGTCCCCGAGATCGCGCTCGCGACGCCGATCACGGACCGGCTGCGGGCCGAGCTGCCGGTGCGGATCGCCGTGCTCCACTCGGCCCTGGGGGAGGGGGAGCGGGCGGACGAGTGGCGGCGGATCCGGGCCGGGGACGTCGACCTTGTCGTCGGGACGCGGACGGCGCTGCTCGCGCCGCTCGCCGACGTCGGCCTCATCGTCGTCGACGAGGAGCACGAGGCCGCGTACAAGAGCGACCGGACGCCGCGGTTCCAGGCGCGCGACGCGGCGCTGGAGCTGGCCCGCCTGGCGGGGGCGGCCGTCGTCCTCGGGAGCGCGACGCCGTCCGTGGAGAGCGTGGGTCACGCGCGCACCGGCCGGTATCGCCGCGTCCGGCTGCCGGTCCGTGCCGCGGGCACGGAGCCCGTCGTGACTGCGGTCGACATGCGAGCGGAGCTGGCGGCCGGCAACCGCGGGCTGCTGTCGCTCGCGCTGACCCAGGCCCTCGAGGCGCTGGACACGGACCGGGGCGACCGGGCGATCCTCGTCCTCAACCGCCGCGGGACGGCATCCGTGGTGGTGTGCCGCGACTGCGGCACCGTCCAGTCATGCCCCGATTGCGACCGGCCGCTCGTGTACCACCAGGCAGGCACGACCCTGCGCTGCCATCACTGCGGCCGCGCCTGGCCCCCGGCAACCCGCTGCCCGTCGTGCCAGTCGCCGCGCATCCGGTACCTCGGCGGGGGGACGGAGCGCGTGGAGCGCGAGGTTCGCGAGCGATTCCCCCGGCTGCGGGTGGGCCGGCTCGACCGCGACGTCGTCGAGCGGCGCGGCGCGGCGGAGCGCGTCCTCGACGCGTTCGCGGGCGGCGCGCTCGACGTGCTCGTCGGCACGAGCCTGGTCGCGAAGGGGATCGACGTGCCGGAGGTGACGCTCGTCGGCGTCGTCTCCGCGGACATCGCCCTGAACCTGCCGGACGAGCGAGCCGCCGAGCGGACGTATCAGCTGCTCGCCCAGGCGGTGGGCCGGGCCGGGCGGGGCGACCGGCGCGGGACCGCGTTCATCCAGACGTATCGCCCGGAGCATCGGGCGATCCGTGCCGTCGTCGACGGCAGCGCCGACGCCTTCTACGACGAGGAGCTGGCGCTCCGCGAGCGGTTCGGCTCGCCCCCGTTCGGCCGGCTGGTGAAGCTCACGGTGGGCGTCGCGGAGCGCGAGGCGGCCGAACGCGACGCGATCGCGATGGCCGAGGCGCT
>DASSRG010000100.1:0-28706 GCA_035701885.1 Candidatus Limnocylindrales bacterium
CCACCTCCAGCTGCCCGGAGTCACCCAGCACCGGGGGCAGCGCGGGCGCGAGGGTCGAGGTGAACGTGGCGTCGGGCCAGCGGCGCGCCTCCTCGGCGACGACGCGGCGCACGACATGCTGGACGAGCAGCGGCTCGCGAGCCGCGACCGGGAGGCCGCGCTCCACACGGGCGATGACGAGCAGGTCCTCCACGAGCCGAAGCAGGCGGAGGCTCTCGGCCGCGACGTCGTCGACGACGACCTCGAGCGTCTCGGGCACCTCGTGGCGGTGCCGCGCGAGCAGCATCGAGCCGCCGTAGATCGCCGTGACCGGCGTCCGCAGCTCGTGGCTGAGCACGCCGAGGAAGGCCTCGCGCGCCTCGTCGGCCGCGCGCTCGCTCGTCACGTCCGCGAACACGGAGACCGCCGCCTGGACGCGGCCGTCCGCGCCGAGCACCGGTCGCGCGGCGGTTCGGACGGTGATGACCTGGCCGTCCGGCCGCTCGAACTGCGACTCGTGGCCGATCGTCGTCTCGCCATGAACCAGCGCCCGCACGATCGGCCACTGGTCGACGGGGAGCGGCCGCCCGTCGGCATCGGTCCGCCGGAGCGTGGCCTCGCGCAGCGGGCCGAGCGGCAGCCGCATGCCGAGGATCCGCTCCACCTCCTGGTTCTGGAACGACAGCCCGTCGGTCGGCTCCGCGACGAACACGCCGATCGGGAGCTGGTCGAGCACGGCCGCGAGCAGCTCCCGCGAGTGGCGCTCGGCCCGGGTCAGCCGTGCCCGGTCGAGCGCCGACGAGGTCGCGCCCGCCAGCGCGCGCACGTACGCGAGCTGCGCCTCGTCGAATGCCTGGGGCGACGAGAACCCCAGCGTCAGGCAACCGATCGCGAGACCGTCGCGGACGATGGGCACGCTTGCCGACGCGCGCTGACCCTCGACCAGGAATGCGGGCGCGTACTCCGGCCAGCGCTCCGTCGCGGTCTCGAGGTCCGGGACGAGCACCTCCTGGCCCGTGCGGATCGCCTCGACGGACGGGAGCTTCGTCTCGAGCGGCAGGACGTCCGCGGCCGGCGCGCGGCGCGAGAACCCCTCCCGCGCGAGGAGCATCGTCGACGCGCGGTCCTCGCTGAGGACGCGGACCGCTCCCCACTGCGCGCCCGCGCCGGGCATCGCCGCACGGAGCAGCGTCCGGGCGATCGATTCGGGGTCCCGCGCGCCGGCGATCGCGGCCATCGCGTCGGCCACGCCCGCGGCGCGCTGGCGCGCGAGCGTCTCGGTCCGGACGCGCGCGAGCGCCTGCCCCGCGAGCCGGCTGCAGGCCTCGAGGAACGCGCGGTCCGCCTCGGCTATCGACCGCTCCCGCGGCCACGCGACGATGATCCCGCCGATCGGGACACGATCCACCGGCATGCCGACGGCCGCCAACGCTCCCCCGCCGGGACGCCGCCGCTCGAACTCGGGGAAGCGGGCGAGGAGGTCCGAGTCCCGTTCGAACACGAGCGATTCGCCGGACCGGCTCACCTCCGCGAGCGGGTCGTCGGCGTCGATCGGCCGGCGCATGCGCGCATCGGTGAGCTCCCCCGACCGGTAGCCGTGCGATCCGACGACGTCCAGCGACCGACCGTCAGGCGCGACGAGCGAAACGGCGCCCCGATCCGCCCCCAGCGTCCCGAGGACGGCGTCGAGCACGGTCGACGCGACGTCCTCGCCGGTGACCGCCGCGCCGAGGCCCGCCGCCAGTGCCTGGAGCGCGCCCACGTACCGTGACCGCCGGTGCTCCTCGGTCACGTCGGCGACCGTGACGACCGCCCCGTCGACCGCGCCATCCGCCCCGGACAGCGGCACGGCCGACACCACCATCACGCGCTCGTCGCCCGCCCCTTCGGCGGTGGTCGCCTCGGTGGTGCCGGAGGAGATGCGCAGCTCGACCTCGGCCGCGGCGTCGCGTCCGTCCGCGACGGCCTGCAGCGCGTCGACTCCGTCGGCCCCGAGCGCCGGGATCAGCTCCCCGACGGGCCGGCCCGCCGCCGCGTCGTCGTCGATGGCCAGGAGACGCCGGAACGCGGCATTGGCCTGGCCGAGGACGAGCGCGCGGTCAACGACCGCGACGCCCACCGGGACGGCGTCAAGCGCCTGGCCCAGGGCTGACGGTGCGGCGGAGACGGACGCCGGATGCACGCTCACGACGCCAGAGTGTCGCCTCGTCGATACACGCGCCGCCATCACAGGCGCATTGCAATCCGCGGGGATCGCGTGCAGCGATGGCCCTAGCCGCTGATCGTTTCGCGCATCCTCGCCGCCTCGTCACGGCTGGCGAAGGACGACTGCGTCCCGTGCCGGGTCACGCTGTCCGCCGCGAACGCGCAGCCGAGCCGGGCGGCGTCCTCGGCGCTCCATCCCGACGCGAGGCCGACGACGAAGGCGCCCACGAAGGCGTCCCCGGCGCCGGTCGTGTCCAGGGCTCGGACGGCCGGCGCCGAAACGCGGCTGACCGCGCCGCCGGCCGGCAGGATCGCCGCACCGCGCTCCCCCAGCGTCACCACGAGCGAGACGCCCAGCCGGTTCGCGAGCTCGCGCATGTGCTCGTCCTCGCTCGCGGCGTCCCCGTCCAGCGTCCCGCCGCCGATCAGCGCGAACTCGTGCTCGTTCGGGACGAGCCAGTCGGTCGCCGCGAGCACGGCATCCTCGATCGGAGCGGCAGGCGCGGGATTCAGGACCGTGGGCACCCCGGCGGCGCGCGCCGCCGCGAACACCGCGGCCGTCGTCGACTGCGGCGTCTCGAACTGCGCCACGACCAGGTTCGGCCGGATCCCCTCGAACGCGGCCACCGCGAGCTCGGGGCTGGTGGCGTCGTTCGCGGCCGGCACGCAGATGATCCGGTTCATCCCGGCGCTGTCGACCCAGATCGGCGCGACGCCGGACGAGCCCGGCACCCGGCGCACCCAGGCGGTGTCGACGCCCTGCTCCTCGAAGTTGCGCAGGGTGTCCTCGCCGTACGAGTCCTCGCCGACGCAGTTGACCATCGAGACCCGCGCCCCCAGCCGCGCGGCCGCGACGGCCTGGTTCGCCCCCTTGCCGCCGAAGCCCATCCGGAAGTCGCGGCCGACGACCGTCTGGCCGGCCTCGGGGATGACGTCGGCGTACGCGATGAGGTCGATCATCGTGCTGCCGACGACGAGGATGCTGGGGTCCCGCACCGGTGCGCCCTCCTCCGTTCGCGGGTTGCCCGCCACGTATCTCCATGTGGCTCGGCACCCGGTCATGACCGACAGCAAACGATATCTGTTCTCCCGTATCGTGAGGTCACGCGGTCGTGACCGCGTCCGGACTCGCGGCTGTCACCGCGGCCCACGGAGCATCACAGGAGATGGGGATCGACTTCTTTGCCGAGAGCCCGGTGCTGCAGTCGCTGCAGCCGGTGATCGACGGCTCGCGCAACGTGCGCACGAACCCGGACGCCATCGAGCGGGTGGCGTCGTGGATGGCCTACGAGGAGTTCGGCATCCCGGGCGGCCTCCTCCAGTTCGACATGGGCCGCGACGTCGACGTCCTGACGGACATGATCATGCTCGCGAACTCGCTGAACTTCGCGTACACCGACTTCGACACCTCGGTGAAGTTCATCGTGGAGTACCAGGGCCGGTCGTGGGTTGATGCGGACGGGATGGCCGCCTCGTTCGACAAGGCGTGGCGGGCCGGCGTGCCGATCCTCACCGGCGAGTGGATGGCCCAGCTGACCCGCGCCGAGCTGGCCGGGATCTTCGCCGGCAACATCGAGATGCCCATGCTCGACGAGCGGGTCGCCGTGATAAACGACCTCGGCGGGGTGCTGGTGGACCGGTTCGACGGCCGGTTCTCGAACTGGGTGCGGTCCTGCGAGCGCGCGATCTTCGCCGATGGCAACGGCCTCCTCGAGCGGATGCGCGTCGACTTCCCGCGGTTCAACGACGTCACGACGTATGACGGCCACGAGATCCAGTTCTTCAAGCTCGGCCAGCTGGCGCTGTGGGGACTGCACGCGATGTACGTGCACCTTGGGGAGCCCGGCCTCCGCGACCTCCACCGGATGTCGGCCTTCGCCGACTACATCGTCCCGGTCGCCCTCCGCGTGATGGGCGTCATGGAGTACACCGACGACCTCGACCACCGGATCAACAGCGGCGTGGAGATCCCGCGCGACTCGCGCGACGAGATCGAGATCCGCGCCCACGCGCTGTACGGGACCGCGCTCCTCACCGAGGCGTGCAACCGGCGTCGGCCGGACGACCTGCAGCTCGTGATCCCGCAGATCGACTACCGGTTGTGGAGCCACTACCACGTGACCCACTGGCCGCACCACCTGACGCGGACGATCATGTACTAGCGGGCGATCCGTCGGTCGCCATGGCTGGTCCGTTCGGGCGGTTCGCCGCCCTCCTCGACATCCCGGGTGCGCGCCCCCAGTCCGTGTTCGGGCTGCTCGGGCGCGCGCCGGCGTCGATGCTCTCGGTCGGGTTCGTCGCCGCTGCCGCAACCGCGGGCCCGGGCGGTTACGCGCTCGGTGGCCTGGCCGCGGGGGCGTTCGCGCTCGGGAGCGCGGCCGGCGGCCCGCTGTTCGGGCGGCTCGCAGATCGACGGGGCCAGCGCGAGGTCGGGCGTCCCCTGGCCCTCGTGTCCGCGGCGGCCGCGCTGCTCGCGGTCGTGTCACTGCTCGCCGTCGGCGCGACGCCGCTGCTCGTCGTGCTCGCCGGTGCCGCGGGGCTCACCCAGCCCAATGTCGGCGCCTTCGCCCGAGTCCGCTGGGCGGCGCTCCTGGACCGGCACGACGAGGCGACGACGGCCCAGGCGCTGGAGTCCGTCATCGACGAGGCGACGTTCCTGGTCGGGCCGGCGGCCGTCGCGCTGCTCGCGGGCGTGGCGTTCGACGGGTTCCCGATCGCGCTCTCGGCCGTGTTCCTGATCATCGGCGCGTTCGGCATCACGTCGTCGCTCGTGCTACCTGCGCCCCCGAGCCACGCGCCCGAAGCGGCATCGGCAAGCGGCCGCGCCCGGCGACCCGAGTTCCCCGCGGGACTCGGGCTGCTCGCCGCGGTGCTCGTGCTCGGCGCGGCGCTGGGTGCGGTGCAGGTCCTCCAGTTCGCGTACTGCCAGGCGCTCGCGCTCGAGAACGGCGCGGCACTCGTGTACGTGGTGAACTCGGGTGCCTCACTGATCGGTGCACTCGTCGTCGGCGCGATCGCATTCCGGACGCCCGCACGACGCCGGTTCACCCTCGCGCTCTTCGGCTACGCGATCGGCCTCGTCCCGACCGCGCTCGTGAACGGATACCTGCCGTTCGTCGTCGCATCGGTCGTCTCGGGGATCGCGATCGCCCCGACGTTCGTGCAGGCGAACGCGGTGGTCGGCGAGGAGACGCCGCCGCGGATCCGGACCGCCTCGTTCGCGGTGCTCGGGTCGGCGACGGTCCTGGGCATCAGCGTCGGCTCGGCGCTCGCCGGGCAGGCGGTCGCTGCGTTCGGTGGCGACGCCGCCCGCGGCATCCTGGTCCCGCTCGCCGCGCTGTGCGCGGTCGTGGCGGTCCTGGCCGATCTCACCCATCGACGCCGCGTCGTCGACCCGCAGCCCGACCCGGCGGAGCTCGCGGTCGAGGGGCACCTTGCCCCCGCACCGATCCCGCCGCAGCTCGCGCCCCTCGCGGCCCATGAGCACGAGCACGAGCACGGGCACGAGCACGAGCACGGGCACGGGGCGCCGGACGCGACCCGCTCGGTCCCCGACGACCGCGGATAGCCCTCGTTCAGGCGCTGTGGAGCGCCACCTCGAGCCGTTCGTAGCCGCGGAACTGGAACGTCGGCCGGCGCCGCGCGCCGGGCAGCACGACCAGCTCCTCCTCGGTCGCGAGCAGCTCGCCGAGGGTCGTCTCCATCTCCATCCGCGCGAGCGGAGCCCCGATGCAGAAGTGGATTCCGCCGCCGAAGCTGATGTGCTGGCTGTCCTCGCGCGTGATGTCGAACCGGTCCGGGTCCGGGAACCGGCGTGGGTCGCGGTTTGCGGCGCCCAGGACGAGCGCGACGCGAGAGCCCTTGGCGACCGGGGCGCCGGCAAGCTCGACGTCGTCGTCGAGCACCCAGCGCTCGAACCATTGGAGCGGCGGGTCGAACCGGAGGATCTCCTCGATCGCCTGCTTCACGGTGACCTCGCCCGACCGGAGGAGCCGCCACTGGTCGGGGTTCGCGGCCAACGCGGCGATGCCGTTCGATGTCGCGTTGACGGTCGCCTCGTGCCCGGCCATCAGGAGGACCATCGCCGTGGACACGATCTGGTCGTCGGTGAGGCGCTCCCCGTCGACCGTCGCATCGACGAGCGCCGCCATCAGGTCGTCGCCCGGGTGCGCGCGCCGGTGGGCGACGACGTCCAGCAGGTACCGCCGGAAGTCGCCGGCCGCCTGGTTCGCTGCCGCCTGTTGCGCGTCGGACGGTCCGGGCTCGTACATCGAGACCGTGTCGTCGGACAGGCGCTTGATCGTGTCGCGGTCGTCCGGCGACACGCCGATCAGGTCGCAGATGATGCCCAGCGAGAAGGCTTGGGCGTAGTCCTCGACGAGGTCGATCTGCCCCGCCTCGCGTCCGGGCGCGAGCAGCGTTCGCGCACGGTCGAGGATCGACTGCCGGAGGCCCTCCACGGCACGGGGCGTGAACGCCTCGAGGACGAGCCGGCGCAGCCGCGTGTGGACCGGCGGCTCGAGGTTCAGCAGCTCCCAGCGCTCGAACGTCTGGAAGTCGGTCCATCGCGGGTCGCGCCAGGTGGGGATCCCCGGCGCGACGCCCAGCTCCTCGGGCGTATAGCGGTGGAGGAACGTCGAGCCCAGGCGCTTGTCGCGGAACGCCGCGTGGACGTCGGCGTACCGGGTCAGGTAGGACAGGTGATCGCCGGGCTGCCGGAAGACCGCGGCGCGCTCGCGCGCGATCGCGTACGCAGGGTACGGGTCCGCCGCGAATCCCGGACTGGTCGCATCCAGGACGATCTCGCCTGGCGCCGTCGTCATCGCGCGCCTGCGGCGCCGGCCGGCCGTCTGCCCTCGCCGGCCGCAGCAACCCGGTCACCCGCGATCAGCACGCGCAACGCCTCCACGGCCGTGTCGAGCAGCGGATCGAGGTTGAACCGGGCAGCGTCGGCCTCCAGCTGCTCCTCGGACAGGTCCGGCGCGCCGAAGCAGATCATCAGGCCGCCGGCGCGCACCCGCAGGATCGACGCCACCACGAAGATCGCGGCCGCCTCCATCTCGGAGCAGATCGCGCCCCCCGCGACGTACGCGTCCCACTGCTCGCGCAGCTGGGGTGCGATCGGCTGTCGGTCGGGCTCCAGCTCCGCGTAGAAGCTGTCCTTCGACTGGCTGATGCCGACTCGTGCGAGCGCGCCCGTCCGCCGGGCGGCCTCGCGCAGCGCGAGCACCACCTCGAGGTCGGCGACGGCCGGAAACTCGATCGGCAGGTAGTGGCTGCTGGTCCCCTCGTCCCGGATCGCCCCGGACACGATCGCGAGCTCGCCGCTGCGCATGCCCGGCTGCATCCCGCCGGACGTCCCCACCCGGATGAACGTGTCCGCGCCGATCCGTGCCAGCTCCTCCACCGCGATCGCCGACGACGGGCAGCCGATGCCGGTCGACGTGACGGAGACGGGCTCGCCGTCCAGCGACCCGGTCCACGTCTCGTACTCGCGGTTCTTCGCCACGAGCCGCGCGTCCTCGAACCGGCTCGCGATCAGCGCGCACCGGCCCGGGTCCCCGGGCAGCAGGACGTACCGCCCCACATCGCCCCGCCGCAGATGGACGTGATGCTGCGGCTCCTCGAGCGGCCGCGCGGGCTCGGCGGCCAGGGTCACCCGGGCACCCCCTGGGCCGCGACCTCCATCCGCCGGCCCGACGCGCGATCCGCGGCGATGAGCCGGCGCAGACCGGCGATCGCGACGTCGATCACGCGCTCGACGTCGGCGGCGGCGAGCTCCTCCTCGGTCGGTCGCGCGTGGTCCAGGTTCTGGAAGATCAGCATCACGCCGCCGGCTCGCACCCGTAGCGTCGACGCGACGATGAACAGGGTCGCGGCCTCCATCTCGGAGCAGATCGCGCCGCCGGCCATCCACGCGTCCCAGCGACGTCGCAGCTCGGGCCCTACGGGCATCCGGTCGGGCTCGTGCTGGCCGTAGAAGCTGTCCTTCGACTGGGCGACACCCAGGTGGAACGGGATCCCGGCGTCGCGCGCCCCGTCCCGCAGCGCGATCGTGACGTCGATGTCCGCGACCGCCGGGAACTCGATCGGCAGGTAGTGGCGGCTCGTGCCCTCGTCGCGGATCCCGCCCGTGATGACACCCACGTCGCCGGTCCGGATGTCGGGCTGCATGGCTCCCGAGGTGCCGACCCGGATCAGCGTGTCCGCGCCCGCGCCCACCAGCTCCTCGACCGCGATGGCCGTCGACGGGCAGCCGATCCCCGTCGACGTGCACGAGACGGCAACCCCGTCCAGCTCGCCGGTCCAGGTCACGTACTCGCGGTTCGTCGCCACGTGCCGCGCGTTGTCGAAGCGGCTCGCGATCTTCTCGACGCGGCCCGGGTCGCCCGGCAGGAGCACGTACCGCCCGACGTCGCCGTGGCGGATCGCGATGTGATGCAGCCGGCCGTCGGGCTCGGTGACGGGCATGGGGACCTCCTGCGACAGGACGCGATGGAAGGGGCGGCCGGAACGGACGATCGGCGGGCTATGACCGCACGAGGGCGACGATCGCCACGACGATGACGCCGACGAACATGACCAGCGCGACGAGGAAGATGAGGATCGCGAGCCAGTCCGGGAGGATCAGGACCGGCGTCTGGTCCGCGCCCCAGAACAGGATCCCCGCTGCCGTCCCGAGGACGCCGACGATGATCCCGGCGATCGCGATCAGCTTGTCCATCGGGCCGAACGAGATCTGGCGGTAGGACGTCTTCGTCCCGGTCGACCCGAAGGCGCGCGACTCGAGGCTGATCGCCAGCTGCTGAACGCGCTCGAACGCGCCCGCGAACACCGGCACGAACGACGGGATCAGCGAGCCGAACCCCGTGCTCTTCATGCCCCGCGAGCGCTGCGCGCTGAGCACGACCTGGACCTCGCGCTGGAGGACAGGGATGAGCTGCAGCGTCATGGCGAGCATGAAGTTGAGGACGTACGGCACATGGAGGCGCGCGAGCGCCGAGAACAGGTCGGACGGGTGGGTCGTCATGAGCACGGCGATCGCGATCACCTCCATCGCGAGCACGCGTGACATCAGCGACAGCCCGTGGCTGATGCCCTCCTCGTAGATCGTCAGCGGGCCGAGCTGCGCGGCGGGCGTGCAGTCGGTGGAGCAGATCGCCGGCGCGATCGCCTGGATCACGAGCATCGACGCCGTCACCGGCGCGAACACGAGGAGCACCCGCGACATCGGGCCGAGGATCCCTGCCGATGCACCGAGAACGATGCCCAGCAGCGCGATCGCGAACAGCGGCCACGGGTTGTAGGACGCGAAGGCGAACGCCATGACGGCGATGACCCACGTCAGCTTGGCGAGCGGGCTCAGCCGGTGCAGCCACGACGTCCCGCCGACGTGCGTGATGGACACATTCATCGTCTGCATGGCTACGCCTCGGTCCCGCGCGGGGTGCCGCGCATCTCGTCGACCAGCTCGCTCACCGCGAGGGCCACCGGCCGGCCGGCCCGTGACGGGATGCGCAGGGAGAGCTGGGTGATCTGGGGCGGCGTGAGATGCGTCCGCTGCATGACCTCGGCATTGGCGAACACCTCACGCGGCGTCCCGTCGGCGATCAGCCTCGCGTTCCACATGACGAGCAGCCGCTGGGCGACGTCGGCGAGCAGCGGCATGTCGTGGGCGACGCAGATCACGGTGTCACCCCGCTCGCCCAGCCGTTTGATGAGGCGATTGATGACGCTGGTCGTGCGATGGTCCTGGCCGGTCGTCGGCTCGTCGAGGATGAACACCCGCGGTCGCATCGTGTAGATCGACGCGATCCCCACGAGCTTGCGCATCGGGAAGCTGATCCGGTACGGGTGCTGCCCGAGGACGTCCTGGAGCCCGAAGAACTCGACGGCATCGGCGACCCGCTCCGGGATCTCCTCCTCCGGAATGCCGAGGTTGCGGGGTCCGAACTCCAGCTCCTTCTCGACGGTCGTCGCGAACAGCTGGTGGTTCGGGTTCTGGAACACGTAGCCGACGTGGGCGGCCATCTTCTGAACGGTCCAGTCCGCGGTGTTCATGCCGTTGACGACGACCGTGCCCGACGTCGGCTTGAGGAGGCCATTGAGCAGCTTGGTCAGCGTCGTCTTGCCGGAGCCGTTCTGGCCCACCACGCCCACGATCTGGCCGGCGGGGATGTCGAGCGTCACGCCATCGAGGGCGGTCACGCCGCCCCGGGGATAGACGTACCGCGCGTCCCGAACGACCACCATCGGTCCACTGCTCGCGTGGGCGGGGTGGACGAACGGGTGCTCCGCCGTGGGGGCGGGCGCGGCGGTTCCGCTGGGCGCCGCGGTCATGCCCGCGCCCCCAGCCACGCCAGCGCCTGGTCGGTCGTCACGGGCAGCCCGGGCTCGTTCGGGGCGAGCCCGTACGCGAACTCGGTCACCTGCGGGCTGCGCAGGCCGAGCTCGGTGAGCCTGTCGACCTGGCTGAACACGTCGGAGGCGGTCCCCTGGAGCGCGATCCGCCCGTGATCGAGCACGATGATCCGGTCGGCGTACTGGGCCAGGACCTCGACCTCGTGCTCGGCGACGATCACGGTCAGGCCCTCGTCGCGGTTGAGCTTGCGGGCGATCTCGAACACCTCCTCCTTGCCGATCGGGTCGAGGTTGGAGGTGGGCTCGTCCATGAACAGGATCTGCGGCTTCATGACGAGCGTCGCGGCGATCGCGAGCCGCTGCTGCTGGCCTCCCGAGAGCGCCATCGGGCTGCGCTCGTCGAAGCCGGCGAGCCCGACCAGGTCGAGCGCGGCCGCGATGCGCGGCACCATCTCGGCGTACGGGACGCCGAGGTTCTCGAGCCCGAGGGCGACCTCCTCGGCCACCGTGATCTGGCTCATCTGGAACTCGGGGTTGTCGAACACCATCCCCACGGTGCGGCCCATCTCGCGCACCGGCAGCGTCGTGGGATCGAGGCCGGCGACCGAGACGGTCCCCTCCTGGTCGCCCATGAGCATGTGCGGGATGATCCCGTTGAGGCACAGGCCGAGGGTCGTCTTGCCGGCGCCGTTGAGGCCGATGATCCCGACGTACTCTCCCTGCCGGATGTCGAGATCGATGCCGCTGATCGCGGGCTGCTCGGTGCCCGCGTAGGTGTAGCCCAGCCCCCGGATCGTGATATACGCGCTGTCGTCCGCCACGGAGCCCTCGTGCATGTCAGTCGAACGGGCGAATCACCCCCGCCGGCGGTGGGAACGAACCGGCGGGGGCGTCGTACGTGCGGTGGCGCTCAGTCCTTCACGATGAAGGTCATCACGCCGGCGATGATCACGAAGATGCCCATGAGCACCATCATCCCGGCCAGGGTCGGTGCGGCTCCGAGGTCCCCCTGGGCGGCGGGCAAGGAGTCGACGACCGTGGGCAGGGCGATGAGCAGGATGCCGAGGCCGACGATGCCGGCGCCGAGACCGGCCCGGGGGCCGACCGTCCGCTCTTCGGTGTTGGGGTTCTCCGACATCGTTCCGATCTCCTCCGTCGTCGTCGCCATCAGGCGGGGGTGGGAGCGAGGATGAGCATGTAGACCAGCATCAGTGCGACGCCGATGACGACGCCACCGACGGCGACGCCGACCGTCCGCATGCCCGCCTGGCCCGGCAGCTGGAGGCCGGACGTCAGGTTCGCGGGGAGTGCCGCGATGATGGCCAGGCCGACGTAGCCGGCGATGATCTTGTCGGCGAGCGACACGATGATGTTCGACGCCAGGACCGAGGTCAGCAGCGACTGACCGGCCTGCGCGAATGCCGCCGTCAGGGCATCGGACGAGTGCCCCGTCGCGCCACCGAACACGAAGATGACGATCGGCGCCGCGGCCGCGGTGACCACGAGCGCGACGAGGATGTTGAGGATGAAGTACGTCACGTAGTTCCGGCCCATGCCCCACGACCGGATGCCGTAGCCCCACACGAGGGCGCCGGCCACGTTCGCGAGCGCGAACGGGATGCCGATCGGACCGGTGAAGAAGGCGCCGCCCACGTTGGTGATGACGCCGACGAGTGCCCCCCACCAGGGCCCGAGCACGATCGCGGCCACGCAGGTCCCGATCATGTCGAGGAAAATCGGCAGGTGCAGCAGGTTGTTGATGTAGCCGCCGACGATGTTGAGGGCGGCCGCTGCCGGAACCAGCGCGACGACGAGCGTCAGCGGGATCCGGTTGGACGCCTTCCTGGGCGTGCTGCCACTGCTCGGCACGGTAGCCGCTGTCATGGCTCCCTCGATCCTCCCTAAAGAGCAGCCATGGCCTCCCACCTCGCGGGGGCGGGATGGCCGACGTACGACATTCCCTCCGCGGCGGTGGTCCGTGGCGCCCCTGTTGGGGAGCACCGAGCGGCAACTCTGCCGTGTCGTGGGCGGCACTCTACCTCTATGCTGACGGCGCTCGCAAACCTTTTCTGTACGGCCGGCCGGGACGACCCGGGCGCCGCCTCCGGAGGACTCCGTGACCGTCGCCGCGACGCCTGCCGTGTGGACCGGGCTCGACCACCTTCGCCCCGACGAGGCGCTCGCATTCGTGCGCGAGCTCGAGTCGTTGGGCTTCGGGGCCTTCTGGACCCGTGAGGGCGTGGGACGCGAGCCCTTCGCGCTCCTCTCGGCCGCCGCGACCGCCACCTCGACGATCCGCCTCGGGACCGCGATCGCCAACGTCTACGCCCGGGACCCCATGACCGCACGAGCGGCGGGCAGCACGCTCCAGGAGCTGTCCGACGGCCGGTTCATGCTGGGCCTCGGCGTCTCGCACCCCGGCTCGGTGGAGAAGATCCGCGGCCACACCTACGGGCCCCCGAGGGAGGTGATGGGGCGGTACCTTCAGGCGCTCGCGGCAGCGGACTACAAGGGCCCCGCGCCGGCGGTGCCGGTCCCCGTCCTGATCGCCGCGCTCGGCGATCGGATGCTGCGCCTCGCCGGGTCGCAGACCGACGGCGCGATCCCCTACCTGTTCACGGTGGAGGCGCTTGCCGCGGCGCGAGCGACGATCGATGCGGCCGCATCCGACGCGGGTCGCGCACGGCCTCGCGTGGTCCTGATGGTGCCGGTGGTGCCGCTCGAGGACCGCGCGGCGGCCATGGCAGCGGCGCGCACGGCGTTGGGCACCTACTCCTCGCTGCCGGCGTATCGGCGGTCGTACCTGCGTCAGGGGTTCGAGGAGTCGGACTTCGACGCGCCGGGCGGGCCCTCGGAGCGACTGCTCGATGCCATCGTCGCGAGCGGCTCGCGCGCGGACATCGTCGCCCGGCTGGGCGAGCTCGCCTCCGCCGGCGCGGACGAGCTCGCGATCGTCCCGATCGGCGGCGACGGCGTGATCGGCAGCCTGGACGCGGTCCGTCGCCTCGCGCCGCCCTGGTAGCCCGGCCCGCGATGGCCGCGACATCACCGCTCGAGCTCGCGATCACGCTCCAGGGCGACCTCGACGCGCCTGCCACGACCGCGCTGGCGCGGCGAGCCGACGACGCAGGCCTGAGCCACCTGTGGCTGTTCGACAGCGCGCTCCAGGGCCGCGACCCGTACCCGCTGATCACGCTCGCCGCCGGCGCGACGACCCGCCTCCGGTTCGGCACCTGCGTCACGAACCCGGCCACCCGCCACCCGGCAGTCACGGCGAGCCTGCTGGCGACGATCGCCGAGCTGTCCCGTGGGCGGGTCGATCTCGGCATCGGGCGCGGGGACAGCGCCGTCCGGATGGTCGGCGAAGAGCCGCCGCCGCTCGCGGACCTCGAACGGGCCGTCCATGAGATCCGGGACCTCGTCGAGGGACGGCCCGTGCGCTATGCGGGCGTCGCGCAGCGACTCGTGTACGCCGTCCCGCACCCGCTTCCCGTGTGGGTCGCCGGGTACGGGCCACGCGTCCTCGCGCTCGCAGGCCGGATTGCGGATGGAGTCGTCATCCAGCTCGCCGACCCGCCCCTGGTCGCGTGGCTCGTGGGCCACGTCCGGGCGGGCGCCGTCGCCGCCGGCCGTGACCCCGACGAGATCCGGGTGCAGGTCGCCGCGCCCGGGATCATCGGCGACCCCGGGCGGGTGCGTGAACTGCTCCGGTGGTTCCCGGCGCTCGTCGCGAACCACGTCCTCGACCTGCTGCGACGCGCGGCGCCCGGGACGCTCCCGCCGGCGCTCGTGGACTACGTGGACCGGGGCGCGGTCTACGACTACGTGCCGCAGCACACGGGCGACTACTCGTTCGTGGACGACGACACGATCGACCGGTTCTGCCTCGTCGGGGATGCCGCGACCCAGTCGAGGAGGATCGAGGCGCTCCGTGACGCCGGGATGACCCAGCTCAACGTCTACCCCCTGCCCGGACGCGAGGCGGAGACGATCGATGCCTACGCGAGCCTCGTCCGCACCGTCGGGGTCCGCGCGTGAGCGGCGACGGGCGCGAGATGGTCCTCGTGCCGGCCGGGCCGTTCGTGATGGGCAGTGACGAGTTCGGGCGAGAAGGGCCGGTCCGGACCGTCGACCTGCCGGCGTTTCGGATCGACCGGTTCCCGGTGACGAATGACGAGTTCGCGCGGTTCGTCCGGGAGTCCGGACATCGGGCGCCCGTCAACTGGGCGCAGGGGGCACCCCGGGCGGGAACGGGTCGCTACCCGGTAATGGTGACCTGGACGGACGCCGACGCGTATGCCCGATGGGCCGGCAAGCGGCTGCCGACCGAGGCCGAGTGGGAGAAGGCCGCGCGCGGCACCGATGGCCGGCGCTACCCCTGGGGCGACGAGTGGGACGGCTCCCGGGCGCGAACATGGGAGATCGTGGCGACCGCGGATGAGCGCCTGGAGGCCGTCGACGCGCGACCGGCCGGCGCGAGCCCGTACGGCTGCGAACAGATGGTCGGACTGCTCGAGGAGTGGTGTGCGGACTGGTACGACGCGTATCCCGGATCGACGTACCGATCGCTGGGCTACGGGGCGCGCTTCCGGGTGCTCCGCGGCGGCGCCTGGATCTTCACCCAGACCCACGCCCGCTGCGCCTACCGATGCTTCGAGCTGCCTGACCGGCCGCCCGCGGAGATGGCGGTCCTCGGCGCGCCCGGGTTCCGCTGCGCCGCCGACGTGGAGGAGGCGGACGGGTGAACGACCGCGCACACGACATGGTCCTCGTCGCCGCCGGCCCGTTCGTCCGCGGCAGCGACGAGTTCGACATCGAGGGCCCGCAGGCGTCCGTCTCGCTCCCGGCGTTCCTCATCGACCGGTACCCGGTCACGAACGAGGCCTATCTCGAGTTCGTACAGGAAACAGGACACCGTGCCCCGCCGGATTGGCCGGGCGGTATCCCGAGGCCCGGCACGGGCGACCATCCGGTTGAACGCGTCTCGTGGCACGACGCGCGGGCGTACGCGGCGTGGGCGGGCAAGCGGCTCCCCACCGAGGCCGAATGGGAGAAGGCGGCTCGCGGAACGGACGGACGTCGCTGGCCGTGGGGTGACGCGTTCGACGAGGCGAGGTGCATCGTGTGGGATCATGCGATGGTGCTGGACGTCACGACGATGGCGGTGACGTCGCATCCCGAAGGCGCGAGCCCGTACGGCGTCGAGCAGATGGCCGGCAACGTCGAGGAATGGGTCGAGGACGAGCTGCGGCCCTATCCCGGTTCGACCCACGTGTCGCCCGCGGCGGCCGGCGGCCTTCGCGTCGTGCGCGGCGGCTCATGGTTCTACACGCAGGAGCACGCCCGTTGCGCCTACCGCCGTGGTCTGCCACCGGACTTCACCGGCTGGTCGCAGGCCGGCGGCCCGGGTTTCCGCTGCGCGATGGACGCGCCCCGGGCGCGCGGGTGAGCGCCTGCTGAGGGTGGCTCAGCGAGGCTCGATGACGAGCTCGTCCCAGGTCGTCTCGGGGTCGATGGGACGCCGGAACACGACGTCCTCGAGCTCGCCGAGCACCACCTCGGCGGTCGTCCGGACGACGCTGCCCTCCTGGAGATGGCCGCCGGTCATGTGCCCCGTGTTGTCGCTGACCGCCAGGTGGAGATGCGGTCCGTCCTCGCTCAGCGTGCCGACGAGGCTCACGATCTCGAGGTCCCCGTCCACGTGGTCCGTGCGGTCCACGCCCGCCGGGCGCAGGGCCGCCCGGCTCAGGCTGATGACGCAGGTCAGAACGAGCGGGGCGCGCAGCCCGGCACCCCGGGCGGCGGCCTCGATCCCCGCCCGAAGGTCGTCACCCGGCCGCAGCCGAAACGCGATGGTCCTCACGCGGGCTCCACGTTCTGGTTCCGGTGGAACACATTGTCGGGATCGTAGCGCCGCTTGATCTCCGCGAGGCGGGCGTAGGTCGCGCCGGGGTAGGCGTCCCGGACGCGGGCCGCGCCCTCGTCGCCGATGAAGTTCACGTACGCGTCCGATCCGTCGCGGAGCGCCTCGGTGAGCGACTCCACCCACGCGGTCTTCGCCTCGACGTCCTCGGGGCCGGCGTAGAACGCGGCGACGTTCGCCATCACCGCGCGGTCGCGGTGGGCGAAGGCCGTGGCATCGGCGGCGACCCGGGCCATCGCGCCGCCGAGCGGCCGCAGCTGGACCACGCGCATCGGCGAGTCGGATGCCCGGAGGGCCTGGACCATGGTCCGCGCGTCGTCGAGGTCCACCCCGTTCATGAACAGGTTGCGGCTGACGGCGAGCGGGTGGTAGTCCGGGTCCTCCGGGCCGTAGAGACCGGGATAGGCCATCGGCTGGAGCATGTCCGCGAGCGGCTCGGCAGCGGCGCGGATCGGGGCGAGGACGGCGTCCGCCGCCTCGACGGGCCCGCTCCAGCAGACGAGCGAGAAGATGACGAGCTCGCCGTGCCGCTCCTCGGGCACGAACGGCAGCGGCGGGCAGGGCATGACGTTCGCAATGAACGACAGCTCTTCGGGCGCCCTCGCGCCGGCGTCCATGATCGCGACGATCGCGTCCTCGCTCACCGGCTGGACGAGCATGCCGCCCACGATCTGGCCCAGCTCGTGGAGCCGGAACCGGAACCTCGTCGCCACGCCGAAGTTGCCCCCGCCGCCCCGGATCGCCCAGAACAGGTCGGGGTGGCTCGTCTCGTCGACCTGGAGCACCTGGCCGTCGGCCGTCACGAGCTCCGCGGCGAGCACGCTGTCGATCGTCAGACCATACCGGCGGACGAGGTAGCCGACGCCGCCACCGAGCGTGATCCCGCCGACCCCGACCGAGCCCGTGTCGCCGAACCCGATCGCGAGGCCGTGCTCGGCCAGCGTCGTCGTCACCTCGCCGGCGGTCGCGCCGCTGCCGATCCAGGCCGTCCGTCCGGCCACGTCCACGTCGATCGCGTTCAGGTCGCGGACGTCGAGGACGATGCCGCCCTGGGTCGTCGAATGGGCGGCGCCGGAGTGGCCGCCCGAGCGCACGGCGAGCTCCGCGCCGGTCTCCCGGGCGATGGCGATGACGGCGGCGACGTCCGCGGCATCGGTGACCCGGACGATGACGCCCGGGCGCGGATCGACGCCGCCGTACACGATCGTGCGCTGCGCGTCGTAGCCCTCGTCGCCCGGGACGAGCATGGCGCCGCGGACCGCGGACCGGATGCGCCCGATGTCGATGGCCGCGGCGCGGACGTCCGCCGTCATCGGGCGACCCCGGCCGTCGCGGCCGATCCCGCGGCGAGCGATGCCGCCAGGGCGTCGATCAGCTCGTTCGTGCCGCGCTCGCGGGCGGCGTTGGTGTCGTGGCCGTCGAGGAACACGCCCTGCTCGGTGAGCCGGAGGTGGGTGCCCGCGTCAGTGGGCGTCAGCACGATCGTGGCCACGGATGCGGAGATGCGGTTGCCGTCGATCGTCATGTCGTACGTGTAGACGATGCGCTCGTCGGGGACGATGTCGTGGTACTCCGCGTCGAACGTGTACCAGCCGCCCGCCTGCGGCGAGCCCCCGCCGGCGTGCTCGCGGCCGCCGACTCGGAAGTCGAGCGTGTGCTCGCCGTCGGTCTCTTCGGGGTCCCCGAACCAGCGGCGCTTCGCCTCGATATCGGCGAACGCCTGGAAGACGGTGGACGGGCGAAACGCGAGGTCACGCTCGACGGTGAACGTGGCGAACTGCGTGGATCGGTCGGGCACGGGGACGCTCCTCTCGAGGTTCGGACGGCTACTCGCCGCCGTTCGTGCGCTCCAGCTCGCGAAGGTACGCCTCCATCCGGTCGAGCCGCCCCTCCCACAGGACGCGGTACTGCTCGACCCACCGGGAGACCTCCTCCAGGCCGGTCGGATCCAGGCGGCACGGACGCCACTGGGCGTTCCTCCCCTGGACCACGAGCCCGGCCTGCTGGAGCACCTTCAGGTGCTTCGAGACGCCGGGCAGGCTCATCGCGAACGGCCTGGCCAGCTCGCCCACCGTTGCGTCCCCCTGCGCGAGCCGCGCGAGGATCGCGCGGCGGGTGGGATCGGCGAGGGCGGCGAACGTGGCGCTGAGCGGGTCGGCGGCAGGCATTGGCTCGTACTTCGCTTGCTGGTTATTTAGCCTGTCGGCAGAATACACCGCGATGCTCGCCTGTCAAGCCTGATATCGGGCCTCGCCATCCTCCAGAGGATGTCCCGGATTGTCGACACCACCCGACATGTATCGGGGCGATCCTCCGCTGAACCACCACACGACCGCACGGGTAGGCTGTGGCGGAGCGCAGCCTCGCCCCGAGCACGGAGGGATCCATGACCGGCCGCAGCCTCGTCCTCGTCGGCACGCCCAAGGGCGCATTCATCCTCGAGTCGGACGCCGCGCGGCGCGATTGGTCCATCCGTGGGCCGCTGTGCGACGGCTGGCCGGTCCACGACATCTCCGTGGAGCCCGGCACGAACGCGCTGCTCGCCGGTGCCGGCAGCCCGTGGTTCGGGCCTGCGGTGTGGCGCAGCGAGGACCTGGGCGAGACGTGGACCCACTCGAGCGAGGGGCTGACCTACGGCGACGACGGCCCGAAGGTCGCCACGGTCTGGAACGTGACCGCCGGCCTCGACGGCATCTACGCGGGGGTGGAGCCCGCCGGGTTGTTCCGGAGCACGGACAGGGGCCGCACCTGGACCCACGTCGAGGGGTTGACGAACCACCCCAGCCGGCCCGAGTGGGGCCCGGGCGCGGGCGGGCTGATCCTCCACACGATCGTCCCTCACTCCAGCGACACGCAGCGGATGTGGGTCGGGATCTCGGCCGTCGGCGTGTTCGAGACCCGGGACGGCGGGGCGAGCTGGCAGACCCGCAACAAGGGCGTCCGGGCGGAGTTCAACCCCGAGAACCGCTTTCCCGAGTTCGGCCAGTGCGTGCACAAGCTGGTGATGGCGTCGGACGGCGGCGAGCTGCTGTACCAGCAGAACCACTGCGGCGTCTATCGCTCGAGCGACGGGGGGGCCCAATGGGAGGAGATCACGGGCGACCTCCCGAGCGACTTCGGGTTCGTGATGACGGCCCACCCGAGAGACCCGAAGACGGTCTGGAACATCCCGCTCACGAGCCCCGAGGAGGGCCGGCTGATGCCCGGCGGGGCCGCGGCCGTGTGGCGAACCCACGACGGTGGCGAGACGTGGATCCGGTCGGGCGAGGGCCTGCCCCAGAAGGACGCGTACGTCGGCGTGCTGCGCGAGGCGATGGCGCACGACGATCGTGACCCCGTGGGCGTGTACTTCGGTACGAGCACGGGCCAGCTGTACGCGTCCGCGGACGAGGGGCGGACCTGGTCCCGGATCGCCGACAACCTGCCGCCGATCTGGAGCGTCGAGGCGCTCGCGGTTGACTGACCCGGACCGCCCCGCGGTCGTGCACCTGCCCCGCAGCCTCGCCAGCCTGTTCCCGCAGGCCGAGCGGCGGATGGACGCGCACGGCGCGACGGTGCTCGAGGTCGTCCGTGACCTCGATACGCGCGTCCCCGGCCTCGCCAACCGCGTGCTCGACGCGGGGCCGTCGATCCGGCGCCACCTCAACGTGTTCGTCGACGGCCAGATCGCCGCGCTCGACACGCCGGTCCCGGGCGGCGCCCAGGTGCACGTGATCCCGGCAGTCTCCGGGGGTTAGACGGCCGGCCGAGGCGCGGTCAGGCGGCCCCGGCCGTCTCGACGCTTCGTTCCCGGTTCTGCTCGTCGCGCCACGCCAGCCAGTCACGGCCCCGGTCGACGGCCCAGCCCGGGCCGTTGAAGCCGAGCGTGAACTGCGTGAACCCCAGCTCGACGTAGCGGGCGGCATCTTCGCGCAGGAATCGGTCCAGGTCGTCCGGCTCCACGCCCAGGCCCCACTCGATGTCGGCCGGGTCGCGACCGATCGCCTCGCAGTGCCGTCGCAGCGCCTCGACCTTCGGGACCAGCTCGTCGGGCGATTCCGGGAACGACGCGTGCCACGCGTCGGCGTGCCGGGCGACGAGCTTGAGCGTCACCCGCTCCCCCACCCCGGCGATGAGGATGGGCATCCGGCGGACGGGTGGCGGGTTGAGCACGCGAAGCCGCTCGTCGATGATTGGCAGCGCCGCGCGCAGGTCGGCGAGACGCGTCGGGAACGTGCCGAACTCGTAGCCGTACGCATCGTAGTCGCGCCGCTGCCAGCCGCCACCCAGGCCGAGGATGAACCGGCCGCCACTGACGTGGTCGATCGTGCGCGCCATGTCCGCCAGCAGGTTGGGGTTGCGGTAGCCGATGCACGCGACCAGCGGCCCGATCTCGGCCCGCTCCGTCGCCTCGGCGAGCGCCGCGAGGATCGAGAAGCACTCGTAGTGCTCGCCGTCGCGGTCACCGTACAGCGGAAAGAAGTGGTCCCACGTGTAGACGATGTCGTAGCCGAGCTCGTCGGACTCGACCCCGGCCCGTCGAAGCTCGGACCAGGGGCCGTGTTGCGGATGGAGCTGGGCGGCGATGCGGATGGGGCGCACGAAACCTCCTCGGCGGGCGATGTCCCCGCACCATCACTACGCCTTCAGGCCGCGGGAGGATCAGCCGCGACCCAGCCGAGTCGCGCGAGGATGCGGTCCGCCGTCGCCGCGACCGGGCCTGTGGCGTCGATCGTCCAGTCGGCGCCGTCGTCCGGCTCGCCCCCGTTCAGCGCCTCGAGCGCCTGCTCGAGGTCGGCAGCACGCGACGCGTTCGGGTCGCCCGCGAGCCGCTCGCGGATCACCTCGGCGGGGACCTCGAGCCGGACGACCGTGAGGGGCACGCCGACGGCCGCCTCGTACCGCCTCCGCGAGGCGGCCGGGATCGTCCCCGCGAGCACGAGGCGCCGGACGCCCACGGCTGCGTACCGCTCCGCCATCAGGGTGAGGTGCTCGAGGGTCAGGCGCGGATCCTCGTGCTCGTCCCACGACGTCGGCGCGCCATACCAGCCGAGCCAGTCGAGATCGATCGCGGCGGCATGCTCGCCAGCGTCCCCGAGCCGATCCACGAGCTCCACGGCAAGCGTCGTCTTGCCGGCGCCGTACACCCCGGTGAGCATCACGGCCGTCATGTCGCTCGCTGCGGGGGCTGCGGACGTCGGGGCCGCCGAGGCGCCCGGCTGGCTACCACCGAGGAGCTGCGCGGCCTCGTCGACGGCCGCCCGGTTGTCGTCGGTCTGGAGATGCCGGCGGTCGTGGGCCGAGGCATGCGCGAACGCGTCCAACCGGTCGCGCAGCGCTTGCAGCCGGGCGACCTGCCGTGCCTCCACCGGTGGCCAGGATGGCGGCATCGGGCGGACGTCCATGAGCGCGAGCAGGTGCGCCAGGCAGAACGGGGCGGTCGCGGCGGCGTCCGCCCAGGCGCCGTCGGCCGTCAGCCGGACGACCGTCTCCACCGACCGCGCGTCTGCGGTCGCGACCCGCTCACACGCGGGGCACGCGGGCGCGCGCCTCGCGTCCGCGACCCGCCGCGAACGCGACCAGCCGCGCGCGCCGGCGGCCGCCTCGATCTCCGGCAGCCGGGAGACGAGCGTCGCCCGCAGCAGGATCGACGCCCCGAGGCTCCCCGAGCGCGCCCGGTCGGCGTCCAGCACCGCGCGGGCGTGCCGGGCACAGAACCCGCGCGCCTCGTCGAGCGCCTGGCGGAACGGGATGTCGTTGACGCTCTCGGACAGGATCGACTCGAGGTAGGCGGCCTCCGTGCGGCGGCGCTCGCGGCACAGCGGGCATCCGGGCAGCGCGAACGCGTCGGCGAGGTGGATGTCGGCGCCGGAGCGCACGCGGAGCGGGGGCATCTGGCGCCATGGTGGCATGCCCGCGCGACCCGTCGAGGTTGACGCGGCACCGTCCGGGTCCGTAGCATCCGTGCACAACCGAATAGCGCTATCAAGAGTGGCGGAGGGACCGGCCCGTGGATGCCACGACAACCTACCGGCGTCGAGCCGGCAAGGTGCCAATTCCGGGCAGGTCCTCCTGCGAGATAGGGCGATCCCCTCTGGACCCTTCCTCGTATGGAAGGGTCTTCTCGTATCCGGTCCCGGCGCACCCACCCACCCCGCGAGGACCGAGATGACGATCGAGATCGCGCCGCCGAACCCGGCGGTCAGCACCGGCACCAGCCCCACGACCGGCGGCGGCACCTCTCCCACGCCGGCCACCGTCCAGGGCCTCGTCTGTCGCGGCTGCGGGCGGCCCGAGGAGGCCGGCCTCCAGTATGTCTGTCCCGACTGTTTCGGACCGCTCGAGGTCGCCTACGACCTTGGCGCGGTGCGTGCGGCGGTCGATCCGTCGGGCCTGGCGACGCGGCCGGCGGGCGTCTGGCGATACCGCGAGCTGCTCCCCGTCGAGCCGCCGGCGCGCGGCCTGGCGGTCGGCGGGACCGCGCTCGTGCGCGCGGACCGGCTCGGCGCGGCGCTCGGCGTGGACGGGCTGCTGATCAAGGACGACACGCGCAACCCGACGCTCTCGTTCAAGGACCGCGCGGTCGCGATCGCCACGGCGAAGGCGCTCGCCCTCGGGCTCGACGCGCTCGCGTGCGCGAGCACCGGGAACCTCGCCGGCGCCACCGCCGCCGCCGCGGCCGCCGCCGGCCTGCCGGCGTACGTGTTCGTCCCCGCGGACCTCGAGCCGGCGAAGATCGACCATGCGCTCGCGTACGGCGCGACGGTCGTCCCGATCGACGGCACGTACGACGACGTCAACCGACTGTGCCTCGAAGTCGCCGACGAGCTCGGCTGGGGCACGGTCAATGTCAACCTCCGCCCGTACTACGCCGAGGGCAGCAAGACGCTGGCCTACGAGATCGCCGAGGCGCTCGGCTGGCGGCTGCCGGACGTCATCGTGGCGCCGATCGCGTCGGGCGCGATGATCACGCGGGTCGCGCGGGCCATCGACGAGCTGATCGAGCTCGGCTGGGTCGCGCCGCACGACGTCAGGTTCGTGGGCGGCCAGGCCGCCGGGTGCGCGCCGGTCGCGACGGCCTACGGCGACGGCACCGACACGGTTGTTCCGGTCCGGACGCCAGACACGATCGTGCGGTCGCTCGCGATCGGCAACCCGGCGGACGGCGGGTACGCGCTCGAGCTCGCCCGGCGGACCGGCGGCTCGATCGAGGCGATCGACGACGCGACGACCGCCGACGCCATCCGCGCCGCGGCCCGGCTCGAGGGCGTGTATACCGAGACCGCGGGCGGCGTGACGCTCGGCGCGGTCGCGGCCGCGCGGCGGCGAGGCGTGATCCGCCCTGGCGACGAGGTGGTCGCGCTCCTGACCGGCAACGGGCTCAAGACGCCGGACGCGGTCCGGTTCGCGCTCCCGTCCTCGCCGGCCACTCCCGGCAACCCCGGCCTCGCGCCGGTCCTCCCCGCCCGATTCAGCGCATTCGAAGGATGGTTGGAGTCATGAGCCAGGTCCGGATCCCGCCCGTCCTCCGTCCCTCCGCGGGCGGCCAGAAGCTGCTCGACGTCCCTGGCTCCACCGTCGGGGAGGTGCTCGACGCGCTCGTCGCCCAGTACCCGGACCTCGGGTCGCGGCTGTTCGACGACGCCGGCGACATCAACCGGTTCGTCAACGTGTTCGTCAACGAGACCGACGTTCGGCACCTCCAGGTCCGCGAGACGCCCGTCACCGAGCGCGACACGCTACTGCTGCTGCCCGCGATGGCCGGCGGCTAGGCCGTCCCTGGCTCGGCCGGGCCAGGCCCGAAACCCACGGCGTGCGTAAATCCGCCCCGTCTCGTGCGCGAGGACCCCTGCAACCCGGCGTTTGGACGCCGGCGGACAGCGTGGCGGCACCGGATCTGACGCGCCATGTGAGTTGCAGCCCGGGGGCGTGGTCGCGGGGGTGACGACCCGGGCGCCCGGCGGTCGCAACTCATCGCGTGCGTCAATCCGCACCGTCCCGTGCGCGGACGGGTGCGAGATCGGCGGCATCCGCGCCGGCGCGCAGCGCATCAGCCACCGATCTGACGCAGCCCGTGAGTTCGGCCCGAAACCGCACGAGGCCGCGCGACGGGACGAGGCGAGGCGGACGCGCCACGGTCCGCCTCGACCCGCTGCAGGGCCTACGCCGCGGCGACCGCCTCGACCGGCTCCCCGGTCTCGATCGGGTTGTTCGCAGGGTCGGAGCTCCACTCGAGCCAGCCGCCGTCGTACACCGCAGGACGCTCGAAGCCCTGGATGTCCGCGTAGAACCAGGTCTCGCTCGCGCGCCACCCCGTGCCGCAGTAGAACGCGACCCACTTGTGCGGCAGGATCCCGGCCTCGGCCCAGTTGGCCGCGATCTCCGGGTACGCCCGCATCGTGTTGTCCACGTTCCGGTAGTGCTGCATGTGGTACGCGTCCGTCCCGCAGTTGCCCCACACGTCGCCCTTGATCCGGCCCGCCGGCTCGATGTAGTTGTAGCCGCTGACCTTGCCGATGTGCTCCTTCCAGCTGCGGACGGAGACGAGCGCCGCCCCCTCGCGGTCGGCGAGGATCGCCTTCGCCTCGGGCAGGTCGGCGATGTACTCCGGGTGCACGGGGATCTGGACGCCGAACTCCGGCACCGAGACCGGCTGGTTGGGCGTCGTCTCGAGCGGGTTCCCGTCCCGCACCCACCAGTCGTAGCCCCCGTCGAGCAGCCGGACGTCCTTCACGCCCGCGTAGCGCAGGATCAGCGCCGCACGGGTCGCGGCGATCTGGCCGGCACGGCGACCCGGCCACTTCTCGTTCGGGTTCCCCTCGGTGTCGCGGCCGTAGAGGATCACCGTCGTGTCGTGGGTGATGCCGAGCGCGCGGAGCGCGTGGTCGAGCTCCGGGGCGCTTCGGCGGTTCCAGCCGGCCGGCGACTCGAGCCAGTTCGTGTCCAGGTAGTGGGCGCCCGGGATGTGACCGTCGGCGTACTCCTCGGGCACGCCGAAGTTGACGTGGAACAGGAGCGCGTGTCCGGCCGGTGCCGCCTCGACGTGCTCGCCGGCGAGCAAGGCCCGCAGCCAGCCCACATGGACCAGCCGCTCGTAGTGGCGGAGGCGGTCCACGGGGTTGCGCTCATCGGCGGCCCAGGCGGCGAACCCGCCCTCGAGCGTGGAAACGGCGGTGAGCCCGTCCGCGCGGAGGTGCGCGGCGAGCGCGTGGGCGTCCGTGTCGCCGTCGCCGTACACGACGACGTCGCGGCCGGCGACGGCGCCCTTCTCGGCGAGGAGGCGGGCGATCTCCGGTGCGTCGACCGAGCCGAGCCACGCGGCCGGGAAGGCGCGCGCGCCGGGCACGTGGCCGCCGCGCGCCTCGCCGTGGAGGCGCCAGCCGTTGTACGCGGCGATCGGGCGAACGTCGATCACGGTCAACGTGGGATCGTCGAGACGGGCGCGGAGCTCGTCGGGTGTGATGGTCGCCGCGAGCGGCGCAGTTTCGAGCGTCATTGGAGTCGGGGTCCTTCCGCGGTCTGGGCAACAAAAAACCCCTGCGCCTGCAGGGGGTCGAGGTCCGTCCGCGCGGATCGGGGTTTCAGGCCGTCCGCGCTCGCGTACACCCGACGCCTTCCAGGCGCGCGGGGCGACACGGACAGGAGCACGCGTAGTGACGGTAGTGCATCTCGGGGCGAAGGATGCAGGTTCGGGGCCGGTTCCGCAAGAGCTCCAGCTACGTCGTCCGGGCGAGATTCACCAGCCGCCGGACGAGAATCACCAGCCCCGCGCGATGCGCGCGTCGTGGAGCGCGTTCCAGACGTCGGCCTGGAGCGTCCGCAGCTCGAGCGCGGCCTCGAGCGCGTCCCGCCCCACGCGCGCCTGTGCCGCCGCCCGGACCTGCTCGTCGCCGGTGCTGCGGGCGAGGACGGCGAGATCCCACGCCGGGGAGGCGCGGCACGCGTCCTCAAGGTCGATCCAGGTGACCCGCCCAGCCTCGTCCACCACCGCGTTGCGGGGGAACGCGTCGCCGTGCTGCGGCTCGTCCGCGGGATCGAGGTCGCGCAGGCGCGCGAGGAGGACGTCGCGTCGCTCGCGCACGGCCGCGACCCCCTCGGCCGTGACGACGCCCTCGCGGCGACCGAACTCGAGCGCGAGATCCAGGTCGTCCGCCGCCGGGCCGTACGCGGGGAGCGGCCCGGCGTAATCGCGCATCACGGCGCGCAGCTCGTCCAGCGCCGCGAGCGTGGCGGCCGGCGAGGGCACGACCCCCATCCGGTGCGTCACGAACCCGAATGCCGCGATCCCCCACCCGTCCACCAGGAACGGACCCGCCGGCATCGCGTCCGCCGGCGGCATCACCGGCGCGCCGCGGGCGGCCAGCCACGCCACGAGCGCCACCTCCCGCTCGAGGTAGGGCATCGGGTCCCGGCGAATCCGCCCGGTGAACGTGGCGACCCGCAGGATGACCGGGACAGGGACCGGCCGCAGGAGCAGGTTCGAGCCGTCCTTCCAGCACTCGAGCCGGTCGGCCGGGATCCGGTGCGCGGCGAGCAGCCGGCGCACGGCCCCGATCGCCGACGCGTGACGGTCCAGCGCACCCACCGGCGCAGCCTATCGTCCCGGGGATGCGGTCGAGGGGCCGGACGATGGGACTGGTGCGGTCTGGGACCTTCACGCGGTGGCCGGACCGGGCAGGCGGCCGGAGGATCGACGGAGCGTCGTCCATGCCCCCGGAGGAGCTGCCGTCTTGCATCGCGCCCTTGTCGCCGTCGTCGTCGCCCTGCTCTCGGCCCTGATCCTCCCCGCCACGCCGGTGGCCGCCGCGACGCAGGCGAAGGTCGTCGTCGTGGTGGGTCCCGTCGGCAGCCACAACGCCCACTACAAGGACGACGCCAACGACATCGTCGCCGAGGCGAAGAAGTACACGAGCAACGTCACCAAGATCTTCACGCCCAACGCGACGTGGTCGAAGGTCAAGGCGGCGGCGAAGGGCGCCAACGTGTTCGTGTACCTGGGTCACGGGAATGGCTGGCCCAGCATCTACGCCCCGTTCCAGATGCTGACCAAGGACGGCCTTGGCCTCGATCCGTCGACCGGCGCCGACGGGACGAAGACCGTCTACTACGGCGAGGAGTACATCCGGTCGTCGATCCGTCTCGCGCCGAACTCGGTCGTCCTCCTGTACCACCTGTGCTACGCGTCGGGAAACACGGAGCCCGGGCTGTCGCAGGGCACGTTCGCCCAGGCCAAGGAACGCGTGGACAACTACGGGGCCGGGTTCATCGGGGCGGGCGCACGAGCCGTGTTTGCCGAGGGACATCCGTCGCACCCGGCCATCAGCTACATGCGCCAGCTGTTCACGACCGACCGGTCGATGGCCACGATCTTCCGCACGGTGCCGACCTGGCACGACCATCTCCAGGGGCCGTACAACTCGCAGCGGACGCCGGGGCTCAAATACCAGCTGGATACGGACAAGGCCACGCCGTCCGGCTTCTACCGGTCGCTCATCGGCGACCTGTCGCTCACCGCGTCCAAGGTCACCAGGACCGCGTATCCGGACACCGGGGCCAACCCCGCCGCCTTCGTCGTGCCCGGCGCCGCGGAGGTGACGGCCGCCGCCGGCGCCCCGCTGTTCGCGACCCCCGAGGCCGCGGCGGATCCTGCGGGCGTCCCCTCGTCGACGCTCCCGGCGGCCACGAGGCTGCGGCTCGCGTCGGAGGCCGCCCCCAGCGCCGACGGCCTGATGCGCGTGTTCGGCGCAACCGTGCTGGGTGGATCGACGTCCGGCTTCGTCCGCTCCACGGACATCGCCCCGCGGGACAGCGCCGCGACCACGTTCCGCTCGTTCGACCAGAGCAACTCCTGGCTCTCACCGAACGACGACGGCACGTACGACGCGATGGTCCTGACCCCGCGCTTCTCGGAGAGCGTCACCGCGAACTACGTCGTGAAGAACGCGGCCGGTGACACCGTCAAGTCGGGCAACCAGGTCGGCGATCTCGTCCGGTTCGAGTGGGACCTCCGCACGTCAGCGGGACCGCTCGTCCCCGACGGCGTCTACACCTGGGCGCTGCGGGGCCGCGACCCGTGGGGCAACGAGACGGCCTACAAGACCGGGTCCTTCACGGTCGACGGAACGCCCCCGGTCACGAAGGCCGCGGTCGCGTCCGCGACGGCGGGCTCGAACGGCTGGATCGTGTCCCCGGTCAAGGTGACGCTCACGGCGACCGACAAGATGTCGGGGGTCAAGTCGATCAGCTGGCGCGTGAACGA
>DASSRG010000101.1:0-3809 GCA_035701885.1 Candidatus Limnocylindrales bacterium
CCGCCCGGAGCCGTTGAGCACCCACACGGTCGCCCCCTCGGACTCGAGGCGCTCTCGACGAGCCAGCAGCTCGGGGGTGAGCTTGAACGCCTGGTCGACCGCCTTCCGGATCCGGGCGACGTTGGGCGTGATGATGTAGCCGCGCGGCGAGTTGGCGAACTCGGTCGCGTAGTAGCTCGGCGCGAACACGAATGAGCGGATGTTCTTCGTGTCGACGCTCTCGGCCAGGGCGAGCAGCTTCGGCAGGTCCTTGGTCTTGATGTCGGTCTTGACCGAGTCCTTGAGCGCGCTGACGAGGTCCGGCAGGTTGGCGATGATGGCCTGCGCGTTCATCTGCTCGCGCAGGCTGAGCAGCACCCGCTGCTGGCGTCGCCCTCGGTCGAAGTCGCCACCCGCCGCGCGGTGGCGTGAACGGGCATAGCGGAGCGCCTCGGATCCGTTCATGTGCTGGGGACCGGACGGGATGTAGATCCGGGTCAGGACGCCGGGCGCGACGGGGTACTGGCTCTCCGCCACCGGGATCTGGACGTTGATCTGCACGCCACCCATCGCGTTCACGACCTTGCGGAAGCCCTGGAAGTTGACGAGGGCGTAGTAGCGGATATCGAGCCCGTAGAGCTCACCCAGCAGCGCCTTGAGGGCGTTGAAGCCGCGGGCGCTCCCGGTCTTTCCGGGCCACAGGTCGGTGCGGCCACGGTTGGCGGTGAACCACGAGTTGATCTTGCCCCGGTAGACGCTGCCCCAGACGCTCCGGGCATTTCTCGGCACCGGGACGTCCGCCATGTCGCGCGGGACCTGGAACATCGCCACCTCACCGGTGGACGGCTCGACCGAGACGACGATCAGCGTGTCGGTGTTGAACGACGACTCGCCCGGGCGCTGGTCGGAGCCCACGAGCAGGACGTTGAGCCGCTCCTTGCCGTCCCACGGCGGCAGCGTGGGCAGCGGTGTGCCCTCCGCCGCGGACGCGTCGGGTGTCGGCGCGGGCTCGTCCGACTCCACCGGCTCGTCGCTCGCCTGGGCGAGGCCGGAGTCGCTGGGCTCGGCGGACGCCTCGGGCGCCGGCGACTCCTCGGCGGTCTGGCAGGCGGGGTTCTCGTCGTCCTCGGTGAACACGCACTGCACGAGGCTGAGCGCCATCGAGTTGTAGCGGAACACGGCGGCGTGGGCGCCGGCCATCACGAGCAGGACGGCGAACAGGCCGACGATCGAGACGATGCGCAGCGGCGACAGCGCCGGCTCGGGGCGGATCTGACGGCCCTGGAGTGCCGCGACGCGCGCCCGGTCGCGCTCGTTGAGGAAGCGAGCGACGTTCCACGCGTCGACCGCGGCGATGATCCGGTAGATCAGGAAGATGACGTTGGCGATGAGCAGGCCCTGGAGGACGGTCTCCTGGGCAAAGAACGCGAGCAGGTCCGTGCGGTCGGCACGGAGGACGACGCCCGCGACGAGTGCGACGAGGAGCAGGGGCACCGCCGCGAAGGCGAGCGCGCGGGCGTACGCGCCCGCGTACGCGTGACCGAGTCCGGGGAACAGCAGCGACAGGAATGCCGCGGCGAATGCAGAGCGCTGCCGAGGGCGGCTCTCGACGGGCGCGCGCCCCTCGTCGCGCGGCGTCTGGGGGTTCGACATCGCGCGGAATGATACGCGGTACCGGGATTCAGAGCAGGGAAGCCCCGACGCCCGCGCGCCGGCCGTTCGTTCCGTATCCTTGGAGTCCGCCGCGTCCCGGCCCAGCGAGGCGCGCCCGGACCCCACGCGAGGCCCGATTGTTCCAGCCCGTCACCGCCAAGCCCGACTTCGTCGCCCAGGAGCACGGCCTGCTCCGGGAGTGGGCCGAGCGGCGCACGTTCGCCCGGCTGCGCGCGCAGAACGCCGGCGGCCCGCGGTGGAGCTTCCTTGACGGGCCGATCACCGCCAACAACCCGATGGGGGTCCACCACGCGTGGGGTCGCGCGTACAAGGACCTGTTCCAGCGCTACCACGCGATGCTGGGCGAGGACGAGCGGTACCAGAACGGGTTCGACTGCCAGGGCCTGTGGGTCGAGGTGAACGTCGAGCGAGACCTCGGCTTCACGTCCAAGCGGGACATCGAGGCGTACGGGATCGACCGGTTCGTGACGCTGTGCAAGCAGCGGGTCCTGACCTACGCCGCGCGCCAGACGGAGCAGTCGATCCGGCTCGGGATGTGGATGGACTGGAACGACCCGGCCGAGCTCCGACGCCTGCACGACATGCTGGGCGAGGACCCGAGCCAGGTGACGACGATCCAGGGTCCGGACGGGCCTGTCACCGACACCGTGGAGATGCTCGTCGGGCGGCTCGGCATGCCCGAGGTCGGCGGGTCGTACTTCACCTTCAGCAACGAGAACAACGACCTGATCTGGGGCTTCCTCGCGGAGTGCCACCGGCGCGGCTGGCTGTACAAGGGCTCGGACACGATGCCCTGGTGCCCGCGCTGCGGCACGGGCCTGTCCCAGATGGAGATGAACGAGGGTTATGCCGACCGCGAGGACCCGGGCCTGACCGTCCGGTTCCCGCTGCTCGACCGGCCCGGCGAGGCGTTGCTCGTCTGGACGACGACGCCCTGGACGCTCACCTCGAACGTCGCCGCGGCCGTCGGCGAGGACCTCCGCTACGTGCGGATCCGGCAGGGCGACGACGTGTTCTGGGTCGGCAAGGGGACGCTCCGCAGCGCCGTCCAGGGCCCGTTCACCGTCGAGGACGAGGTCGCGGGCTCAGCGCTCGTCGGCTGGCGGTACCGCGGGCCGTTCGACGACCTCCCCGCCGTCCGTGAGGCGTTCGGCGAGACCGGCTACGAGCACCGGGTGGTCGCCTGGGACGAGGTGGGGGAGGACGAAGGCACTGGCATCGTCCACATCGCACCCGGCTGCGGCGCCGAGGACTACCAGCTGGGCAAGCAGCTCGGGCTGCCGGTCATCGGGCCGATCGACGAGGACGGCCGCTACCTGCCCGGTTTCGACTGGCTCACCGGCCGCGACGCCCCGGCGGTGGCGGCCGAGATCGTCGACGACCTCGAGCGGCGCGGGTTCTTCTACCACCTCGAGCCGTACAGCCACCGCTATCCGCACTGCTGGCGCTGCAACACGCCGCTCCTGTTCCGGCTCGTCGACGAGTGGTTCATCTCGATGGGCGAGGTGTACGACGTCCCCCGCGACCAGCTCACGAAGGAACAGGTCGACGCGAGCCTCCGCTACCAGATCATGGAGGTCGTGGACCGCATCCGGTGGATCCCGGACTTCGGCTACGACCGGGAGCTCGACTGGCTCCGCAACATGCACGACTGGATGATCAGCAAGAAGCGGTATTGGGGTCTCGCGCTGCCCATCTACGACTGCTCGGCATGCGGCACGATCGAGGTGATCGGCGGGCGCGAAGAGCTCCAGGAACGCGCGATCGAGGGCTGGGACCGGTTCGAGGGCCACACGCCACATCGGCCCTGGGTGGACGAGGTAAAGATCGCCTGCCCGAAATGCGGTCAGCCGGTCGAGCGGATCAAGGACGTCGGCAACCCGTGGCTCGATGCCGGGATCGTGCCGTTCTCGACGCTCCACTATCGGGAGGATCCAGACTACTGGGCGAAGTGGTTCCCGGCCGACTTCATCACCGAGAGTTTCCCGGGCCAGTTCCGTAACTGGTTCTACTCGATGCTTGCGATGTCGACCGTGCTTGTCCGGCAGGAGCCGTTCAAGACGATCTTCGGCTATGCCCTCGTGTATGGCGAGGACGGTCGCCAGATGCACAAGAGCTGGGGCAACGCGATCGACTTCGACGAGGCCGCCGAGCGG
>DASSRG010000102.1:0-4335 GCA_035701885.1 Candidatus Limnocylindrales bacterium
TCTCCGCCTGCACCTGGGTATCCGAGAAGTGGCCTGGCCGTGCGCCTGCCGACGCCGTGCTGTTCCGGCTGTCCGTGCGCTCCGCGGGACATGGATTCGATCCGGCGACCGCACCCGACGGCGAGGTCGTGGTCGCGGCGCGCGGCGACGTGGAGCGGACCCTCGGCATCTCGGGCAGGCCGTTGGTGTCGCACGTGACCCGGTGGCCGGACGCGATGGCGCGCTGCACGGTCGGCCACCTCCAGCGGCTCGAGGCCGTCGAGGCGGCTCTCGCGGACTGGCCCGCGGTCGTGCTCGCCGGCGCGTCCTACCGCGGCATGGGCCTGCCGGACTGCGTCGCAGGGGGCACCGACGCCGCGCACAGGCTGGCCGAGCGACTGGGCTCGGGCCCCGCAGCGGGGGAGACAGGGCCGCTCGCGGCGACCGCCTGACGGGGCCGGCGCTCAGCCGAGGGCCGCCCGCAGCTCGGGCAGCCGGTCGATGGTCTCGAGGTCGAACGGCGAGCGGAAGACCAGGACCGGGTGCTCGAAGCCGACCCGGCGATAGCGGTCGATCTGCTCCGCGACGTCGTCGACCGTTCCGAACGCGTTCAGCCGGTCCTCGCCGGCGCTCGGCCGGTGCGTCTCCAGCCAGCCACGCCACGCCGCCATCGCCGCCTCGCGTGATCGCCGGATCACGACGTTGCCGTTGAACGTCCGCTCGATCTCCCCCGGATCCCTGCCCACCGCGTCGCACGCCGCGCGCAGGATCGCATCCGACGCGGCGAGCTCCTCGGGCGAGCCGTACGCGTTCCACAGGTCCGCGTAGCGTGCGACGAGCGGGAGCGTCTTCCGCGGCCCCGACCCGCCGATGAGGATCGGCAGCCGCGGCTGAACCGGCCGCGGCTCGCACAGCGCGTCCGTCATCCGGTACCAGCGTCCCTCGTGGGTCACCCGCTCGCCGTCGAGCAGCCGCCGGATGAGCGGGACCGCCTCCCCAAGCCGGTCCAGTCGCTCCCCGAAGCCCGAGCCGAAGTCGATCCCGAACGCGTCGTGCTCGCGCTCGAACCAGCCGGCGCCGATGCCGAGGATCGACCGGCCCTCGCTCACGTGATCGAGCGTCGTCGCGAGCTTCGCGGTGAGGCCCGGGTTGCGGAACGTGTTCGCGGCAACCATCAGCCCCAGCCGGCTGCGCGCGGTGACGGCCGCCACCGCGGCCAGCGTCGTCCAGCCTTCCAGCTTGCCGTCGTGCCAGTCGCCCTCGTCCGACAGGAGGTGATCGTCGATCCACTGGGTGTCGAAGCCGGCGGTCTCGGCCCGCAGCACCGCCTCGCGGAGCTCCGGCCAGCCGGTCCGCTGCACCCAGTAGGCGGCGCCGAACCGCATCGTCAGCTGCCGGGTTCGCGGTTCGACTGGGCGCGCATCACGGTGCGCAGGATGCCATCGAGGACCTCGGTGTACGAGTCGAATTCGACGAGCTCGCCGTCACGACCCGGCATCCGGAACCTCGAGACGGCCCCACCCTGGGCCACGATGAGGTCGATGACCTGGTCGACCTGGGCGGTCGTCCCGGGCGTGACGAGCTCGTGCCAGTGGCGGCCGACGAGCGGCGATCCAAGCAGGTCCTGCGCCGCGACGTTGGCCTCGATGATCAGCCCGCGGTCGGTGTAGCGGACCTCGGGCAGCGAGTCGAGGCGCCACCAGTGGTCGGCGGCGCCGGACTGGGCCTCGTCGCGGACGACCGTCCACCGGTCGTCCTCCGCGAACACCTGCGCGTGCGGGTAGAGGCGTCGCAGGCGGATCGCGAGCTCTGCGGGCCGCGACTCGGGAAGGCGCGCCAGCGCGCGCTCGACCATCGACGCGAACACGGTGTCGTCGGGGGGCAGGCACCGCAACGCCGGGCGCGCGATCGGCGATGCCGGCTCGGATTCGATGTCCTCCGCCAGCCGGAGCGAGCACCGCACGAGGTCCTGGTCGCGGACCGCATGCATCTCCACCGCGATCACGTCGCCACTCGTGGGGCGGACCCGGACCGTCGCCTCCAGCTCGTGGCCGCCGGCGACGATCGCGAACAGGGCGGTCGCATCGCTCAACGTCCCGGGCACCACGAAGTCGGTGAAGTAGCGATCGCCCGGCTCGTCCGCGCCGATCCCGAGCAGCCCCCGCGCGGTCGCGTTCGCCGCGACGATCCATCCCTGGGGCGTCGCCGCCATGTGGCCGGCCCGCTCGTCGGTCCACCACGCGGCGTCGGCGTTGGGGCGCCAGCGGCCGTCACGGTAGACATACCAGGTGGGCGCCTCACCCTCGAGCACGCGCGCACGAACGACGGCACGCGGGTACAGCTGCCGCAGCCGGTCGGTCAGCGCATCCGGGTCGCGAAAGCCGCCACGCTCCGCGATCTCCTGGACGTGGAGGCGGAAGGCGGTGTCGGCCGACGGGATCGCGACGATCGCGGGCGGCCGGTCTGCGCTCGAACGACGCTGCCGCCCATCGTTGGGCGTGGGCTCGTGCATCCCGAGCATGCTCCCGCGGCGCCACGCCGCGGACAAGTTGCTGTTGCATTGCAAGACATCCGAGGCGCCTGCCGTACCGTAGGCCCGTGCCCGCCGACGCCGCCCGGTCGCTGCCCGTCATCGAGCCCGCCACCCGTCTCGCGATCCTGGACTGGTACGACGCGACGGGTCGGGAGCTTGCGTTCCGGGCCACGGCTGACCCGTACGCGGTGCTCGTGAGCGAGCTCATGGCCCAGCAGACGCAGGCGACGCGGGCCGCGGAGGCGTGGACCGCGTGGATGGCGCGCTTCCCGTCGGTCGAGGCGCTCGCGACAGCGCCGGTCGCCGAGGTCGTGCGTGCCTGGGCCGGCCTGGGCTACAACCGTCGCGCCGTGCTGCTCCACCGCGCGGCCACGGCGATCGTCGCTGAGCATGGCGGCCGCGTCCCATCGGACGTCGCGGAGCTCCAGGCCCTGCCGGGGATCGGCCCGTACACGGCGCGCGCCGTCGCCGCCATCGCGTTCGGGGAGCCGGTCGGAGCCGTCGATGTCAACGTGCGGCGGGTGCTCGGGCGGCTCGTCGCGGGTGGACCGGAGGGCCTGACCGCCGCCGAGACCCAGGCCCTCGCCGACGCGAGCGTGCCTCCCGACCGCGCCGCCGCCTGGACCCACGCGCTGATGGACGTCGGGCAGCGGGTGTGCCGCCCGCGCCGGCCGGCCTGCGCCGACTGCCCCGCGATCGCCTGGTGCGCCTACGCGGCCGGCGTCCGCCCGGCGACCGACGCCTCCGTGGCCGGCGGGCGGACGCGAGCGCGGCGCCCCGAGCCGGCCTTCGAGTCCACCAACCGCTGGCTCCGCGGCCGGATCCTCGACCGCGCGAGGACCGCCGACGGCTGGACCACGTTCGGCGATCCGATCGGCGACCACGGGCCGGGCGCCGTGCGAGCCGCCGTCCTCGCCCTCGCACGCGACGGCCTGCTCGACGCCCGAGAAACCGCCCACGGCCCCGAGGCCCGGCTGCCCCGCTGACGACGCCGGGCGGATCGGCCCCGCGATACCCTCTGCGACGTGCCGACCCGATCCGTCCCCCTGCCCGCCGACGACCCGACGCTGGCCAGCGCCAGCCTCGACGAGCTCACCCTCCGCTGGGCCGACGTCGCGGCTCGCGGCGCGATCTCCGCGGAGGCGATGACGGGTCTGGACCGCAAGGCCCAGGCGAGCGGCACCCCCGGGGCGACGCTGATGGAGCACGCCGGGACCGCGGTCGCCGCGGCGGCGCGCGCCCTGCTCGAGCACAACGACCGGCTCGAGCGGCCCGTGCTGATCCTCGGCGGTCCCGGCAACAACGGCGGCGACGGCTTCGTCGCAGCGCGGGTGCTGGCGGGCTGGGGCATCGCGTCGATCGCGGTCCTCGTCGGCGCCAGCGAGAAGCCCGGCACCCCCGACGCCGCTCGGAACTGGAGGAAGCTCGACGGCATCCGGCTCGTCCAGAAGATCCACGCCCCGGTCGCGCGCGACGTCAACATCCTCGGCCAGGGGATCGACAAGGCGGGCGTGGTCGTCGACGCGCTGCTCGGCACGGGCGTCAACGGCCGCCTGCGGGAGCCCATCCGCGAGGCCGTCGGGGTGGTGAACCGTGCCAGGGCCGCCGGGGTGCCCGTCCTCGCCGTCGACACGCCGACCGCCGTGGACCTCACCAGCGGCGACCCCAGCGATCCCGTTGCACGCGCCGACCTGACCGTCACGTTCCATCGACCCAAGACGGGCCTGCGGGCACGAATCGGCAAGGCGCTCGCCGGGAGGATCCTCGTGGCGCCCATCGGCATCCCGCCCGAGGTGGATCGTGTCTGACGTCCGGCAGCCGGG
>DASSRG010000103.1:0-19947 GCA_035701885.1 Candidatus Limnocylindrales bacterium
CGGCTCCTAGGCGCCCCGACTCCAGCTCCATCACCGCACACCCCGGCCGCGGACGGACCGCCGTCCCCGCCGGCAGCCAGGAGGTCGCGATGCAGCCCCACCTCGACGACGAGCCCGCGTCGGCGCCGCCCGACGAGCCGACGGCTTCCGAGCCCGAGGTGACGCCCACGACGCCGGCCGAGGCCGATGTGCTCGCCCCCCCTCCCGCCGCCGAGCCGAGCGCCCCCACTGCCGACGCGAGCGCCGCCGACGCCGACGCGAGCGCCGCCGACGCGGGCGGGGCCGACGCCGGAACGGCAGAGTCCCAGCCCGACGACGTGAGCGCCGGAACGACGGAGTCCGAGCCCGACGACCTGGCCGACGCGCCGCCCGCGGGCGACGAGGCCGAGCAAGCAGGAGCCGGCGCGACCGCGCCTGACCAGGCGCATGACGGTGGACCCGACGACCATGACGCGGACCACGAGGCGACGTCCGCCTCCACGACGCCCGAGCACGCCGCGCCCACCACCGTCGCGGAGCTCATCGCCGCGACGCTTCGCGCGGCCGGCGTGCGCCTCGCGTTCACCGTCCCCGGCGAGAGCTTCCTCCCGGTCCTCGATGCCCTCGAGGCGGCCGGCATCCGGATCGTCGCGACGCGCCACGAGGGCGCGGCCGCGTTCGCAGCCGAGGCGTACGGACAGCTCACGGGTCGCCCCGCGGCGTGCCTCGGCACCCGTGCCGTGGGCGCGTCCAACCTCGCCATCGGCATCCACACCGCAACGGCCGACTCGACGCCGATGTTCGTCCTCGTCGGGCAGGTCGAGCGCGGCCTGAAGGGCCGCGAGGCGTTCCAGGAGGTCGACCTCCCGGGCACGATCGGCAGGCTCGCGAAGTGGGCGGGCGAGATCGACGATCCGGCCACCGCCGCGCAGACGCTCGAGGCGGCGGTTCGGGCGACCGTCGAGGGTCGCCCAGGGCCGGCGCTGCTGAGCCTGCCCGAGGACGTCCTTGACCTGCCGCTGCCGGAGGACACGCGCGTCCCGATCGTTCGCTCACATCCGGAGGTCCCCAACGTCGCGGACCTTCGCGCGGTGCTGCACTTCCTCGCCGGTGCGGAGCGTCCGGTCATCCTCGCGGGCGCCGGGATCCTCCGGGCGCGGTGCTCGAACGACCTCGTCCGGTTCGCGGAGCTCCTGCACGTGCCGGTGATCGCGGCGTGGCGCCGCGGCGACGTCATCGCGAACGACCACCCGCTGTACCTCGGGATGGCCGGTTTCGGCTCGCCGTCGACCGTGCGTGAGCGGCTGCAGGCCGCAGACGCGCTCCTCGTCATCGGCAGCCGGCTCAACCAGGCGACGACCGGCGACTACCGGATACCCGCCATGGGACAGCGCTGGATGCACGTGGACCTCGAGCCGCGGACGGGCGCCGTCGGGTTCGCCGAGCCCCCGGCTCGCGCGATCCGCGCCGATGCCCGCGCGTTCCTGCGCGCCGCCAACGCGCGCCTGAAGGAGGCCGCGCTCGTGGCCGAGCCCGTCGCCGCACGCGATCGGCACAACGCGGAGGATCGGGCGGCGTGGGAGGCCGCCGCGGTCGTCGACGAGGCGCCGTGGGATGGCCCGGGCGTCCACCCGGGCCGGATCATCGCCGAGCTCCGGCGGCTCCTCCCCGACGACGCCATCGTGACCACCGACGCCGGTGCGTTCGGGGGCTGGGCCGCGCGCGGCTTCCGGTTCCGGCGACCTGGCACGTTCCTCGGACCGACCTCCGGCGCGATGGGCTACGGCTTCCCGGCCGCGCTCGCCGCCGCGCTCGTCCACCGCGAGCGGCGGGTAGTCGCCCTCGTCGGGGACGGCGGCATGGGCATGACGCTCGCGGAGGTCGAGACGGCCGTCCGCGAGAACGCGCACGTGGTCGCGATCGTGTTCGACAACGAGCAGTACGGGATGATCCGCGACCACCAGGACAAGGCGGGAAGCCCGAGGACGCCGGCGACGGACCTGGGGCCGCTCGACTTCGCGGCGGCGGCCCGCGCCTGCGGCGCGCGTGGCGTGCGCGTGGACACCGATGCGGCGTTCGAGGGGGCGCTCCGGACCGCCCTTGCCGCGGCCGGCCCGACGGTCATCCAGCTCGCCCTCGATCGGCGATGGCGGGCCGTGAGCGAGCCGGCGCCGTCGTCCGGGCAGCCCGCATGACCCGGCCGACACTGCATCTCGTCCCCGAGGCACGGTGGGACGGCTGGGACACGGCGACGCCGTACGTCCCCGCCGCGTACGAGGCCGACGGCTTCGTTCACTGCACCGACGGCGACGACGAGATGCTCGAGACCGCGAACCGCTTCTACCGCGACGACCCGCAGCCGTTCCTGCTCCTGACCGTCGACCTCGACGCCACCGGCAGCCCGTGGCGGTTCGACGAACCTGGGTCGCCGTACCCGCACATCTACGGTCCGATCGCGCCCGCCGCGATCCTCGACGTGCGCCGGTTCGTCCGCGACCCGGACGGCACGTTCACGGCGATCCAGCTCCGCTGACGACCGCGGCCGCGGCGGGCGGCGTCGGCGGCTCCGTGCGTGGCAGCAGCAGCCACCCGAGCACTCCCGCGAGCGCGGATGCAACGACCGCGACGACGATCGCGAGCGAGGCATCGACGGCGACGAGCGACCCGCCGATCGCCGCGCCGAACGGGTAGCCCAGGAAGTTGAGCGACATCGAGACCGCGAACGCACGGCCGAGCCAGGCGGGATCGGTGCGCCGTTGGCGCACGGTGAACAGCGCGACGTCCAGCGGGCCGTTCAGGAACCCGGTGATCGCCATGACGGCGATGATCACGCCGATCGTCGGCGAGACGAGGAGCGCCGCGGGTGCCGCGGCGATCCCGAACATCGGCCACACGAGCATCGGGATCTCACGGCCGACGGTCCGCATGCGGCCGGCCCACAGCGCCCCGATCCCGCCGGTCACGCCGGAGATCGCGAACGCGGCGCCGACCACGGCCTCGCCCAGCCCGAGCGTCTCCAGGATGAGCACCGGCAGCACGATCGTGACGATGCCCCAGCCGAGGTTGAGGATCGTCATCGTGATCCCCAGCCCGCGGAGGGTCGGGTTGCGCACGGTGTAGACGAGTCCCTGCCAGGCATCGACGAGCAGGCGGCCGGTGGACGACGTGTCGGCGTGCGGCTCGTGGACGCGGACGAAGACGACCGCCGCGGCGGCGTACAGAATCGCGATGACCACCAGCGTCTGCGGGCCGCCGGCGAGCTGGAACAGGAGCCCGGCCGCCGGCGGTCCGATCAACGTCGCGACGACGTACCCGTTCGAGTCGACCGCGTTGACGCGCTCCCACAGCCGGCGGGGGACGATGATGGGGAACAGCGTCCGGAGGCCGACCGAGCTGAGCGGGCTGGTGAGGCCGGTGATCGTCGCGAAGATGACCAGCAGGGGAGCGGTGAGGGCGCCGGTCAGGGCGAGCGCGGCGAGCAGGAGGAGGCTCGCTGCGGCGATGAGCTGGTCGACGATGATCAGCCGCACGCGTCCGTGACGGTCGAGGAGCGCGCCGGCGATCGGGCTCAGGAGCAGGCCCGGCGCCACGCTCGCGAAGGTCACGACCCCCGCGAGGGCGGGGGACTCGAACCGGTCGAGCGCGAACAGCACGATCGCGACGCCCAGCATGCTGTTCGCCGTCCGGCTGAACGCCATCCCGAGCACGATCCGCGCCATGGACGGGATGGCGAACAGGGCGCGATAGGACGGCGGCGGCTCGGAACGGCTCATGCGCTCCGACGCTAGCAGAGGTCCGCCGTCGCACGCCGCGGACCCTGCGGACGGGGCGTGCAGGCGCGGCGCCCGGGGCGAGGCGCCCGGAGCGTGGTCAGGCGGCCAGCCGCCGGAGCCGATCGACGAGGTCCGGCTCCTCGACCAGGCCCGTCGGCTCCACGTCGACGAGGTGATCGGGGCGCCGGTGGATGTCGACGTACTCGCGTTCCAGCGCGAGCCGGGCCGACCCAGGCCCCAGGATCATGATCCGTTCCCGGTCGCCGATTGCGCGGACCACCCGGCTCAGGAACAACGGGCACTCGTCCGAGGCCCCATCGACCGTGCTCGTGACGATCTCGCCGTCCTCGTCCACGCGAGCGACGAGCGCGCCCCGACCGCTGATCCACACGACCGCGCTGGGGACGACCGGGGGCCGGCGCCCCGCGACCTCGAGCTCGTCGTCGGGTCCGGCCGCATCAGCGACGTCGGCGAGGTATCGCGCAAGGTGCTCGTCGCGCACTGGATCGACGCGTTGCGCGCCGCTGGGTGTGACCCTGGCCGCGGGTGGCCATCCGCGGTTCGGTGCGTGGACGTGCATCAGACCGGCGCCCATGGGCCTGCCTCCTCGAACGCGGTGATGCCCGGGTCCGTGCCGCGAATGGCGCCCGTGCTCGTGCCGATGGGGACATGCGGATGAAGGAGCTGGTGGGCGATGCTGTCCGCGTAGGCGTCGATCGCCGGCCAGTCGCGGAAGTCGCCGCTCGGCATCGCCCGTCGCACCGACGCCATCTTCCAGAACGGCTGCGCGAGCCACTCGGCGATGGAGGCCGGGTGCGCGTCGGGATCGAAGGCGCCGAAGAACACGACGTGTCCCCGCGGATGGAGCACAGGTTCAAGCTCCTCGAAGTCGGTCGGCTCGCTCAGGTGCAGGACGTCCCGACCCTGGGCATCGACCGTGTCCGTGCCCAGGGGGCCGCTGCCGTACAGCCAGACCGGTGCCCCGCGCAGGCCCTCCCGGTGCCGCCGGACGAATGCACGAACCTCACCCAGCCAGCGCCCCATGTAGGTGGCGCCGCCGATGACGAACGCGTCGAACGGCGTGATGTCGACGATCGACTTCGCAGGCGCGACGGTGACCTCGAGACCCGCGGCGACGAGCCGCTCGCCGATCCGCTGTGCGATCCCTCGCGTCGCGCCGTGGCGCGTGGCGTAGGCGACGAGCACACGCATGGCTCGGCCTCCTTTCGGCCGCCCCCGTCGTTCGCCGGGACGGGCTCTGGGCGGCCCTTCGGGGTTCAGTCTCGACACGGCACCCGGCGGGCGCCAGAGCCCCTTCGTCGCAAGATGCAGGGCCATTGGACGTCTGCGGGCACGTGCCGCCTACACTTCCGCCGTGCGCGTCGTGAGTCCGGCTGAGGCCGTCGCCGGGATCCGCTCAGGCGACCAGCTCTATGTCCAGTGCGCCGCCGCGACGCCCGAGGTCCTCCTCCGGGCCCTCGTCGATCGTGCCGAGGAGCTCCGGGACGTCTCGGTCGTCCACTTGCATACGGAGGGTCCCGCGCCGCATCTCGCCCCGAAGATGAAGGGACACTTCCGGCATCGGGCGCTGTTCATCGGCCCCAACGCCCGCCACGCCGTGAACGAGGGCCGCGCGGATTTCGTGCCCGTGTTCCTGTCCGACGTCCCCGCGCTGTTCACGACCGGCACGCTGCCGCTCGACGCGGTGCTCATCAACGTCACGCCGCCGGACGAGCACGGGTTCTGCTCGCTCGGCGTGTCCGTCGAGGCCATGCACGCGGCGATCGCGTCCGCGCGGACGGTGATCGCGCAGCTCAACCGGGCGATGCCGCGGACGCTCGGGGAGTCGTTCATCCACGTCGGCCAGATCGACCTCGCGGCGGAGGTCGACGAGCCGGTCCACGAGATCGAGCGACCGCACGTGGGCGAGATCGAGCGCCGGATCGGCGAATCGATCGCGGAGCTGGTTCCGGATCGGGCGACGCTCCAACTGGGCATCGGGGCCATCCCGGCCGCCGCTGCGGCGCACCTGGGCACCAAGCGGGACCTGGGAATCCACACCGAGATGTTCACCGACGCGGTGGTGGACCTCGTCGAGCAGGGGGTTGTCACCGGCGCCGCCAAGGCCCGCAACCGGGGCAAGATCGTGACGGCGTTCCTCATGGGGACCCGGCGGATCTACGACTTTGTCGACGACAACCCCATGGTCGAGATGCGGCCGGTCGACTTCACCAACGACACCCACGTCATTCGGTCGTTCGATCGGTTCACGGCGATCAACTCCGCCATCGAGGTCGACCTGTCGGGCCAGGTGGTCGCGGATTCGATCGGCCACCGCCTGTACAGCGGCGTCGGCGGGCAGATGGACTTCATGCGCGGGGCGGCGCTGGCGCGGGATGGCCGGCCGATCATCGCCCTGCCCTCCACCGCCGGCGACGGATCGATCTCGCGCATCACCGCGGTCCTCCGCGAGGGCGGGGGAGTCGTCACCACGCGGGCGCATGTTCGCACCGTGGTCACGGAGTACGGCATCGCCGAGCTGTGGGGCCGCAGCCTGCGCGAGCGCGCCCGGGCGTTGATTGCGATCGCTCACCCCGACCACCGGGATCGCCTCGCGTTCGAGGCGCGGCGTCACGGCGACCTCTAGCCTACTGAGGGAGTTGCTGCCCTCCAATGGCGACCGTTCGGCACTTCCGCGGTGACCATGCCGGGCGCGACGATGAGCGTCGTCCGGAGGTGTGGACATGGGCGAACCACGAAGGCCGGGTCCGTTACGGGCCCTCCTCGCCCTGGCGGCGGTGGTCCTGGCCGCGTCGTCGTCGTTCGCGAGCGCGCCGTCCGTCGCCGCCATGACGCCTCGCGACGTCCGCCTCGAGGCCGGGCTCCAGACGGGGATCCGCTTCTCCTCGACCGGGGCGGTCCTTGCTCGCAAGGCCGTCACGTACACGGCCAAGGCGATCGTCAAGGCGGATCGCCGGCGGGTCGTGCCCAACCGGACGGGCATCTTCCTCCGCATCACGACTGGTGCGCTGGCCGGCTACGAGGTGCGCGAATCGCCGGTTGCGTACATCCCGGGGAAGGTCGGCGACGTCGCGTACGTGCCGGCCGCGACGGTCCGCTTCCCGGCCGGCCGCTATCTCGGCTATGCGTTCGAGACCGACTGGTCGCTCGCCACCGCACAGGTCGGCGTGCTTTCGACGAGCACGGTCGCAACGGCCTCACGACGCGCGGTGATCAATGGACGCCCGTATGTCCGGATGGAGAGCGGATCGTGGTCCGGCCGCTGGATCCCCGTCACTCGCGCCCGCAGCCTCGACGCGCAGGGGCTCACGTGCGAGGTGCCGGCGAAGGTCGCCGGCGGCACGAGCGCCGTGCTCCGTCGCGTGTCGACGACGGAGCGGAAGGTGGCGCTGACGTTCGACATGGGTGGCAGGCTCACGCCCGCACGCGACATCGTCGAGCGGCTGATCCTCGACCGGGTGTGCGCGACGATCTTCCCCACGGGTGATTCGATCGCGACAGTCGAGGGCGCGGCGGTGATGGCCCTGATCGCGTCCCAGCCGGCGCTGTTTGAGGTCGGCAACCACACCCAGAATCACTGCAACCTGCGTGATGGTGGTGGACCCACCGATTGCCCGTCGACGCCGCCCACGACCGCCCGGATCCAGTGGGAGCTGCAGACGGCCGAGGCTTCGATCCGCGCGCTGACGGGCCTCGTCCCTGTGCCCGACTGGCGTCCGCCCTATGGCGCCTACGACACCCGCGTCCGGACGGCGGCGGGCGCCGTCGGATACACGAAGACGATCATGTGGGACATCGACACGATCGACTGGAAGCGGATCCGGGACGGCGGCCCCACCACCTCGGCCATCGCGGTGAAGGTGGTGTCGAACGCGCAGCCGGGCTCGATCGTGCTCATGCACCTGGGCGGCTATCACACGTACGACTCGCTTCCGTCGATGGTCGCCCGGTTGCGCGCGGCGGGGCTCCAGCCGTCCACCGTGTCCGACCTCGTCCAGTGAGCTGCGATCCCATCCGGACCGAGCACGCCGTTTCGGGACCGTCGGCTCGATCCTGGTGACAATCGGCACTCATGCGCACATGCGCATACGGCGACGATGGCCGCGATGGACGAGCTCACGGTGCTCCAGGCCGAGATCCTCCGGACGCTCGCAAGCCCGCGGCGGCTGGAGATCCTCCACCGTCTCGCGGAGGGTCCCGCCGAGGTCGGCAGGCTTGCGACCGACATCGGTGCCAGTCAGCCGAACGTCTCACAGCATCTGGGCGTGCTACGGAGCGCCGGCATCGTCGAAGCCGATCGCGATGGACGCGAGGTGCGCTACCGCCTGACCGATCCCGACGTCATGGTGGCCTGCGGGATCATGCGCACCGTCCTCCAGCGCCGGCTCAGCCGCCTCGGCCGCCTGTCTCGTACGGAGCCCGATCCGGACCTTGTCGAGATCCAATGAGCGAGGACGACGCGATGGACGAACCGCTGAACCTGGTGCTGTTCTCGGGCACTGACGACAAGCTGCAGGCGGCGGCCGTCCTCGCCGCCGGTGCCGCCGCGCTCGGCCGGCCAGTGAACGTCTTCCTCCAGTACTGGGCCCTCCGGTCCTTCTGCGCGTCCGACATCGGGGCGGAGCACGGACTTGCGCCGGAAGCGGGCGAGTCAGGCCGCTCCGCCGTGGCGGCCCTCGCGCGTGCCGGACAGGCGACCTGGGCGGACACGTTCCGATCCGCGAAGGAGCTCGGCGGGGTCGACATCCAGGCCTGCTCGCTGTCGATGGATCTGCTCCACCTCGAACAGGGGGACCTCGACCCGCTCGTCGACGGAGTGGAGGGTGTCACGGCGTTCTATCTCAACGCGGGGGCCGGACAGGTCGTCTTCATCTGATCGTGCCCTGGTGCGTCCCACGGCCGCGCGACGCCGACTCGCCGCGTTGAAAGGGAGCACCGCATGGCGACGCAGACCATGGTCACGGTCGACGCACGGGGTCTCAGCTGCCCGATGCCGATCGTCCGCACCGCCCAGGCCTTCAGGACGCTGACCTCGGGCGCGCTCGTGGAGGTGCTGGCGACGGATCCGGGAGCAGTCAAGGACGTCGCCGCGTGGTCCAGGAGCACAGGCAATGCGCTCGTCGCGCAGAGCGCGGACGGCGGCGTGTTCCGCTTCGTCCTGCAGAAGAAGTAGGTGATCCGATGACGATCGCAGCGATGCCCGTGATGCCGGGCCGGCTCGCAGAGCCAATCGTCGAGACCGAACCCGAGTCATCGCAGGCCACCGAAGCAGGCGGCCTCGCGATCATCCTCTACAGCGGAGAGCTCGAGAAGACGTGGGCGGCGATGATCCTCGCCTCGACCGCGGGCGCGATGGGCAAGCCGACCAAGGTGTTCGTCACCTTCTGGGGCCTCCAGACGTTCGTCCGGCCCGAACGCCGGGTCACCGGCCGGAACTGGATGCAGCGGATGCTGTCGGTCATGTCCCGGCCGGGCATCGCGCACCGCAAGCTCTCGAAGATGCAGTTCTTCGGGATGGGCCCGTGGATGATGAATCGCCTCGCCGCGCAGTACCACGTCGCGAGCCCGGCGGAGCTGCTCGAGACTGCCGCCTCGCTCGGCGTCGAGTTCATCCCGTGCCAGATGACGATGGACATGTTCGGCCTGACCGCGGACGACCTGATCGAGGGAATGGGGGAGCCCGTCGGCGCCGCGACCTACCTCGGCTTCCTCGACGAGGGCGCCAAGCCGCTGTTCATCTGACACACCGTACCGAGAAGGGGATCGGCCATGGCCGAGGTCGCCACCGTCACGCCAACCGTGGTCATCGACGCGCGGGGGAGCTTCTGTCCGGGTCCGCTGCTGGAGCTCATCCGGGGGATCAAGGAGGCCGAGGTGGGCGACGTGCTCGCTGTCCGCTCGACCGATCGGGGGTCAAAGGTCGACATCCCGATCTGGGTCGAGAAGGCCGGCCATCGCCTGCTGGGCATCGTCGCCCGCGACGGCTACGACGAGATCGTCGTCGAGAAGGTCCGGTGACGATGGCCATGCAGCGCGTCGTCGTGCTGGGCGGTGGCGTCGGCGGCACGCTCGCCGCCAACCTCATCGCCCGCAAGCTCAAGCGACCCATCGGGCGTGGCGAGGCCTCGGTCACCGTTGTCGACAGCACCGGTCGACACGTCTACCAGCCGGGCTACATGTACATCGCGATGGGCCACGAGCGGCCGTCCTCGCTCGTCCGCCCCGAGGCCTCGCTGCTGGACTCCGACGTCAACCTGCTCGTGGACGACGCCATCCGTATCGACACCCTGGGGCAGCTCGTGCACCTCGCGTCCGAAACGGTGCTCGCATACGACCAGCTCATCATCGCAACCGGGTCGCGCATCGTGCCCGACGAGATCGAGCACTTCGACCGCGAGGCGCATCACTTCTACACCGCGGACGCATCCACCCGGCTCCGCCGGGCGCTCGACGCGTTCGACGGCGGGCGCATCGTGATCGGCATCGCGGGCATCCCCTACAAGTGTCCGCCGGCGCCCCTCGAGGTCGCCTTCCTGCTCGAGGCGGAGCTCCGCGAGCGCGGCCTTCGTGATCGGACGGAGATCACCTTCCTGTCGCCCATCAACCGCGCGTTCACGATCGAGAGCGTGTCCGACATGGCGACGCCGATCCTCCAGGAGAAGGGGATCGGCCTGGAGCTGCTCGCGGGCGTCGCGTCCATCGATCCCGAGCGGAAGGTCGTGATCACCGACGCGTTCGAGGAGCATCCGTACGACCTGCTGATCGTGGTGCCCCCGCACAAGGGCGCACAGGTGCTGATCGATTCCGGGCTCGCGGCGTCATCGGGTTGGCTGCCGACCGATCGCCACACCCTCCAGGTCAAGACCGTTCCCAAGCCGCCGCCCGGCACCCCCGATGAGGAGGTGCCTCGTTACCCGAACGTGTACGCCCTCGGGGACGCGACCGACCTGCCGCTGTCGAAGGCCGGGTCCACCGCGCATTTCGAGGCCCCGATCGTGGCGGAGCGGGTTGCGGGCGCCGTCCTCGGGCGGGCGCCGCGGGGACGGGACGCCACGTACACCGGCCGCGTCATGTGCTTCTTCGAGGTCGGCGACGGCAAGGGCACGCTCCTGCGCTTCGACTACGAGCACCCCCCTCGACCGCCCACGCCGAACCGGGCGTGGCACCTGGGCAAGCTCGTGTTCAATCGCACCTACTGGCACACCGTGCCTCGGGGCCGCATCTAGGGCGGGGCGGCCTCGTGGCGCCAGACGTGACCGCGGGCTAGGTGGATTTCCTCCTGGGCTTGTCTGGGCCCGCATCCCGGCCTGGCGATGCGTCCTTCGACCAGGAGTCCTGGATCTGCTTGAAGACCTTGCCCATGCCGGGGCGCATCAGCTCGTGACGCTCCGCGTCGGCGTCGCGGTCGCGGCGGCGGGTCCGGGCGGCCTCGCGCGGGTCGAGCTCGTCGTCCATCGCGACGATGCTCTCCCCGGATCACCGGTACCGTCAACAGGACGGCCCCCAACGATCGGGTGGTGCAGGAACGCACCGCCGCGATGCACGATTGCGCAAAGTCGCCGATGCTTGGCGCGGCCGTCACGCCAGCAACAGCTCCTGGAGGGAGGCATCACGCATGCGGGAGCTCCGCCCGTTCATCGCGATCCTCGCGCTCGCCGCCGTCGTCGCCGCGTGCGGCGACACGCCCGCCACCCCGGCGCCGTCGGCCACCACGGCGGCGTCCGCCGCTGCCGAGAGCGACGCGCCGGCGAGCTCCGCTGACCCTGCGTCGAGCCCGGCGTCCAGCCCGGAGCCGTCGTCGCCGAGCGCCGCGGCACTGACGCCGCTCGCGTTCGCCGACCCGGGCTTCGAATCGACCGTGTCGATCGACTCCACCACGAAGGTCGGCAAGACGACGACCCACACGACGGGGACCATCGACGTCGCCGGGCGCGCGAGCCACCTGACCCGGACCGACAAGACCGGCAAGACGTCGGCGAAGACGGAGACGCTCACCGCGAACGGCTCGCGCTACGTGAAGTCGAAGGGCGTCTGGACCAAGGGCGGCCCGGCCGATGACACCGACCTCGTCTCCGTGCTCCGCGGCATCACCGCCTACTCCGACCTCGGGGTCGAGGATCGTGACGGTCAGCTGCTGACCCACCTCCAGGCGAACCTGACGACGATCCCGCGCGAGCTCGCCCTGGTCACCAAGGACGTCACGGACACCGCGGGCACGCTCGACGTCTGGGTCAGGGAGGACGGCACGCCGGTCGTCGCGACGCTCCAGACGAGCTGGAAGCAGCCGGCCGGCAAGAAGACGGTCGACGGGTCGCGGACCACGACCCTGACGTTCGGGGAGCCGCTGGCCGAGGAGCCCATCATCGCCCCGAGCGAGACCTGGAGCTTCTTCAACAGCAAGCGCTACCACTACCGGATGGCGTCGCCCGACACGTGGTCCGCAAAGGCCGGCAAGGGCCGGTTCGCGGACAGCTTCGACGGTGGCGAGGAGTACGCGTACGCCTCGCGAGCAAGGAACGGCGGCCGGTCGCTGTCGTACATCAACTCCAGGATCCTGAGCCAGCTCAAGACGATCACGGGCTACAAGAAGCTCAAGGTGACGTCGAACAAGAAGGCCAGGCTCGATGGCGCGCCGGCGCGCCGGATCGAGTTCCGCGGCACGTCCCAGGGCGACCCGGTCTACGGCCAGGCGGTGTTCGCCAACAAGGGCGGCTGGTGGTACTTCATCGGGTTCGACAGCTTCGAGAAGTGGTCCGACGAGAGCCGCGCGACGTTCAGCTCGATGGTGAACTCGTTCGACTTCAAGTAGCGCGCGGACCCGAGCCGCGTCAGCGGGTGTGCCAGCCGCCGTCGACGATCAGGTCCACGCCGTTCACTGCCTCGTTCTCGAGCAGGAACACCACCCCGCCGACGATGTCCTGCATCCGGGCGAGGCGGCCGGTCGGCGTCTGGCTCGTGTAGTTCTCGATGGCGGCCGGCTTCTCGGCCCAGTACGGGCTGTCGCCGACGATCCCGGGATGGATCGAGTTGACGCGCAGCGGCTTGAGCTCCTCGACGAGCGTGCGGGTCAGCCCCACAACGCCGCCGTTGACAGTGGACACGGTCGTCGAGCCAGGGTACGGCCGCTCCTTCGCCATGCCGCCGAACAGGACGAGCGATGCGTCGTCCGTCAGGCGCTCGCGAAGGGAGACGATGACCTGCGTGAACCCGACGAGCTTGAGCGTGACCAGCCGGACGGCGCGTTCGATCGAGTAGTCCGCGATGCTGTTCGCGTCCCGGTCGATGGCGACGAGGACGAGCCGGCGGACCGGTCCGACTCCCGCGAGCGCCGCGTCGATGGACGCGGGATCAGCGAGGTCGAACGAGACACCCTGGACGCCGTCGGGGAGGCTGGCCAGGCCCGCGTCGACGCTCTCGCGCGACTGGCCGGTGATGACGACGGGGCTGCCGGCCTCCGCGTAGTGGCGCGCGATCTCGAGTCCGATCGCCCGCGTGCCGCCCACGACGACGACGGCGCCCTCGCTGGTCATGTGCGCTTCCTCCTGTGCCGAACCTGGGGTGGGGGAGCCGGTCAGCCGTCACGTGGCCCGAGGCCGCCACGTGCCTCGAACTGCTCCCACGTCTGGAGCCAGCGATAGGAATGCCGAGCGGGCGGCTGGGGCGCCTGGGTCTCGATCCAGCGCACGCGCTCGGTGCCCGTGTTGTAGAAGCCGTGAACCGAGCCGACGCCCGCGAACACGACGTCTCCGGGCCGCAGCGTGTGCTCGACGCCGTCGAGCTCCGCCTGGATCTCGCCCGCGAGGAAGAAGTACGTCTCCTCGAAGGGGTGGTCGTGCGCCTGCGCGCTGCCACGCGGCTCGTAGTCGACGGTGAACATCGTCAGCAGGTCGGCGCCGAGCACCCGGTCGACGAGCATCTTCACCGAGATGCCGGAATACACGACGAGCGCCGTGTCCATGCCCGCCGCCTTGCGGCCCCTGGCCTCGTCGGGGAGCGCCAGCGCCTCGGCCTGCGGCGGGGTTCCGTCATAGTGGCCGACGAACCTGGTCGTGGGATCGCCGAACACCGGCCGTCGCGCAGCCGCGCGTACGGCGTCGGCGTCCAGCGGCGCCGGCTCGAAGAACGTATCCGTCCGAGTGCTGCCCGGGGCGTGCTTCTGGGGCGTGCTCACCGACAGCCAGCGGACCTGCCCCGGACCCATGTTCGCCAGGGCGTGAATCTGTCCGACGTTCATCAGCGCGTAGTCGCCCTGGACGAGATGGTGGGTCCGCCCGCCGATCTCGATCGCCAGCTCGCCCTGGAGGACGTACAGCGCCTCCTCGTAGGAGTGGACGTGCCGGCCCAGCCAGCCGCCCTCGGCGAACGCGCCGACCGCGAGCTCGGTGTGGACGGCGCCCTGGGCGGGGCCGACGATCACCTGGCGGGAGAGGCCGCTGGACGTCGGGCTGGCGGGGCCCGGTGTGTCGGCGAACGACCAGTCGACGTGGGCGACGTGGTGGATGGGCATCGCGTCTCCTCGCTCAGCGGGCCAGACGCCCACGATAGGCCCGATCTGCGTCCAGGGGCTGGTGGCGACGTGGCCGAGTGTGCAAAGGCGATGAACACGGTGTCAAGCAGCGCTGCAAACGGGTCCACCGGGGCGCAACTCACGCGGCCCGCGACCGTGGGCTGCCGGATCCCGTGGAGGTCGCCGGGAGGCGACCCTCAGCCGGACGGCGCGTCTCCAGGCTCCGGCCCCGCCGAGCGGCGCCCGAGGACGAACCACACGGCCGTCACCGGGACGTCGCCGGCGTTCGACAGGCGGTGGGGCGTCGACGAGTCGAAGGTGATCGCGTCGCCCGGCCCGAGGAGGTGCTCGTCGAAGCCGATGTTGAGTCGCAGCGTGCCGCTGAGCACGTAGCCGAACTCCTGGCCCTTGTGCCGCTGGAAGGCGTCGGCGGGGCTCGACGCCCCGCCCACCTCGTATGTCACGAACAGGAAGTCGACGTTGCGCAGCGACTCGGTCGTGAGGCGCTCCCACACGACGCCGGACCCCAGCCGGATGCTCACCCGGCCCTCGTTCCGCTGGACCGGGTCGTCCGGGAGGCGGCCCTCGAACAGGTCCATGGCGAGGCCGGTGTCCGACGCGGGTGGGCTCGGCACCGTGTCCATGAACAGCAGCTCGTCGAGCGAGATGCCGAGCTCGTTGGCGAAGGCATACAGGGTGCTGACGGACGGCTTGGCGCGCCCGGTCTCGACCTGCGAGACGAGGCTCGGCGACACGCCGAGGCGCTTCGCCATGGTCCGCAGTGTCAGGCCCCGGGCCATCCGGGCCCGGCGGAGGCGGTCGCCCATGGTCGCGAACTCGGGCTCCGGCGCGCCCTCCCGGCGGGGTCGAACCACCTGTACCTCCTCGTCCTGCGGCCGCATCGTACCCGGCACGCGGCTCCGACTTGCGCCCGTGCCGCCGGTGTGTAGCATGAGTGAACAGTCGATGCTCGCCCAGGTCGGCGACGAGCGCCTCCGGGATCCGTGTTGGGGTAGGTGCAGATGCAGAGACCAGTCGCGTCGCCGGGTTCGATGAACGTCGACTGGGAAGAGCGCTGGAACGTCGCGCGCCTCCGCGAATACCGCCTTGGCCGCGCCCGTGCGGCGCTCGGGGCATCGGACCTCGGCGCGCTGCTGCTGTTCGACTTCAACAACATCCGCTACACGACCAGCACCCACATCGGGGAGTGGGCGCGCGACAAGATGACCCGCTACGCGCTGCTCACCCGTGGCGGGGACCCGCACATCTGGGACTTCGGCTCGGCGGCGAAGCACCACCGGCTCAACTGCCCGTGGTTGCGTCCCGAGAACATCCACGCGGGGATGATCGGGCTGCGTGGCGCGGTCGCGCCGGACGCCGGCCTGTTCCGCGATGCCGCCCGCGAGATCGCCCGCCTCCTGCGCGACGAGGGCGTGGCCGACATGCCGCTCGGCGTCGACATCGTGGAGCCGCCGATGCTCGCGGCGCTCGAGGCCGAGGGCGTGACCGTGCGCGACGGTCAGCAAGTGATGCTCGACGCCCGCGAGGTGAAGTCGCGCGACGAGATCATCCTGCTCAACACCGCGTGCGCCATGGTCGACGGCGCCTACCAGCTCATCGCCGAGCGCCTGAAGCCCGGCATCCGCGAGAGCGAGCTCGTCGCGGACGTGACGCGGTTCCTGTTCGACCTCGGCTCCGAGCACGTCGACAACATCAACGCGGTCTCCGGCGAGCGCTGCAGCCCGCATCCGCACGTGTTCAGCGACCGGATCATCCGGCCCGGCGACCAGGCCTTCTTCGACATCATCCAGACGTTCGTCGGCTACAAGACCTGCTACTACCGCACGTTCGTGGTCGGCAAGGGGACCGACGCGCAGCGCGACGCCTACAAGCAGGCCCGCGAGTGGATCGACTCCTCGATCGAGCTGATGCGGCCCGGCGTGGGCACCGACCAGGTCGCGAGCGTGTGGCCAAAGGCGGAGGAGTTCGGGTTCTCGAACGAGATGGAGTGCTTCGGGCTCCAGTTCGGCCACAGCGTGGGCCTGTTCCTCCACGAGCGGCCGATCATCAGTCGTCTGAACTCGCTCGAGCACCCGGTGGAGCTGAAGGAGGGCATGGTCATCGCGCTCGAGACCTACTGCCCGGCGAAGGACGGCTACTCCGCGGCCCGCATCGAGGAGGAGGTCGTGATCACGGCCGACGGCCCGCAGATCATCACGAGGTTCCCCAGCGACGAGCTGTTCGTCGCCAATCCCTACTGACCGAGGACGCGTTGGCCGACAAGACCGCCGCCCCGACCCCCGACGCCGCCCTGCCGGACCTCGAGACGGGCCTCCGCATCTACCGCACGATGGTGGAGTGCCGGCAGTTCGAGGTGCGCGCCCAGGAGCTGTTCTTCGAGGGGCTGGTCCGTGGGACGACGCACCTCGGCGTGGGCCAGGAGGCCGTCGCGGCCGGGTTCGCCGCGGCGATCAACGACGACGACTACACGTTCTGCACGTACCGCGGCCACAACCACACGCTGGCACGCGGCGTCCCGATGGCGCCGATCTTCGCGGAGCTGTTCGGACGGTCCACGGGGCTGCTCGGTGGCAAGGGCGGCTCGATGCACCTGACCTCCGTGGAGCACGGCGTGATGGGCTCGTACGCGATCGTCGGCGCGCACCTGCCGATCGCGCTCGGGGCGGCCTGGTCCGCGCAGTACCGCGAATCCGGCCAGGTCGCGCTGTGCTTCTTCGGCGACGGGACGACCAACATCGGCGCGTTCCACGAGGCGCTCAACCTGGCGGTCGTGTGGAAGGCACCGGTCGTGTTCGTGTGCGAGAACAACCAGTACATGGAGTACACGCCGATCGGGGCGGTCACTGCGGTCGCGCGGCCGGCTGCGGACCGGGCGCCGGCGTACGGCCTGGAGTCGATCGTCGTCGACGGCAACGACGCGGATGCCGTCTACGAGACGGCGATGCGTGCCGTCGCACGGGCGAGGGCAGGGGAGGGTCCCTCGCTGATCGAGGCGCTGACGTACCGGCATGGCGGCCACTCGCGCGCCGATCCGGGCAAGTACCGGCCCGACGACGAGGTGAAGGCGTGGCTGGCGAAGGACCCGATCCCGCGCTTCCGGACGGCGCTCCTGGGCCGCGGGGCGACTGACGCCCAGCTGGACGCGATCGTGGAGGAGACGCGGGCCAAGGTCGCCGCCGCCGAGGAGGAGGCAAGGAACGCGCCCGAGCCCACACCCGAGGTCCTCGAGACCCAGGTCTTCGCCGACGGAGGCGCGGCATGGCGGAATTGACCTACCGCGCCGCGCTCGCGGAGGGCATCGCCCGCGAGATGGACCGCGACCCCAGCGTCGTGCTCCTGGGCGAGGACGTGGGGGCGGCCGGGGGCGTGTTCAAGCTCACCGAGGGCCTGTTCGACCGGTTCGGGCCGCGACGTGTCGTCGACACGCCGATCAGCGAGCAGGCGATCGTCGGGGCGGCCATGGGCGCCGCGATGACCGGTCTGCGCCCGGTCGCGGAGCTCATGTTCAGCGACTTCTTCGCCGTGACCTGGGACATGGTCATCAACCAGATCGCGAAGTCGCGCTACATGACCGACGGCCAGGTGCGCGTCCCGCTCGTGCTCCACACCGCCAACGGCCCGGGCCTGCGGTTCGGCGCCCAGCACAGCCAGAGTGTCGAGAGCTGGCTGATGGCGATCCCCGGGCTGAAGGTCGTCGCGCCGTCGAACCCGGCCGACATGGTGGGCCTGATGGTCGCGGCGATCCGGGATGACGACCCCGTGATCGTGTGCGCGAGCAAGGGGCTCCTCCCGACGAAGGGCGACGTGCCTGACGGCGAGCACGCGCTGCCGCTGGGCCAGGCAGCCGTCCTCCGCGAGGGGACGGACTGCACGCTCGTGGCCCTGGCCGCGATGGTGCCGCGCGCCGTCGACGCGGCCGAGCGGCTCCAGGCCGACCACGGGATCAGCGCCGAGGTCCTCGACCTGCGCACGCTGATCCCGCTCGACGCCCGGGCGGTGCTGGCCTCGGTCGCGAAGACGGCGCGGCTGTTCACGGTGGAGGAGAACCCGCGGGTGCTCGGCTGGGGCGCCGAGATCGTGTCGCTCGTCGCGGACGAGGGCTTCTGGAGCCTCGACGCGCCGATCGTGCGGATCACCGCGCCGCACATCCCGATTCCGTCCGCCGCGGCGCTGGAGGACGCGACGATCCCGAGTGTGGACCGGATCGTGGACACGGTCCGAACGACGCTGGAGGCGTCCCGGTGACGACGAGCCGCGTCGATGGCTGACGGTGGCGCGCTGACCGTCGGGCTCGTCGGGACGGGCCGGATGGGCTCGTCGATCGCGCGCGCGATCGCGCGGGCCGGGTTTCCGCTCGTGCTCCACAACCGGACCCGCGAGTCGGCGGACGCGCTGGCGGCGGAGCTGGGCGCAAGGGTCGTCGACACGCCGGCCGCGGCGGCACGCGAGGCGCAGGTCGTCGTCACGATGCTCGCCGACGACGAGGCGGTCCGCGCCGTCTTCGAGGGGGCGGACGGCCTCCTCCAGGGCGCAGGGGGCGGGACGATCATCGTCAGCTCCAGCACGTTGACGCCCGACACGCTGCGTGCGCTCGAGGCACCCGTCCGCGATGCCGGCGGCTTCCTCCTCGACGCGCCGGTCAGCGGTTCCACGACCACCGCCGCCTCGGGCCAGCTGACCCTGATGGTCGGCGGCGATGCCGAGGTCCTCGAGCGCGCCCGGCCCGTCCTGTCCGCCTACGGCAAGACGATCTTCCACATGGGTCCGATCGGGGCGGGCGCCGCGATGAAGCTTGCGGTCAACACGGTCATCTTCGGGCTGTCGAACGCCGTGGCCGAGGGACTCGTCCTCGCCGAGCTTGCGGGCGTCGACCGGGAGCTCGCGTACGAGGTCCTCGCCAACAGCGCGGTCGGGGCGCCGTACGTGCAGTACAAGCGGGACTCGTTCACGAACCCCGAGGGGACGCCGGTCGCGATGACGCTCGACCTCGCATCCAAGGACATGCGCCTGATCCGGGCGCTGGCGGAGGAGGTGGGCGTGCGCCTGCCGCAGGCCGACACCAACCTGGCGATGTTCCGCGACGCCGCCGCCGACGGACGCGGTGAGCTCGACTTCTCCCGCGTGGCCTCGGATCTCCGGGAGCGACGCACAGTGCCCGGCGACGCCCGCCGGAAGGAGGCGCCGAGCTGACCGTCACGCCGGCGCGCGAGGCCGGCGCCGAACGCGCGAGCCCGCGCCACCCGAGCGGCACGTTCCGGCCGACGTCGCCGCCAAGACCAGGAAATCGCCGCGCCACCGCCAGATCCGTCCATCGTCACCACGTCACCGGCATCGCTCGGAGGAGGGACCACACATGGCTGACCGGATCCTGATCAAGAACGCGATCGTCCTGTCGCAGGACGACAGCATCGGCGAGCTCGAGCGCGCCGACGTGCTGATCGAGGGCGACCGGATCGCCGCGGTCGGCCCGGACCTCTCGGCGGACGGTGCGGAGGAGATCGACGCCACCGGGAAGATCGTCATTCCGGGCTTCATCGACACCCACCGCCACACGTGGGAGACGTCGATCCGGACCTGCGCCCCGGACTACGCGCTGATCACGTACTTCAGCGGGATCCTTGACCAGTTCGCGCCGAAGTACCGCCC
>DASSRG010000104.1:0-8473 GCA_035701885.1 Candidatus Limnocylindrales bacterium
GGCTCGGCGCCCGCCGGCGGGCCGACGTCCAGGACCGGTTCATGGCCTCCACGGACGGGGTGATCGTCGCGACGATCGCGTTCGGCATGGGGGTGGACAAGCCCGACGTGCGGTTCGTGTACCACCTCGACGTGTCGGAGACCCTCGACGCGTACCACCAGGAGATCGGTCGGGCGGGTCGTGACGGAGAACCTGCCGAGGCGCGCCTGTTCTACCGACCAGAGGACCTGGGGCTCCGCCGCTTTCAGGCGGCGCCGGCGCGGTTCGACAAGACTGACGTCCGGGCGGTGGGGAGGGCGCTGCGGCGGGCGCCGTCGGCCGTGGACGTCGCGGCGCTCGCGGCGCTCGCCGGCCGGAGCCGCCGACGGACGGATGCGATCGTCGGCCGCCTCGAGGAGCTGGGTGCGGTCAGGGTCGACGCATCCGGATCGGTGACCGAGACCGAGGGCGACGACGAGCTCCCGGCGGCCCAGGCGGTGGAGGCGCAGGAGCGGCGGCGGGCCGTCGAGCGGTCGCGCGTCGACATGATCCGCGGCTACGCCGAGGCGCCCGGTTGCCGCCGCGCATTCCTGCTCGGCTACTTCGGCGAGCCGTTCGAGGCGCCGTGCGACCGGTGCGACCGATGCCGCGCCCTCGAGTCGCAGGGTGTCCGAGCGACGCGGCGGTCCTCCACCCCGGGCCCATTCACCGTCAACGACCGTGTCCGGCACACCACCTTCGGCGTCGGCACCGTCACCGGGGTCGAGCCCGACCGCGTCACCGTCGCGTTCGAGGACGCCGGCTATCACACGATCGCGACCTCGGCTGCCGAGGACGGCGTCCTCTTCGTCGAAGCGGGCTGACCTGCGCACGGGCGCCGCCTGCCAGACTGTGCCGCGTGCTACGCAGAATCGCGGTCGCCCTCGGCCTGTCCCTCGCCGTGCTCGCGTGCGGCCGCGCGTTGCCCGGAGCCGAGGTCGGCGGGATCGGCATCGATCAGGCGTGCGCGGGTGTCGGCATGCAGGCGTTCCTCCACGGCAGTCCGACCGATCCCCGTGCTGCGTGGGTCGTATCGATCACGGGCGAGGAGATCGACGTCCTGTTCCCACCCGGGTACACGGCACGATTCACCCCGTCCCTCCAGGTCGTCGACCGAACGGGCGCGATCGCCATGGAGGAGGGCGACTACGTCTACGGCGCGTGCGTCGTGGGCGACGACTCCCTCATGATCGCGCCCGACGAGACCCTGCGCCTCGAGTGCGGCCCGGTGGCGATCGGAGCGTGCACTGATCGAGCGCCACAGGTGGCGTCGAACCAGGCTGGACACTCGAACCGGGACGTCGAAGCGGTGACGTTCCTCGATGCCGACGGCCGCTACTCCGTGACCTTCAAGGACGGCACCAGCGTCACGGGCACGCCGATGCCGGGCTTCTAGCCCGTCACGACTGGAGGACGCGGGGAGCATCCACCTCGCGGTCCGGGATCGTCGTGGGCAGCTCGAGGTGGTACGCGCCGCTCGGGAACAGCCCGGCGCCGCCGTGATGGCGCATCAGCCGCAGCTGCGCGAGGACGTCCTCGCCGGCATGGCGGGCAGGAAGGTCGCGCCAGAAGTCGAAGCCGCCGGTGGCGCGAAGCTTCGCGACGTCGTACAGCACGCAGCCGCCGATCCAGGCCACCTTGTACAGCGTGTCCGGCGGCGCTTCCCCCGTCCGCGCCTCCATCCGCTCGCGGAGGTGGTGGAGGTTGGCGGCGTTGTGGAGCCGGTATCGCCGCCACGGCCCCGACTCCGGTGCCACCACCTCCGGTTCCACGCGGTTCCCCGGCCACGATTCGAACGCCGCCTGCTCGTCCGGCCGCTGGTCGTCGGCGAACGACGGGCCGACGAGGCCGGAGCCGACGAACCCGCACCGCGCCGACCGGATCGCGCGCACCAGACGCGCCAGGAGGTCGCCCTCGCACAGCACGTCGTCGTCGAGGAACAGCGCGTACGGGGCACGGGCCAGGCCCAGCAGGAACGCGCGGTGCTCGGCCATCCCTCGTCGCGGCAGGTGGCGGTGCAGCTCGACATCGCGGCCGGTCAGCTGGAGGACGCGCGCGACGGATTGGACCTCGGCCGCGTCGATCGACGGCGGCCCGTCGTCGGTCTGGTCGGACACCACGACCCGGAACGCGGGCATCGTCTGCGCGACGAGGCCGGCCAGCGTGACCGCGAGCGCGGCGGGGCGACGGTAGGTGGGGATGAGGACGTCGAGCTCGGGCGGTCCAACCAGGCCGTTCACGCCGCCGTCGTGACGCGGGTGGCAGGCGGAGTCGTGCGGCCGTACGCGGGTGCCTCGTCCAGCAGCTCGAGCGCGGCACGCACGACGCGATCCGGCGGTACCAGGGACAGGCAGGCTCCGTGGCCGAGCGGGCAGACGCTCCGCCGGCAGCCGGCGCACGGCACATCCACGTTGAGCACCCGTGACGGGACGATCCACGGGGTGTGCTGGGGGTTCGTCAGCGCATACAGGTCGACGACCGGGGTGCCGAGCGCCGCGGCGAGGTGCACGGGCCCGGTGTTGTTCGCGATGAGCAGCGGCGCCACCGCGAGCAACGCCGCCAGCTCGCCCAGCGACAGCTCGCCCGCCAGCGACATCGACGGCGCGTCCATCGACGCCCGGATCGACTCGACGAGCTCGACCTCCTCGGCGGACCCGGTGAACAGGATCTCGATGCCGTGCTCGCGGGCGAGGCGTCCGCACGCCGCGGCGAAGGACGCCGCCGGGTAGCGGCGCGACGGCGCGGAGGCGCCGGGATGGACGACCGCCCAGGCACGCCCGTCGCCGGGCCGGATCCCGAGCCGCGGCAGGACCTCGTCCCGCAGCCGCCGCATCGCGCCGGGCGGGACGCGGAACGAGAGCCGCTCGTCGTCGGTGGTGAACCCGACTCGGCCGACCAGGTCGAGCTGGCGCCGGACCTCGTGGCGCGTCGCCTCCCCGGGTTCGGGCTCCGGGACCCAGTCCGACACGAGCCCGTACGGGTTCTCGCGGCAGTGGGCGAGCACACGCTCGACGCCGGCGAGGCGCAGCAGCACCGCGACCGGCAGCGGGCTCTGGGTGTGGACGGTGAACACGATCGCACCGTCGAAGCCACGGTCACGGAGCCGCGCGACCAGGCCGAGATCCACGTCCGGGGCCTGGCGGGCACTTGGCATCCACGCAGGGTCGTGGACGATGACCTCGTCCAGCTCCGGGACGTGTCGAGCCGCGGCCGCGCCTGCCGTCGACGTGAGCAGCGTGAGCTCCGCCTGCCGCGCCGAGGAGCGGATCGCGCGCAGCGCGGGGGTTGTCATGAGCACGTCGCCCAGCGCGTCGAGGCGGACGGCGAGGATCCGTCGCATGTCCGCCCAGCCCGGCGTGCGCGTGCCGGGCCGTGGCGGGATCGCCCAGCGCGGATCCGCCGCGTGCAGCTGGGTCATCGGGCGGCCGTTCCGTAGGCTTCGCGCACCCGCTCGATGACGCCGCTCGTGGAGCGGTCCTCGGTGAACGGGAGGATCCGGACGCTGCCGCCCAGCCGCTCCACCAGCCCAACCTCGGGCAGCGTCTCGCGGCGGTAGTCGCCGCCCTTCACGAACACGTGTGGGCGGACCTGCTCGATCAGCCGCTCGGGCGTGTCCTCGTCGAACGGCACGACGAGGTCGACGGGCGACAGCGCCTCGAGGACGGCGATGCGGTCGTCGAGACCGTTGATCGGCCGCGAGGGTCCCTTCAGGCGATGGACGGAGGCGTCCGTATTGACGGCCACGACGAGGACGTCGCCAAGGCCCTTCGCGCGGGCGAGGTACGCCACGTGGCCGCGGTGGAGGATGTCGAAGACGCCGTTCGTGAACACGATCCGCCGGTCCTCGTCTCGCCAGGCGGCGAGGCGGGCCTCGAGCGCCGGACCGGGAGAAACCCGCTTCCCGGCATCGGCGGCAAGCGCGTCCCGAAGCTCGGCCAGGGAGCACGTCGAGGTCCCGTTGCGGCGGACGACCACGCCCGCGGCCGCCGAGGCAAGCTCCGCGGCGGCGGGCGCCGATGCCTCTGCCGCGATGGCGAGCGCGAACGCGGAGACGAACGTGTCACCCGCGCCGGCGGCGCGCGAGCTCGGGTGCGGGGTGGCGTAGGTGCGATACGGCGGCGCCCCGCGCTCGAACACGAACGCCCCGTCCTGGTCCACGGTCAGCGCGACGATCCGCGCCCCGGTCCGTTCAAGCAGCCGCTCCCCCGCCATCCCGGCCTGGGCGGCGCGCGGTCGCGAGCCTCGCTCCTCGGGTTCGCCGAGGAGCCGGCACGCCTCGCCGAAGTTGGGCTTGACGGCGGTCACGCCGGCCGGCCGGTACCGACGGAGGTCGCGGGCGTCCGCGACCACGACCCGCGGATCATGCCGCTGCCGTTCGCCGAGCACCGCGAGCAGCCGGTCCGAGACGACGCCATACCCGTAGTCCGAGATCACGACCGCGTCGATCGCCGGCCACGCCTCGAGCACGTCGCCGATCAGCCGGTCCTCGTACGCCGCGTCGATGGGATCCGTGGACCCGGTGTCGAAGCGCAGGAGCATCTGGCCCCCGGCCGAGATCCGCTGCTTGGCGAGCGTCCGCCGGCCCGGGACGCGCGCGACCGCGGCGACGTCCACATCGGCGACGCGGAGCGCGTCGAGCAGGCGCTCGCCTTCCTCGTCCTCCCCGACCACGGACAGGAACCGGACCCGGGCGCCGAGGGCGGCGAGGTTGTGCGCGGTGTTCGCGGCGCCGCCCGGTACGTCCGAGCGCGAGTTGAGCTCGACGATCGGGACCGGTGCCTCGCGGGAGATCCGGCCGGCGACGCCATCGAGGTAGCCGTCGAGGATCGCCTCGCCCACCACCAGCACGCGCAGCGATGCGAACCGGTCGAGCAGCGTGCTGCGGCCGTCCACCGGCGTCATCGGGCGACCTCGGCTTCGGCTTCGACCTGGGCTTTGGAATCGCGGTCGCCGTCGGTCGCCAGGATCACCCGCGCGGCATCGAGGAGATCCCGAACGGCGTAGTCAGGACGCCGATCCTCGGGCAGGGCGGCTGCGTCCCGCGCCTCGGGTCCCACCATGATCGTGCGGCACCCCCCGCGGCGGCCGGCGAGGACGTCCATCCACGTGTCGCCCACGAACCACGCGCGATCGGTCCGGACGCCCAGCTCGTCGACGGCCCGCCGGATGAGCCCGGGCTCCGGCTTCCGGCATTCGCACTCGATCGCGTACTCGTTCACGCCCTCGGGCAGGTGCGGGCAGAACAGGAAGCCCTCGAGCCGGCCGCCGAGCGCGGCGATCTCCGCGGCGAGATGCGCCTCGACCGCCTGGAGCTCGACCTCGGTGAAGTAGCCGCGGGCGATGCCCGCCTGGTTGGTCGCGACGATGAGCCGGTAGCCAGCGTCGGAGAGCAGACGGACCGCCTCGCGGGCCCCGGGGGCGAACCGGACCCGCCGCGGGTCGACGTTGTAGGGCAGGTCGTCGATCAGCGTCCCGTCCTTGTCCAGGAACACCGTGCGGCGATCGTCGAGCGTTACGGCCACGACGTCTCCCGCATCGGCAGCACCATCAGCTCCGGGATCACGGTCTCCGCCGGCAGCGAGATCACGAACCGAATCGTGGCGGCGACGTTGACCGGGTCCTGGAGCACGCCCGGGTCGACGTCCGGGAACCGCTCGAGGATGAACGGCGTTCGCATCCCGCCGGCGACGATCGCCGTGACCTTGATGCCGGCCGGTCGAAGCTCCGCGTGGAGCGCGTGCGAGAGGCCGAGCAGCCCCCACTTGCTCGCGTGGTACGCCGACGCCTCCGGCCAGGCGCGCTTGGCGGCTGTCGAGGCGATGTTGACGACGTGCGGGGCGCGGCTCGCGCGAAGCGCCGGGAGCGCCGCCCGGGTCATCAGCGCAGGCCCGTGGAGGTTCACCCGCAGGACGCGCTCGAGCTCGTCCGGCGTCATCTCCTCGAGCGGCTTCGTCACGTCCGTGCCCGCGTTGTTCACGAGGACGTCGAGGCCACCGAACGCGTTGACCGTCGCCGCGACCGCGGCCGCCGCAGATCCCTCGTCGCTGACGTCCAGCGCGACCGGGCGGGCGTCCCCACCGAACGCCGCGATCCCGTCCGTCACCGTTCGCGCGGCGGGCTCAGCGAGGTCCGCGACGACGACCCGCATCCCGGACGCCGCAAGCAGACGCGCCGTGGCTGCTCCGAGCCCCGACGCCGCGCCGGTCACGAGCGCGATCCGCCCGCGGAGCACGCCGTCGCCGCCCGGGTCCGGTGCCGTCCGGCCGGTTGTCTCGGTGATCGTCATCGAAGGCCTCCGTACGTCGTCGCCGCCGCCCTCGTGGCTGCGGGCGCGAGCGTCTCGTGCCGGGATCGGTCGTCCCGGCTCCCGTCGAGCCGGGTGCTCGCCGCGTCGCTCGCCTCGCCGAACCAGCCGCTCTCCACGAGCCGCGTCTCCACCAGCTCGACGAGCACGTGCACGAGCGCCCCGTGGACCTCGCGGACGTGGTGCGGGTCGCTCGACGGGACGACGACTGCCACGTCCGCGATCGCCCCCAGCCGGCCGCCGTCCCCGCCGACGAGCGCGACCGTGCGGATGCCCCGGGCGCGGGCGCTCGCGAAGGCGCGCACGAGACCCGGCGCATTGCCGGCGGTGGACAGGCCGACCAGCAGGTCGCCGGGCCGCGCCACGCTCTCGAGCTGCCGGGCGAGACCCCCGTCCGGGTCGTCGTCGTCGCGCAGGGCGGCCGCGACAGCGCCGTCCGTCCCGAGTGCGAGCGCCGACAGTGGCGGCCGGCCGGGGATCCGGAACCGCCCGACGAGCGAGCCGACCAGCCGCTCGGCCTCGGGCGCACCGCCGGCGCCCACGACCAGCACCGACCGGTCCCGCGCGAACGTCATGCACATCGCGTCGGCCGCGTCGAGGACGCTCGAGCGCGACCGGCGCTTCGTCTCGTGGAGCGTCCGCGCGAGCTCGTCGATCCGCCGGTCCACGGTCGCCAGCCGCGCGGCCTCGTCGGCTCGCGACTGCCGCTTCCCGACGAGGACCTCCTCGTACACGGCGGACATCGACGCCGCGACCCGCTCCCACGTGAACAGGTCGTTGACCCGGTGGATCGCCTGGCGACCCAGGACGGCCATGAGCTTCGGGTGCCGGAACAGGTGCGCGGCGCGCTCGGCGACCGCAGCCGGGTCGTTGGGCGGCACGAGGTAGCCTGTCTCGCCGTCGCGGACGGTGAACTTGATCCCCCCGACGTTCGCCCCGATCACCGGCGTCCCGCACGCCATCGCCTCGAGCGGCGTGATCCCGAACGGCTCGTACCAGGGCGTCGACACGAACACGTCCGCGGCGTTGTAGTAGGCGGCGATCTCGTCGCGGTCCCGCCGGCCGACGAACATCACCCGGTCCTCGACCCCCTCCTCGCGGGCGATGTCGCGCAGGCGCTGGAGCTCGGGCAGCCGGACGGCGTCGAGGTCGCGCTCGGGCCCGCCCACCAGGAGCAGCCGCGCCGGTGTCCCGTCGCGCCGGAGGATGCCGGTCGCCCGGATCACCGTGTCGATCCCCTTCCGCGGCACCATCCGGCCGAGCTGGAGGAGGATCCGCTCGGACGGGTCGAGTCCGAGGTCCAGCCTGGCCAGCGGGCGGCTCGCGGGGGCCAGCTCGCCGGGGTCGAAGCCGCACGGGACGATCGAGATCCGCAGGGGATCGGCGTCGTAGAGCCGGATCAGGTCCTCCTCGTCCTGGGGGCACTCGGCGACGATCGCGTCCGCCTCGGCGACGATCCGGTCCTCGATCGCGAACCGCTCGTCGGGAAAGCCGTCCGCGGTGCCCTGGAACTGGCGCCGGACGCGGCCGAGCGCGTGGAACGTGACGACGAACGGGATCCCGAGCGCCTCGCGGATCTCGCACCCCACGAGCCCGGACAGGAAGAAGTTGGCGTGCACGAGGTCGACCGGCGTCTCCCGGAGGCGCCCGATGACGTACGCCGCGAACGCCGGCATGTGCGGCAGCAGCGACTCCTTCGGCAGCTCGGCCGGCGGGCCGGCGGGGACGTGGATGACCCGTACGCCCGGCAGCCACTCGACGACCTCGGGGAGGTCCGAGGCGTCGCGGCGGGTATAGACGTCGACGCGGCCGCCGAGCGCGGCGAGCCGCCGGGCGAGGTGCGCCACGTAGACGTTCTGGCCGCCGGCGTCCACGCCGCCCAGGGTCGCGAGCGGCGAGGCATGCTCGCTGATGAGCGCGATCGACCGGCTCACCGCGCGGCTCCTGCGGGCGCCCGATCCATCGCCTCCTCGAACACCGAGTTCCAGTCGCGGGCGAATCGCTCGATCGAGAATCGCTCCCGGGCGGTCTCGTAGCCCGCGGCGCCGATCCGCGCCGCGAGCGCCCGGTCGTCGAGCAGCGCCCGCATCGAGTCCTCGAGGCGCGCCGGGTCAGTCGACGCGAACCCGTTCACGCCGTCGACGATGACGG
>DASSRG010000105.1:0-4796 GCA_035701885.1 Candidatus Limnocylindrales bacterium
GAACCCCAACTGGTCGTACTTCCTCGTGATCGAGGGCGGCGGCTGGGTCGGGGTCGGCGCGGAGCGGACCCGCGTCCAGGCCGGAGAGGCCGTCGTGTGGCCGCCGGACGTGCTGCATGCCGCGTGGACCGACGGGACGCCGATGCGCGCGATCGTCGTGGAGCTCGTGCGCCCACCCGATCAGCTTGGCGAGGGGGTCGTCGTGGCCGAGGCGAAGGCGCTGCCGCCCGGGCGCGCCGGGGGCGCCGCGAGGCGAGCCTCGACGGGCGAGGGGCGCCTGCAGCCCAAGGCGGCCGAGCCCGCCGTTCGCGCCGACGACGAGGCCGAGGGCGAACCGCTGTAGGGGCCCGAGGCGGTGGGTGACACAAAAGTTGTTGTGTCACCGTCCCGCTGACATACTTGTTCCGACCCGGGACGGGCCCTTTGCCGTATCACGCCGCCGCGAGGAGTCGATGCGCCGCCTGACGATCGCCACCGCCCGCTACGACCGCACGGCGCCACTCCATGACGGTCGGGTACGGCCAGAGGGCCTCGACATCAACTGGCTGCCGCTCAACGTCGAGCAGATCTTCTGGCGACAGTTCCGCCACCTCGAGTTCGACGCGTCGGAGCTGTCGCTGTCAGCGCTGCTCATCCGCCGCGGCAGAGGGGTCGATGACCTGGTGCCGATCCCCGTGTTCCTGTCGCGGACGTTCCGCCACTCCGCGATCTACGTCCGCGCCGGGTCGGGGATCGAGCGGCCCGAGGACCTCGTGGGCAGGCGGGTGGGCGTGCCCGAGTTCCAGATGACCGCCGCCGTGTGGGTGCGGGGGATCCTGGAGGACGAGTACGGCGTCCGCCAGGAGGACCTCCACTGGTTCCAGGGCGGCCTCGAGCAGCCCGGTCGGCAGCCGCAGGAGCCCGTTGCGCCGCCGGACACGACGATCGAGAACCTCGGACCCGGCAAGACGCTCGCCCGGATGCTCGAGGAGGGCGAGCTCGACGCGCTCCTGAGCCCGCGGACGCCGTCGAACTACCGGCCGGACGGTCCGGTCCGCCGCATGTTCGAGGACTTCTGGGTCGCCGAGCGCGAGTGGTACGAGAAGCGCCGGGTCTTCCCGATCATGCACACCGTCGCGATCAAGCGCTCGATCCTCGATGAGGATCCCTGGATCGCCCAGACGTTGGCCAACGCGTTCGGCGCCGCCAAGCGGCTGGCGGACGCCGACCTGCGTGAGACGACCGCACTCCCGATCGGACTCCCGTTCCTCGTCCAGCACTACACCGAGACGGTGCGCCTGATGGGCGAGGACTTCTGGCCGTACGGCGTGGACGTCAACCGCCCGACGATCGAGACCCTCATCCGGTACCTCCACCGCCAGGGCCTGATCCCCGAGGCGCCCGCCGTCGATGACCTGTTCCCCGCCAGCACCCGCATCGTCTCCCGCGTCTGACCCCAGGAGGTCCCGTGAAGTTCTCGATCGCATCGCTCGGCGAGGAGCCGGCCGACCGGTTCCCGGAGTTCGTCAAGCTGTGCGAGCTGCTGGGCTACGACGCGTTCTGCCACGCCGACGAGAAGTGGACGCGTGACGTCTACGTCCGGCTGGCGGTCGCGGCCGCGCACACCAACCGGATCGGCCTCGGGATCACGGTCACCGACCCGGTCGGCCGTCACCCCGCGCTCACCGCCCAGGCGACCGCGACGCTGAGCGAGGCAAGCGGCGGCCGGCTGCGAGTGGTGATGGGCGCGGGCAGCCACTTCGAGACGATGCCCGGCTACGAGGTCGTCAAGCCGGCGACCGCCATCCGCGAGTCGATCGAGCTCATGCGCCGGATGTGGTCCGGCGAGCGGGTGACGCTCGACGGCGAGGTCGTGAAGTTCCTCGGCGGGACGTTCGACTTCGAGCTTCCCGATCACCTGCACCCGAAGGTGTGGGTCGCCAGCCGCGGGCCGAAGATCCTGGCCGTCGGGGGCGCGGTGGCGGACGGGGTGCTGATCGGGAGCTTCGCGACACCGTCGGGTGTGCAGTGGGCGAAGGACCAGGTCGCCGTGGGGCTCGAGCGGGCCGGTCGCACGTGGGCCGACGTGGAGCTGGCATCGTGGCTCTACGTCTCGGTGCTGGAGCACGAGGACGACCCGGTCCCCGACGGGATCCGGCGCGGCGTCAGCCACGCGCTGTGGAGCAGCCGCGAGGTGGTGAGCGGGCTGCTCGAGGGGATCGAGATCAGGGACGGCGACGAGTTCCGCCGGTTCCTCCGCGAGGCGCCGCACGAGTGGTCCCCGCCGGTCATGGCGGAGCTGCGGCGGCTCATCCCGCGCGAGGTCATCGACGTCCTCGCCCTGGTCGGGACGAAGGAGCAGATCGCCGGTCGACTGCACGCGCTCGAGGCGGCCGGCGTGTCGGAGTGCATCGCCTGGCCGTTCCCGCCGGACGGGCTCGACGTCGAGGACTTCGCGGTGCAGCTCGCCCACGAGGTCATGCCGCTGGTCCGTCCGCGCGCGCAGCGCGGCGAGTACCGCCTGGTCGACTGACGGTGGGGGAGGAGGCTGCCGCCGAGCCCCTGCCGGCCGGCGTCCGGGCGCCGCGGTCCGTGCCCCCGGGAACGAGCGCCGAACCCGACGTCGATCCGCCGGTCGCACAGGACCGCCCCCGGGCGCTCGTCGCGATCTTCACGTTCTCGTTCGCGCTCGGGATCGGCGGCCTCGCGCTGCCGCTCGTGGCGCTCGCGGCCGGGTACGACGCCGTGGTCGTGGGGCTGCTGACCGCGACGTCGGCCATCTCGCAGTTCCTGTTCCGGCTCGGGCTGCCGCAGCTGCTCGGGAAGGTGCCGGACCGGGTGCTGATCACCCTGTCGTGCATCACGATCGCCGCGTCGTACGGGATCCTCATGATCTCGACGCTGCTCCCGGTGTTCGTCGTCGCCCAGCTGATGCAGGGCGCGGCGCGGGCGCTGTTCTGGACGGCGAGCCAGACCCACGCCGCACGCTCGGGCGGCCGTACGGTCCGGCTCCTGGCCGAGGTAGGCCTCGTCGGCGGGATCGGCCAGCTGTGCGGGCCGCTCGTGACGGGCTTCATCGCGGCGATCTCGCTCCAGCTGGCGCTGGGGACCGGCGTCGCAGTCGGCGTGATCGGGGCGTTGTTCGCGGCAACGCTCAGCCGGCTCGAGCCGTACGCACGCGGCCGGCACGCCGGGGATCGGCGCCGGCTGTGGCTCAGCCCGGGCATTGATGCGGCCTGCTGGTCCGCGTTCGTCGGCGGCGGCTGGCGAGCGCTGATGTCGTCCTACGTCCCGGTGACGTTGACGGCCGCGGGGCTCGCGCCCGGGCTCATCGGCACGCTGATGGCGTGCGGAGAGCTTTCCTCGACGTTCGCGATCGCGCTGCTCGTCCGGCTTCCGTCACGCCGGGCGCTCGCGAGCCTCGACGCCGCGGTCCTTGCCGCCTGCGTCGGGCTGGCCATCGTCCCGCTCGTCGCCTCGCAGCCGATCCTCGTCGCGCTCGCCCTCGCGGCCAGCGGCGCGGGCGCCGGGCCGATCACCGCGCTGTCGGCGGCCGTCGCCCGCCAGTTCGTCCAGCCGGAGCACGAAGGCGACGCGATCGCCCTGGTCGGGACGTTCCGCGCGGGTGCGCTGCTCGTCGCCCCGGCCGCGGTCGCGGTGGTCCTCGGCAGCGTCGCGGTCGGACCGGCGCTCGCGGGCGCCGGTCTGCTGATGGGCGTCCCGTCGCTCGTCAGCCGGGCCGCCCGGCGGGCATGACGTCAGCTCCCCGATGAAACAAACGTTGCTGTGGCATCATTACCGTGCCATCAGCCGTTGCGGGGGAGCATGACGACCGTCGCAGGGATCCAGCCCCGGCCCATCTACCTCGGGGGCGCCTGGGTCGACTCACCTCACACCCTCGAGGTCGACAATCCGGCCCGCGCCGGTGAGCCCGCCGGTGCCACGTACCTTGCGACCGAGGCACAGTACGAGCAGGCGGTCGAGGCCGCGGTCAAGGCGTACGAGGTCACCCGCACGCTCCCCGCCTACGAGCGCGGCCGCATCCTGCGCGAGATCTCGGCGGGCGTCACCGGGCGGCGGCAGCTCCTGGGTGAGCTGATCGCAGCCGAGGCGGGCAAGCCGATCAGGGACGCCCTCACCGAGGTCGACCGGACCGCGCTCGCGTTCCGGATCGGTGCCGAGGAGGCGGAGCGGATGTACGGCGAGGTCATCCCGCTCGACCTCAACGTCGCCTCGAAGGACCGGGTCGGGATCACCCGCCGGTTTCCGATCGGGCCGATCGCCGGCATCAGCCCGTTCAACCTGCCGCTCGGGCTCGCCGTTCACAAGCTCGCGCCCGCGATCGCGACGGGCAACCCCATCGTCCTCAAGCCGCCGTCCAAGGCGCCGCTGGCGCTGCTCGAGCTCGCGGACATCATCGACTGCGCGGGTCCCCCTGAAGGATCTGTCAGTGTCCTGCCGATGAGCCGGGAGCTGGGCGACCGGATGGTCAGCGACGAGCGGTTCAAGCTGCTCACGTTCACCGGCTCACCGTCGGTCGGCTGGCGGATGAAGGAGCGAGCCGGCAAGAAGAAGGTCGTGCTCGAGCTCGGCGGGAACGCCGCCGCGGTCATCGACCGTACCGCGAACCTCGACTGGGCCGCCGCCCGGTGTGTCCAGGGCGCGTTCAAGTTCGCCGGCCAGATCTGTATCAGCGTCCAGCGGATGTTCATCCACGAGGATGTCTGGGACGCGTTCATGGAGCAGTTCGTCGCGGGCGTCGCGGCCCTCAAGGTCGGCGACCCCGCGGATCCCACCACCGACGTCGGCCCGATGGT
>DASSRG010000106.1:0-3270 GCA_035701885.1 Candidatus Limnocylindrales bacterium
GCTCCAGCGCTCATCCCGCGGACGGCGGCCTCGCGGTCGTCGTCCGCATCCGCGCGCATGGAACGCCTCATCCGCAGCGACACGCTTCAGTCGTGCCGGGCCGTGCACAGGGCTACGATCGACGACGACCCTGGCCGCGAGGACCGAGTGGACGACGCCGATCGCTCCCAACAGCCGCCGCGCATGAGCCGCGCAGCAGTGCCCACCTCGTTCCTGGGCCTCGACGCGCGTGCGGGGCGCAGTCGCTGACCGATGGACGGTGCGGACGTCGTTGTCGTGGGCGCGGGCTCGGCCGGGTGCGTGCTTGCTCGGCGGCTGGCCGAGCCCGGTGATCGCCGGGTCATCCTCGTCGAGGCGGGCGACCAGCTCGAGCCCACCGAGCGAATGGTCGACGGCTGGCACGTGGGTCAGGTGCCCGACTGGGGGTACGTGAATGCCGCCGACGGGGCTGCCCTGCGACGAGGCCGGCTGGTCGGTGGCAGCTCGTGGTTCACGCGCTTCGCGGTGCGCGGCCATCGCGCCGACTTCGACCGATGGGCGCGGCTCGGGATCGACGGCTGGGGATACGACGAGGTGCTGACGTGGTTCCGCCGGGTGGAGGCGGACCTGGAGCACGGCACCGAGCCATGGCACGGCTCCGATGGTCCGATCCCGGTGACGCGGTACCCGGCGCTGACGAGGACGCCTGCGCACGTCGCCGCGATCGAGGCCCTGGAGGCGCGAGGCTTCGCGGCCGTCGACGACGTGAACCGACCCGACGCTGTCGGTGTCGGGCCGATGCCGATGAACAGCCGCGACGGACGCCGGGTCACGACCTTCGATGCCTTCCTGGACGGGAAGGACCTGCCGGGACTCGAACGCCGGACAGGCGTCGTCGACCGGGTCCAGGTACAGGCGGGCCGGGCGACGGGCGTCCGCCTGTCGGGCGGGTCGCTCATCCGGGCGTCGACCGTTGTGCTCGCGGCCGGAACCTACGGAAGTCCCACGATCCTCCTGCGCTCGGGGATCGGCCCCGCAATCGAGCTGCGGGCGTTGGGGATCCCGGTCGTCGCCGACCTGCCGGGAGTGGGCCGGAACCTCGCGGACCATCCGGCGGTCGACCTTGACACGGGGTACGCCGGCCCGGGCGTGGAGGGACCGGCGCTCCACTCGATCGCGACGTTCCGCAGCGCGGGTACGCACCCGTCCGAACCGCCCGACCTCATGTTCTGGGTGACGGACCCGGAACCGCCGGAGCCCCATTTCTACCTGGACCCGATCCTCCTGAAACCCGAGGCACGTGGGACGCTGCGCCTCCGCTCACGCGACGCCAGTGTCCCGCCGGTCATCGACCTCCCCGTTCCCGACCGTCCACGCGACGTGGCGAGGCTGTCCGAAGGGTATGACCTTGCGCTGGAGGTCATGGCCACGCGGCCGCTGCGAACGTTCCTCCCGACTCAGCTCCGGACGCGTCCGTCACAGGCCGAGCTGCTGGCGGGGGCGTACTCGCTCCCGCACGTGGTCGGGACGTGCCGGATGGGGCCGGCAGCTGCCGACGGCGCGGTCGTCGACGATCGCTGCCGCGTCCACGGGATCGATGGTCTGTGGATCGCCGACGCCTCCGTCCTTCCCGAGCCGCCCGCCGGGTTCCCGCAGCTGATCGTCATCGCGCTCGCGGAGCGCGTCGCGTCCTGGATCTGACGCACATCTGGCCCCACCGTCGCGTCCCGGCGGGACTCATACCCGAGCGCGAATCGCCCCGCCACGAACGCACGACCCTTGAGGCACCTATCCGGTCGGCGTGAGGCGGATCATCGGGATCGGGCGCCCCGCCTTCTCCGGGTACGGCGCGAACCACGGCAACGCAGCCACGTGGGCATCCCAGAGGCGCGCCCGCTCCGCCTCGTCCTCGATGATCCTGGCCCTGACGGGGATCACGCGCGTCCCGATCTCGAGCGTCACGTCGGGGTGGGCGCGCATGTTCGCGACCCAGGCGGGCGTCCTCGCCGAGCCGCCGGCCGTACCGGCGACCAGGTAATCCTCGCCGTCGCGCGAGTACGTGAGGATCGCGTGGCGCGGCTCGCCAGTCTTGGCGCCGGTTCCCCGCATGAGCGCGAGCGGGTGACCCTCGAGCGGCCCGAATGTCGGCCGCCCCTCGTGCTCGCGCATGTTCGCAATGAGCGCCTGCTCCCAGTCCTGCTCGTCCGCGTTCGCCATCGCCGTTCGCCGTCCTTGCCTGATCCGTGGTACGTTGCTTGCAGGAGCAACGATATCCCGGCTCGACGGACCCTGAGCTGCGACCCCCAGGTCGCCGACCGTCACCGGACTGCGATGCGGCTGCGACATCCGCCCCGCCTCGCGTCAGCACCCCGGTCATCCCCGGGCGTCGATGCTGGCGAACCGAGCAACGTGCCCGAATCGACGGCGCCGCACGAGCGCCCCCCGGGCCGCCCACCTGGAAGGCACACAAGCTGAAACACCCCACGACCCGGGTCGGGCGCGTGCTGTCGCGCCTTGCCCCCGCGGTGGCGCTTGTCGCGCTCGTCGCGTTTGCCACCACCGCCACCGCGACGCCGCCCTCGAAGCCCGCGCCGCTCGGATCCCTGGACCCCGTCGCGATCCCCCTGGATGGGCTCGTCGCGGACGTGGCGTCCGTCGCGCCCTCGTCCGACCGTGCGACGGTCGCACTCGACACGGCGCTCGCCGATCCCGGCGCGGCGCCCGCTGCCACGAAGACGCCTCGCCGCCAGCCGGCGGTCAAGGCAGGCGTGTTCGTGAAGCCCACGCCGAAGCCGAAGCCGAAGCGCTACTCGACCGCCGGCACGCGACACGCGCTGAAGGGCCGTGCCTCGTGGTACTGCAACAAGGACGGGTCGCGCGCCCAGATCAGCGCCTGCCACTACAAGTACCCGGACACCTCCGGCTACAACGCGTACGCGGCGGCCGGCCCGAAGCTCCGTGCGGCCCTCGGGAGCCACTGGCGCGGGAAGATCGTGTACGTCAACGGCGTTCGGGTGAAGCTGGTCGACTGGTGCCAGTGCTATGGCGGCCAGAGCGGCGTCGAGAAGCTGATCGACCTCTACTACGACGTCTATCTGCGCACGGGCGGGAACGTCACGATCCGCTGGTAGCCATGTCGGCCGGAGTGGCCGCGTCCAGCAGCCGTCGCGCCAGGAGCGCCGCCTCGACCCGCGTCGAGACCCCGAGCTTCGCCTTGACGTTCGACACGTGCACGCTCGCGGTCTTCACGCCGATCCCGAGGCTGCCCGCGATCTCGGGATCAGACCGGCC
>DASSRG010000107.1:0-45123 GCA_035701885.1 Candidatus Limnocylindrales bacterium
CCGGCCGGCAGACGGACGCCGGTCGCGTGGACCGGGCAGTAGCCGTTGGGCACCTTCGAGAGGTACTGCTGGTGGTACTCCTCGGCGAAGTAGAACTCGGGCGCCTCGCGGATCTCGGTGGTGATCTCGCCGTAGCCCGCCCGCCCCAGCTCCTGCTCGAACATGTCGCGTGACGCGAGCGCCGCGGCGAGCTGCGCCTCGCCGTGGGTGTAGATCGCCGACCGGTACTGGGTGCCGATGTCGTTGCCCTGGCGGAAGCCCTGGGTCGGGTCGTGGTTCTCCCAGAAGACCTTGAGCAGCTGCTCGTACGAGACCCTCGACGGGTCGTACACGACGCGGACGGTCTCGGCGTGGCCGGTCCGGCCCGAGCACGCCTCCTTGTACGTGGCGTTCGGCGTCGTGCCGCCCTGGTAGCCCACGGCGGTGACCCACACGCCCGGCACCTGCCAGAACTCCTTCTCGGCGCCCCAGAAGCAGCCCATCGCGAAGTCCGCGACCTCGAAGCCCTCGGGGTAGGGCGGGAACAGCGAGCGGCCGTTCACATGGTGGGTGCCGGCGCTCAGGATTGGCGTGTCGCGACCGGGGAGCGACTCCCCGGCGGCGGGCAGCTCAGGCTTGCGGAACAGGTTGGACAGCATGGGGACCTCCGTGACTGCCACCAGTCTACGGATCGGCCGTGACGCCCCCGTGACTCGAGTCATCGCACCTACGCCGGGCTGATGTCGACCTCCGGCCGCGCCCGCTCCGACTCGTCGGCGGCGAAGAACGGCTCGGGCGTCCAGCCGAACAGCCCGGCAACCATGTTGGCGGGGACCTGCGCGATCCGCGTGTTGTAGCGGAACACCTGGTCGTTGTAGAGCTCGCGCCGATCGGCGATCACGTCCTCGATCCGCGAAATTTCCTCCTGGAGCGCCTGGACGTTGCCGGCCGACTTCACCTCCGGGTACCGCTCGACGACGGCGAACAGGCTTCGGACCGCCTGGGTCGTCGCATCGCTGACCGCCGCCTGGCGGGGGATCGGGTCCGATTCGACGTACGCAGCCCGCGCCCGGGTGACCTCGGTCAGCACGTCCTGCTCGAACGCCATCAGCCCACGGACGGCTTCCACGAGGTTCGGCAGCATGTCGTGACGTTGCTTCAACGCCACGTCGATGTTCGCCCACGCCTTGCGGGTCCGGTTCCGGAGCGCGACGACGGCGTTGTACGTGGTGACGATCACGAAGCCGATCACGACGGCGACGATCGCGATCGCGAACGTGGCGGCGGCGGCGGACGGGGTCATGACCCGCTCATCATCCGCGACGCGACGGGCCTGCCGCTCGCCGGCCGCGTCACCGGACCGCGAGCAGGACGGCGCCGGCGACCGCGGACCCGATCGCGAGCACGGCGCCCAGCAGCCCGACGAGGAAGCGGCCCTGCTCGCGCGCGACCACCTCCTCGGGGGCGCCGCCGGCGATCAGCAGCGGGGCATCAGGCGCGGCGGCGATCACGAGCAGGTCCGACTCCAGGTCCCAGGTCCGCTCGATCGCGGCGGCCTCCTCCGGCGTGGCCAGGGCGGGTGCGGTGACGCCCACGTCCAGCTCAGGCGCCCGCACCGGCCGGCCGATGCCGAAGCCCGGGATCGCGGCGTTGCCCCAGGCCTCCTCACGGGTCGTGAGGATCCCGGCCTCGCGCGCCTCGGCGATGTTCATCGCGACCTCCGGGTCGTCGAGGCCGAGCAGCGGGTCGCCGGCACGATCCATGTGGTCCGCGCCGTCCGGATCCGCGAGATGTCCGAACGGGATCGCCGGACCCACGACCGTGACGATGTCGCCGGGCTCGAGCCGCGCCTCCACGTAGCGCCGGCCACGCTCGCCGGCGCCGGGCACGTCCTCCCCCACGTCGGGCTCGGGCTCGCGCACCGTGAGCAGCGCGGCGATCTGCGCCTCCCGGTCCATCGTCGCGTGGGGCAGGTCGAACGCCGAGCCGCTTCGCATCGTGACGCTCGCCGGCCGCTCCCCGAAGATCGAGTCGCGGTCGTCGAGCCGGACCGGGCCGTCGATCCGGGCACCGCGCGGGAAGACCCGGATCGTGCCGGTCCCGTCGTGCACCCGGAACCCGATCGCGCGCTCCTCCTCGAAGACCGGGCGGTCCTCGCCCGCGGTCACCGCCGAGCGGTACCAGACGCACTCGCGGCCCTGGAGCGGGGAGGAGAGCGTCACCTCGGCGGGCTCGATCGTCCCCGTGACCCGCACCTCCCCGGCAGCGAGGCTCGAGATCCGCGAGGTCGACGTGTCGCCCACGCGGACGGCCGAGCGATAGCCGCCGAAGCCCCGGACGAGCAGCACGAGGCCCGCGCCGATGCCGAGCAGGCACGGCGCCAGCGGCATGCCGAGGGTGCCGTCGGTCACGTGCGGTGTCGTCAGCGCGCGCGGGATCCCCGCCGGGTGGCGAGGACGATGAGCACGACCCCGGCGAGCATCACGAACACCGGCCACAGGAGCGACCAGTCGATGTCGATGTACTGGTCGACCAGGAACCAGGCACCCAGGAGGATCAGGACCACCCCGGCCACGATCCCGGCGTTCCCGGTTCCCCCGACGGGCGGCGGCGCCCAGCCCGGTGGCGAGGAGGGCGACGCCGAGGTCGCGGCGTGCCATTCCGGTGTCGAGGGCGCGGCGCCGGGGGTCGGCGGGACGGGGTCACCCCAGCCGCCCGAGACGGGATCGCCCGGGTAGCGGCGTGCGCCGGGTCCCGGACCGGGCTGCCATCCGGGCGGCGCGAGCGGGACGACGAACAGCATCACGATGTACAGGAGGAGGAAGATTCCGCCCGTGAACAACGCGAGCAGGACCCACGCGATGCGCACGATCGTCGGGTCGACGTTCATCCATGCGGCAACGCCCGCCGCGACGCCGCCGATGACCTTGTCCGTGGGGTGCCGGTAGAGCCTATTCACAGCCGTCGTCGGGGTTGAGCGAGATGGATCCGAGGTTGGCGCTCGCGTCGAGGTCGATGGCCGGCGCACCGGCCTCCACGGACGGGGTATGCCACGCGTCGCCCTCCTGCACCAGCCCCGCCTCCTCGAAGTTGTTCGAGCCGAGGGCATTGTCCCCGAGCCGGATGCGCAGGTCGACATCGTCCGGCACGCACACCGCGAGCGAGCCCGCGTTCGCGGAGAGGGTCCCCGTGAGCGACTCCGCCGGGAGGGTGACCGAGAGGGAGCCCGCGTTGACGCTCGCGTCGAACGAGGTCATCTCGGTCGCACCGGCCAGGTCGAACACCGCGCTGCCCGCGTTGACCGAGGCGCTGACGCGGTCCAGGCGCATGCCGTCCATGACGGCCCGTGCCGAGCCGGCGTTGACCGAGAGATCGAGGCTCGCCCGCGCGTCGCGTGGCAGCTCGATGGACCACGTGCCGCCGTTGCCGCCGTCGAGGCCCACGCGCGAGGAGCGGTCTGGCGATGCGATCGTGAGGCCGTCCGGGCCGGACTCGATCCGCGGCGGCCGACCGTCGCGCGAGGATCCGGCGACCGACCAGCGATCCCCGTCGACCGCCGCCAGGTCCAGCTCTCCGCAATCGAGCGTGATGGACACCGAGGCCTCCGTCCCCAGCGTGCCGCGCTGGTCCGCGAACGGCGTGCCGCCGTCACCGCCGCACGATCCGAAGCCGTTCCCGAAGCTGATGCCGCCGGCGCCGTCCACGACGAGCCCGCCGACCATGAGGCCGGCCGTGACGGCGACCACGAGACCGCCCAGGACGGCGGCCCGCGTCCTCGCGAGCACGAGCCCCAGGCCGGCGCCGATCAGCAGCAGCGGCCACAGCTGCCAGGCGCGGTCGAACGCGCTCGCGTCAACGACGCCGTACCGGACCGCGAGCGGCACGGCACCGAGCACGAGGAAGAACACGCCCCAGCCAAGCAGGCCCCGGTGTACGCGCATGGATGACCTCCCGGCCGTTCCCGGCCGCGACCATTGTCGCCGCCGGCGGCTCGCCTGCCACCCGCCCGCCGTCACGTTCCCGACACGTCATCGGGACTCGGTGGGGCGCCCCCGTCGCGCGGCCGGTCCTAGGGTGCGCCCACCTGCCCGGGGAATCGCCCTGCTACGGGGAGTCCAGCCATGACCTATCGAGACCCGGACGCCGACCCGCGCGTCGTGCGCGAGGTGCCGGTCGAGCCCGTCCGCGAGCGCGTGGTCGAGCAGCCCGTCGTCCGTGAGCCGGCCGAGCCCGTCACGCCCGCCCTGTCGCCCGTCGATACGATCCGCCGCGTCGTGTGGCTGGTGTTCGGCGTGCTCCAGGCGCTCATCGTCCTGCGGTTCGTCCTGTTGCTGCTCGGCGCGAACGAGAGCAACGACATCGTGTCGTTCGTGATCGGCGTGACGGACCCGTTCGTCGAGCCGTTCCGCGGCATGTTCTCGCTCGACTCGGTGAGCGGCGCCTCGGGCTCCGTGCTTGACGTCGCGGCGCTCGTCGCCCTCCTCGCGTGGACGCTGGTCGAGGCGCTGATCCTCGGCATCGTCGGCCTGGCCGATCGCCGGGCGACCACCGCCTGACGCTCCGCTCGGGCCGCCGCCCGCGCTAGCCTCTCCGGTGACCGGCCGCGTCCGCGGTCGCCATCGGAGGATCCATGGAGCCGTCGCGCCGCATCGCCGCGGTCCTGTTCGACCTCGACGGCGTCCTCACGGACAGCGAGCCGTGGTGGGACGCCGTCCGGGTGGAGTTCGCACGCGCGCACGACCGGCCGTGGACCCACGCGGACCAGCTCGCGGTGATGGGCGCGAACTCGCGCGAATGGGCGGAGATCATGCGCTCGCGGCTGCACCTCGAGCACCTCGACGCGGAAGCGATCCAGGACGCGGTGGTCGACGGCGTCGTGGAGCGGTACCGGACACTCCCGTCGCCGGTCATCCCCGGCGCGCCGGACGCCGTCCGGCGGATCGCCGCCAGCCGCCCGGTCGCGATCGCATCATCGTCCCACCGCCGCGTCATCGAGGCGGCCGTCGATGCGCTGGGCCTCCACGGCGTGTTCGGCGCGATCGTCTCCTCCGACGAGGTCCCGCGTGGCAAGCCCGCTCCGGACGTCTATCTGCTCGCGGCGGAGCGGCTCGGCGTGTCGGCCGATCGCTGCCTGGTCGTCGAGGATTCGCTGAACGGGGTCAAGGCCGGCAAGGCCGCGGGTGCGTACGTGGTGCTCGTCCCGAACCCCAGCGTGCCCCCCGCGGGCGACGCACGCGAGCGTGCGGACCTCGTGCTGGAGCGCCTCGCCGATCTCGACCCCGACGCCCTGCCCGCGTGACGGCTTCGCGGCGCGTCCGGGCAGCGCCTAGACTCCGCGCGTGGCGCAGCCCCTGACGACCGGTCCCGTCCACCGGCCGTTCCGCTTCGGCATCGTGCGGCTCGGCATGTGGATCGTCGTGCGGCTGCTGTTCCGCGTCCGCCTCGAGGGCACCGAGAACCTTGCCACCGGTCCGGCGATGTACTGCGCGAACCACCTCAACTGGACCGACCCGCTGATCCTCCTGAGCGTCCTCCCGACCCGGCCGAAGCTTGCGATGTTCGGGCCGAAGGAGGCCGACATGTCGAAGGGCGCACGAAACCGGCTCATCGTGTGGGCGGGCTTCGGGATCCCGTACCGCCCCGAGAAGACCGACCTCCTCGAGACGACACGGCGGGTCCAGCGCGTGCTCGGCGACGGCTGGGTCATCGTGATCTTCGGGGAGGGCCGGATCCACCGCGGCGAGCGCGAGCTCCTGCCGCTCGCCGAGGGGACGGCCTTCTTCGCGCTCCGGGCCGGCGTCCCGATCGTGCCGATCGCGATCAACGGGACGAGCTGGCTCGGGTTCCGGCGGACGATCCGGGTGCGGGCAGGGGAGGCTATCGAGGCAGCGGAGGGCACGCGCGCGAGCCGCCACGCCGTCGAGTCGCTCACAGCGCGCACGGAGGAGGCGCTCCTCGGCCTGGTGGCGGACTTCCCGGACCGGCCCCGGCCGGGGACCATGGGCCGCTGGCTCACGGAGCTGTTCAACGACTGGCCCGAGGGTCGTCGTCCGGCGCTCGGGCAGGGGGACGGGGCGGGCACCGACCTCGCGTCGCGCGCCGCACGTGACGCCGCTCCCCGCGAGGCCGGCGCCCGGGACGCCTGACCGCCCGCGCCCGCGGGCAGGTATGGCATCCTGCTGAGCGACCACCAGACGCCAGGAGACCTCGTGGGAGCGACCGGCCTCTCCGCCGACCCGAAGGAATACCGCGCCCGGCTCACGGACCAGCCCGATGCGCAGATCGACACGTGGGCGTCCGAGCTGATGCGCGACGTCGCGAAGCGCCGGGGGATCGTGCGAGTGGTCGACGACTTCAAGCGGTCGGCCAGGCTCACCGACGCCGAATTCGAACGGGTGTTCGCTTCAGGCGGCGGACCGCCCGCGACGGTCGGCAAGGACGCCAACGGGCGCCTCATCGTCCCGGCGGTGTCGCTGTGGGCCCTCGTCCCGGGGATCCGGTCGCAGGTCGCGGACGGACGCGACCGGCTGATCGACTACCTCGTGGCGAACTTCGACGAGCTCGTCTACGTCTGACGGCGTCGGCTGGCCGGCCAGACCCGGCGTTCGCGACGTCGCCGCCGCCGCGCGGCTCGTTCACCCGTTCCCCTCGCTCCTCGACGGCATCGTCGTCGCCCTCGTCGCGATGGTCGCGGGTGGGGGATTGGTGGTCGCCGTCGTCCTCGGCGTCTCGATGACACTGCTCCAGTTCGCGATCGGCGCGGTCAACGACCTCGTGGACGCACCCCGGGACGCCGGTCACAAGCCCGGCAAGCCGATCCCTGCGGGACTCGTGAGCGTGCGCACGGCGCGGCTGGTCGCGGCAGCGAGCGCGGTGGGCGGCCTGGCGCTTGCCGTCGTCGGCGGCCCGTGGCTCGTGGCGCTGGGCGCGGTCGTGCTCGGCATCGGCCTCTCGTACGACCTGTGGGCGAAGGGCACGACGCTGTCGTGGCTGCCGTTCGCCCTCGGGATCCCGCTCCTGCCGGTCTACGGCTGGTACGGCGCCACTGGCTCGCTCCCCGGGCTGTTCCTGGTGCTCGTCCCCGCGGCTGCCAATGCCGGCACCGCGCTTGCGGTATCCAACGCGCTTGTCGACATGGAGCGTGACGAGGCCGCCGGGGCCCGGTCGATCGCCCTCGCGCTCGGGCCGTCCCGGGCCGGCTGGCTCGTCGTCGCCCTCAACGTCGTGGTGACGGTGCTGGCCCTGTCGACCGCGGTCGTGCTGGGGGCGCCCGCGGGCTGGGTGGTGGCGATCCTGCTCGCGTCGCTCGCCCCGCTCGGGGGCGCGGTGCTCGGCCTCGTGGCGGCGAGCCGGCCGGGGACGTCGTGGCGTGAGCTCGCGTGGGAGATCCAGGCGATCGGAACAGGGCTCCTCGCGGTGGCCTGGCTGGGCGCCCTCAGCGCGTCGACGGGGACGCCGCTCGGGAGCTGAGCGCCCCTTGTAATCGGGGCCGGGGTGGTGCGTTCGCGCGCACCCCACCGTCATGGGTCGCCGACCCGAAGGTACGCCTAACAGCCCCTCCGAGACCCTCGTTATCGTCGGTGTCATCTTCCCCTCCATCCGTGAGGCATGCAGGCACCCATGACCGATCTCATCCGCCGCTTCCGGGGACTCGGCGTCGCGCTCGTCGTCCTCGCCCTGTCGGCCGGCGCCGTGTTCGCCGCCGCGCCCCGGTTCTCGCCCGCGAGTGACACGACGGCGGCCGTCGAGCAACCCGATGGTCCGGCGGCAACCGACGACGGCAACTCGCAGCTCGACGAGGGCGAGGAGGGCGACGGCGCCGACGGTGACGAGGCCGACGCTGACACCGACGACGCCGACACCGACGACGCCGAGGCCAAGGACGTCGAGGAAGCCGCAGCCGATACCCACGGCGCGCTCGTGTCGGAGGCCGCCCACGCGACCCTCGACCCGCGCTTCGACAACCGCGGGGAGTGGGTCTCCTGCGTCGCCAAGCTCGACAAGACGGTGACGACCGCCACGGTCGACTGGGCGAAGGTCACCGAGGACTGTGCGGCCGCCGCCGAGGCCAGGGACGCCGCGAAGGACGCCGCGAAGGCGGAGCGCGACGCCGCGAAGGCCGCCGCCAAGGCCGAGCGAGACGCCGCGAAGGCCGAACGGGCCGCGGAGCGAGGCAAGGGTCCGGCCGCCAAGGACCGGACGAAGACGCACGGCAAGCACGCCCCGAAGGGCTGACACCGGCGAGCCGCCCGCCCGCCAGGGACGACGAAGCCGGCGCTCGTGCGCCGGCTTCGGTGCGTCCAGGGGAGGAGCGCTTGCTAGCGGTCGCCGTCCCCGGTGCGGACCACCGCGATCGCGTTCTCCAGGCGGAGCTTCGCGATCGTGAGGTACTTGGCGAGGTTGCTCCGGTCGACGGAGCCGATCGAGTTCAGGACGTCCGGGTTGCGGATGACGTCGAGCAGGTCCTCGACCGCGTCGTTGAGCTGGGCCTTCGCCTGGACGAGGCTGTCGTCCCGGATCGGGTCCGCGGCCTGGCCGGTGACCCAGCCCTCCGGTGATTCCTCGTGCTCCTCGTCGGGCGCCATGACTCCGACCAACTCCGAGTCCGCGACCTCCGTGTCCGCGGCAACCCGAGGGCGGCGGCCCTCGATGCGCTCGCGCAGCTTGACCAGTGACAACTCGTTGCGAGCCACCTGGTCGGCGAGCTTGCGGCGCTTCTTCGGGTCCTCGACCTTCATCAGCTCGTACGCGTGGGACAACGTGTCCTTGCGCAAAGACACGAGCTCGCGGACCTCGGGCGGCGCGTCGGCGAGCCGCAACCGGTTCTCGAGGTACCCCTTGTCCTTGCCCAGCTTGTCGGCGAGCTTCCGGATGCTGTAGCCGTGGTCGCGGATCATCCGGTCGTACATCGCCGCTTCATCGAGCGGGGAGATGTCCTCCCGCTGCAGGTTCTCGATGATCGCGATCTCGAGCGCGGTGTCGTCGTCGATCTCCTCGACCAGCGCGGGGATCGTGTGCTGGTCCGCGAGCTTCGAGGCGCGCCATCGGCGCTCGCCCGCGATGAGCTGGTAGCGGCCGTCGTCCAGCGGCCGGACGAGGACCGGCTGCAGGACGCCGTGCTCGCGAATGGACGAGGCGAGCTCGCCCAGCGTCTCCTCGTTGAATGCCAGCCGCGGGTTCTCAGGGTTGGGCTCGATGCGGTCGAGCGGCAGGACCTTGACGCCCTTGTTGCGGTGCGCCTGCTCGGGCGAGAGCAGGCTGACGATCGCGGGCGAGAGGTCGCGCTCTTCCGACAGGCGTCGCGCGGCGGCGGCGCGGAAGTCAGTCCTGGCCAAGTGCGATCACCTCCTGCGCGAGGGCGCGATACGTGCGCGCAGCGTCCGAGTTGCCGGCGTACGACGTGATCGGGCGGCCCACGAGGGGCGCCTCCCCGAGCTTCACGGTTGTTCGGATGATCGTGCTGAAGACGTGGTGGTCGCCGACGACGCGCAGCTCGTCGAGCATGTCCTTCGCGAGGTTGGTGCGCCCGTCGTAGAAGGTGGGCAGCAGCCCGAGGACCTTCAGGTCGCGGTTGAGCTTGAGCCGGATCGCGTTGATGACCTTGACCAGGTTGTTGAGCCCCTTCATCGCGTAGTACTGGGTCTGGACGGGGATGATCACGCTGTCGGCGGCGACGAGCCCGTTGACGGTCAGCAGGCCCAGGTTCGGCGGGCAGTCGATGAGGACGTAGTCGTACGGGTCGATGACCTCGCGCATCGCCTCGCGGAGGATCGACTCGCGACCAAGCGCGGTGAACAGCTCGCCCTCGGTGCTCGCCAGGTCGATGTGGGCGGGAGCGACGTCGATGCCGGCGGTCTCGGTCGCCAGGATCACGTCGCCCAGCGTCGCGCGGCCATCGGCGAGCACGTCGGCCATCGACTGCTGGACGGTGTTGAGGTTCACGCCGACGCCGGCCGTCAGGTTGGCCTGCGGATCCATGTCGACGAGGAGGACTCGGCAGCCTTCCTCGGCGAGCGCGCCCGCGAGATTGATCGCGGTCGTCGTCTTGCCGACGCCACCTTTCTGGTTCGCAATCGCGATCACGTGCGTCAAGGGCTCACCTCGGAGAGCGGCGGCGGTGGCGCCGGAGTGACGGTGGGAGGTGGGGGAATGCTACCCCTCGGCTCTCGCGCGCGGGCGCGCAGGTTGTCCACACAATGACCGACTTGTGCACCGTTCTGTGGACAACCGTGGGTGCGCGACGACCCGGTGTGCCGAATCGCAACGCCGGTGTAACGCCGCGTTGATGTTCCGGCAACAAGGAGGAGGACGACGCACATCGCGTGCATATGATTGGCTCCGCTTGGACCGTCTTTACACAAAGACGTTCCACCAGCGAGTGCGGAGGGTGACTGGGCGTGCCGACCAATGCCGAGCGCAACGCGCGTCTCGAGGAGCTGCGCGAGGAGGCGCGTCGTGGTGGGGGAGCGGCCCGCATCCAGCGGCAACATGCTGCGGGCAAGCTGACCGCGCGGGAGCGCCTGGAGCTGCTCCTCGATCCCGGTTCGTTCGTCGAATTGGACGCCTTCGTCACGCACCGCGCCACCGATTTCGGGTTGGACACCCAGCGGTATCTGGGCGACGGCGTCGTCACCGGCCACGGGACCGTCGACGGCCGGCTCGTGTTCGTGTTCAGCCAGGACTTCACCGTCTTCGGCGGATCGCTCTCCGAGGCATACGCGGAGAAGATCTGCAAGGTCATGGACCTCGCGATGAAGGTCGGCGCCCCGGTGGTCGGTCTGAATGATTCGGGTGGCGCGCGGATCCAGGAAGGCGTCGCGTCGCTTGGCGGGTACGCCGAGATCTTCCTGCGCAACGTCCTCGCGTCCGGCGTCGTGCCGCAGATCTCCGTCATCCTCGGGCCGTGTGCCGGAGGGGCGGTCTACTCGCCGGCGATGACGGACTTCACCGTCATGGTCGAGGGGACGAGCTACATGTTCGTCACCGGTCCCAACGTCGTGAAGGCCGTGACTCACGAGGAGATCGATGCCGAGGCGCTCGGCGGCGCAGCCGTCCATACCGGCCGGAGCGGGGTCGCGCATCTCGCAGTTCCTGACGAGGCGCGCGCCATGGATGCCGTCCGCGAGCTGCTCGCCCACCTGCCGTCGAACAACCTCGGCGATTCGCCGATCGTCGCGAGCCACGATCCCACGGACCGCATGGACGAGGCGCTCGACTCGGTCGTGCCAGACGAGTCGACCCGGCCCTATGACATGCACGACGTCTTGCGGCGCGTGGTCGACGATGGCGCCTTCCTCGAGATCCAGCCGCAGTGGGCGGGCAACATCCTCGTCGGGTTTGCCCGACTTGGCGGCCGGCCCGTCGGCATCGTCGCGCAGCAACCGGCAGTCCTCGCCGGCGCGCTCGATATCGACGCGTCGGTCAAGGCCGCTCGATTCGTCCGGACGTGCGACGCATTCAACGTCCCGCTCGTCACGTTCGTCGACGTGCCCGGGTTTCTCCCCGGCGTCGGCCAGGAGCACGGTGGGATCATCAGGCACGGTGCGAAGCTGCTCTACGCGTACTGCGAGGCGACCGTTCCGAAGGTCACCGTCATCACCCGCAAGGCATACGGCGGCGCGTACGACGTCATGAGCAGCAAGCACATCCGCGGCGACATGAACTTTGCGTGGCCCTCCGCGGAGATCGCAGTCATGGGCGCCGAGGGCGCGGTCAACATCCTCTACCGCGACGCGATCGCCGGAGCGAGCGACCCTGTCGAGGAGCGGCAACGCCTCGTCGCGGAATACGAGGCCGCGTTCTCAAATCCGTACGTCGCCGCCGCGAGGGGGTACATCGACGAGGTCATCCTCCCGCGCGAGACGCGGCCCCGCATCATCCGCGCGCTGGAGGTCCTCGCCGACAAGCGCGACACGAACCCGCGAAAGAAGCATGGCAACATCCCGCTCTGACCTGTCTTTGCGTACGGACAGCGGGAGCGTGCAGGTGCCCGGCCGGCGCGCGCCCTTCGCTCGGATCCTCGTCGCCAACCGCGGCGAGATCGCCGTCCGGATCATCCGCGCCTGTCGAGAGCTTGGCGTCGAGACCGTCGCCGTCTATTCCGACGCAGACGAGGCGGCAGCCCACGTGCGAATGGCGGACACCGCGATCCGCGTCGGGCCGGCGTCGCCGACGGAGAGTTACCTGCGCATCGACGCGATCGTGGAGGCTGCACGGGCCACCGGCGCCGAGGCGATCCATCCCGGCTACGGGTTCCTCGCGGAGCGAGCCGCGTTCGCCCGGGCGGTGGAAGAAGCCGGTCTCGTGTTCATCGGCCCACGGTCGGAGACGATCGAGTCGCTCGGCGACAAGCTGCACGCGCGGCGACTGGCTAGGAGCGTCGGCGTCCCGGTGGTGCCCGGGACCCTCGAGCCGGCCGCCGTGGATCGCGCCGACGACGTGGACGCCATCGTCATTGGCGCGGAGGAGATCGGCTTCCCGCTGCTGGTGAAGGCCGCGGCCGGCGGCGGGGGACGCGGGATGCGCCGCGTCGAGCGCCCGGCAGATCTCCCCGCCGCGCTGGCGAGCGGATCGGCGGAAGCGCTCGCCGCCTTTGGCGACGGCTCGGTGTACCTGGAACGCGAGGTCCGCCCGGCGCGCCACGTCGAGGTCCAGCTCCTCGCCGACGCGCACGGTTCGGTCGTCGCGCTCGGCGAGCGGGACTGTTCGCTGCAGCGCCGGCACCAGAAGCTCGTGGAGGAGGCACCCGCGCCCGGACTCGACGAGCCGGCGCGTCGGCGCCTGCACGGGCTCGCCATCCGGCTCGCGCAGGAGGCGAACCTCCGCAATGCCGCAACAGCGGAGTTCCTCCTGGACCCGGCCGGTGACGTCTGGTTCCTCGAGGTCAACACGCGGCTCCAGGTGGAGCACGGGGTGACCGAGCTCGTGTCGGGCGTCGACATCGTTCGCGAGCAGCTGTGGATCGCCGCGGGCGAGCCGCTGAGCGACGCGGTCCTCGCGGCGGGGGAGCGCGCCGCGACGCCTACGAGCCATGCCGTCGAAGTCCGGATCGCTGCCGAGGACCCGTCGCGCGCATTCGCGCCGACTCCCGGGCGCGTCGGGAGATGGGTGATGCCCTCGGGTCCGGGGGTCCGCGTCGACACCGCGATCGAGCCCGGCGATCGGATTCCGCCGGACTACGACAACCTCATCGCGAAGCTGATGGTCCACGCGCCCGACCGCGACGCGGCGATCGACCGGCTGCGACGGGCGCTCGACGAAACCGAGATCGGCGGCGTCCAGACGACGCTGCCGTTCCACCGGACAGTCGCGATTGACGAAACCTTCCGCGCAGCAGATCTCTCGATCGACTGGGTCGCGCAGCACTGGGACGGCGAACGGGCCCACACCATGGCGGCGCGTCGCGCACTCGTCGCGGCCGGACTGCTCGCTCGGTCGCTCGGCAGCAGTGGCATCGCGGGGCACGCGACGGCAATGCGCGTCGAGGAGTCGGACCACCACCGGCAGCCCGATGGGTGGCGCCGATCGGCTCGCGCCACGGCCGCCGATCGGTGGCCGCGATGAGCGACGCCGTCCGCCGCCGCCCCGCAGGATCCGACGACGCGACCGATGGCCATGACCTGGCATCCGGGAGCGCCGGCCTGCGTCCTGCCACACTGAGCGGGGACGATCCGGACGCGATCCGCGCCCGGTTGGCAGCGTCGTCCGCGCTCGGTGGCGAGGCACCCGTTCGGGTCGGGCTGGCGCCGGCCGACGGTGTCTCTACGCAAAGACACCCGGTCCTTGACGGGACGCCCACGGACGTGGAGCTGGTGGCGCTCGGCGGCGACCGGTATCTCCTGCGCGAAGGATCGTCCGTCACCCCGATCGTCGTCGGCCCGGCGTCGCCGACGTCCGACGGGGCCGTGCGAGAGGTCCTCGTCGGGGGCTTCCGATTCGAGGTGGAGACGGTCGCCGACCGTCGCGCCACCCTCCGGGAGCGGGCGACCCGCGCGGGCTCGGCCTTCGCGGCGACCGGCCCGCTGGAAGTCCGTGCCGTGATCCCGGGCAAGGTCTTGACGGTCGCAGTCGCAGTCGGGGACACGGTGACCGCGGGGCAGCAGCTCCTCGTCGTCGAGGCGATGAAGATGCAGAACGAGCTTCGCTCGCCGAGGGATGGCACCATCACCAGGGTCGGCGTCGGGCCGGGGGTCAACATCGAGTTGGGCGACGTTCTCGTCGTCATCAGCTAGGAGCACGGGGTGCAGGACGAGACACGGCGGGACCCGGAGTCGCCCGCGGACGGGGCGGGGGATGGCCCGGCTACGCCGGTCGACCGCTGGCGTGCCGCGACGCGGGCGCGGGCGATCGGCTCGTCGCCCGAGCGCCGCGAGTCGTTCGCCACGACCTCCGAGCTGCCGATCAACGACGTCTACACCCCGGCCGACCTCGGCCCCGACTGGGACCCGGACGCGGCCCTCGGGCTGCCGGGGGAGTACCCGTTTGCGCGCGGCGTCCAGCCCACCATGTACCGCTCGCGGTTCTGGACGATGCGCCAGTACGCCGGGTTCGCGACGGCCACTGAGACCAACGAGCGCTTCCGCTACCTGCTGTCCCAGGGCCAGACCGGCCTCTCGGTCGCCTTCGACCTGCCCACCCAGATGGGCTACGACTCCGACGCGCCCGAGGCGGAGGGCGAGGTGGGCCGGGTGGGCGTGCCCATCTCGAGCCTCGCCGACATGGAGACCCTGTTCGCCGGCATCCCGCTGGCGGACGTCAGCACCTCGATGACGATCAACGCGACCGCGCCGATCCTGCTCGCGCTCTACGTGGCTGCCGCCGAGCGCCAGGGCGCGGTCCGCTCGTCGGTGAGCGGCACCACCCAGAACGACATCCTCAAGGAGTACATCGCCCGCGGCACCTGGATCTACCCGCCCCGCCAGTCGATGCGCCTGGTCACCGACGTGTTCGAGTTCGCGAGCCGCGAGCTGCCCAAGTGGAACACGATCTCGATCTCGGGCTACCACATGCGCGAGGCGGGGGCGTCGGCGGCCCAGGAGCTGGCATTCACGCTGGCCGACGGGATCGCCTATGTCGAGGCGGCCGTGGCCCGCGGCCTCGCCGTCGACGACTTCGCCCCCCGGCTCTCGTTCTTCTTCGCAGCCTGGTCGGAGCTGTTCGAGGAGGTGGCCAAGTTCCGCGCCGCCCGCCGGATGTGGGCCCGGATCATGAAGGACCGGTTCGGGGCGCGGAACCCCAAGTCGATGATGTGCCGGTTCCACACCCAGACCGCGGGGTCCAGCCTGACGGCCCAGTCGATCGACAACAACGTCGTCCGGACCACGCTCCAGGCCCTGGCGGCGGTGCTGGGCGGCACCCAGAGCCTGCACACCAACTCGAGAGACGAGGCGCTCGCCCTGCCGACCGCCGACGCCGCCCGGCTCGCCCTCCGGACGCAGCAGATCATCGCCTTCGAGGCCGGCGTCACCGAGACGCCGGACCCGCTCGCGGGCTCGTGGTTCGTGGAGTCGCTCACCAACGACCTCGAGGCCGCGGCCCAGGCCTACCTCGACGAGATCGACGCCATGGGTGGCACGCTGCCCGCGATCGAGGGCGGCTTCCAGCAGCGCCAGATCCAGGAGTCGGCGTACCGCGTCCAGCGCGAGATCGAGCGCGAGGACCGGATCGTGGTCGGGGTAAACCGCTTCCGGGACGGCGATGCGGGCGCGCCGCCGCCGATCCAGCGGATCGATCCGGAGGGGGAGCGGCGCCAGGTGGAGGGCCTCCGCCGGGTGCGCACCGAGCGCGACGGAGCCGCCTGGGAGGCCGCGATGCGCCGCCTGGAGGACGAGGCTCGTGGCGATGCCAACCTCCTGCCACCCATCCTCGAGGCGGTGGGCGCCTACGCGACGGTCGGCGAGATCTCGGACCGCCTGCGCGCGGTCTGGGGCGTCCACCGCGAGCTGATCACCGTCTGAGGAGGTCGAGATGCCCGATTCCCAGCCCACGGAGCGGGTTCCGGCCGCCATCCGGAGCCTGGGCAAGGTCCACCACGTCGCCGTGATCGTCCGCGACATCGACCAGAGCCTCGGCTTCTGGCGCGACATGCTCGGCCTGCCCGTCGAGCTCGTGCTGCCGATCGAGCACGACGGGGTCACGATCGCCTTCCTGCCGGTCGGCGAGTCCAAGGTGGAGCTCGTCCAGCCGACCGACGACACGACGGGGGTCGCCCGGTTCCTCGAGTCGAAGGGGGAGGGGTTCCATCACGTGTGCTTCGAGGTCCCGGACATCAACGCCGCCCTGACCCGCCTGGAGCTCGACGGCATCGAGGTGATCGACCGGGTCGCGCGGAAGGGCGCCGAGGGTCCGGTCGCGTTCCTCCACCCGCGGTCGTGCCATGGGGTCCTGGTGGAGCTGATCGAGGCGCCCGGCGGTCCGGCGTGGGCCGCCCTGGGCTACGAGGGCGCCTGACCGGCCGGGCAGCGCCGCGAGTCCCGAGCCGGGGCCGCTAGAACCCCCAGGCGAAGATCACGTCCCTTGCGCCCTCGGCCTGCCGCGAGAACCCCACGATCCGGCCGGTGAGGTCGCGGATCCACGGCTTCTCCTCGCGTGGCAGGAGGCCAAGCTCCTCCTCGAGCAGCTCGATCCAGCGCCCGGCCAGCGGGCCGTGGAGGTCGTCCGGGACGGCGGCCACGGCTTCCACCCAGTCGCGGTCGACCCGTTCGACGATCCGCTCCGTCGTGCCGGCGGTCCCGTCCAGCTCCGACCTGGCATCGAGGAAGTCGACCGGCTCCCCCTGACCAGTGACCGATCGCACGGCCTCCGAGAACAGGTCGAGCCACGTCGGGTCCAGGCCGCCGCCGAGCGGGAGGTGTGCGGTGAACCGGTCCGGATCGGCGAACGCGGCCGGGTCATCGACGGACAGGGCGAGGACGATGTCGCGCGCATCACCGGCGACGAGGTCCATCAGGCTGCTCATGCGCGCCGGGGCGCCGATCCTCCTTCCTCCGGGGCGCCGCAAGGCGCCTGACCGAAGTCTAGCGACGCACGGAAGCGCGGACCGCCCTCAGGCCCCTGTCCGGCCGACCTCTTCGGCGAAGAAGATCATGTCCAGGTCGCCCGGCGAACGCCCGGCCTCGGTGAGCAGCACGGCGGCCTCGGAGCGGTGCTGTGTCCCGTGGTTCACGACGTGCGCCAGCATCTGCCAGAAGGCGACGCCCTCGTCCGTCTGCGCGAGCCAGTCATCCGTGAGGCCGTCGAGGAACACGTCGGTCGCGTCCCACTCGGTGGCCCAGGCACGTGCCAGGGCGTCCGGCGACGGGAGCGGCTCGCGCTCCGGCCGCGGCGACTCCTCCGAGCCGGACAGGCCCAGCCGCCACCGCTGGTGTGCGCCGAGATGATGGACGAGGATGGTTCCCAGCCCGCGTTCGCCGACGACGCCGGTCGCGCCCCAGACCGAGTCCGGCAGCCCGTCGATCACCGCGAGGATGCGCCGCGACGCCCAGCGGTCGAAAGCGAACAGGTACCGGATGTCCTCGACGCGCACCGGGATCAGCCGCGGTAGCCGGCGTCGCGCAGCAGCCCCGGGAGCTCGGTGGGGGAGCCCGCGACCCGGAAGCCTGCCGCCTCGAGCGCCGAGACCTTGGACGACGCCGTGCCGCGGCCGCCCGAGATGATCGCGCCCGCGTGGCCCATCCGCTTGCCCTCGGGAGCGGTGCGGCCCGCGATGAACGCGACCTTCGGAACGTCCCGGAGGTGCTCGCCGGCCCACGCCGCCGCCTCCTCCTCGGCCGTGCCGCCGATCTCGCCGATGAGCACGATCGCGTCCGTCTCGGGATCCGCGGCGAAGAGCTTGAGCACGTCCAGGAACTGCGTCCCGATGACGGGATCGCCGCCGATGCCCACGCACGTCGACTGGCCGAGCCCGGCATCGGTCATGGCCTGGACGGCCTCGTACGTGAGCGTCCCCGAGCGCGAGACGACCCCCACCCGGCCCTCGCGGTGGATCGAGCCAGGGATGATCCCAACCTTCGCCTGGCCTGGCGAGGTCGCGCCGGGGCAGTTCGGACCGATCAGCGTGGCCCCCGCGAGCCGGACCTCCTCGACGACGGGGATCATGTCCAGGGCCGGGATGCCCTCGGTGATGCAGAAGATGGTCGAGATGCCGGCCGCCGCGGACTCGAGGACCGCGTCCGGCGCCCCCGCCGCGGGGACGAAGATGCAGGAGGTGTTGGCCCCGGTCTCCGCGACGGCCTGCGCGACGGTGTCGAACACCGGCACCTGTCCGTCGATCGCCCGCTGGCCGCCCTTGCCCGGCGTCACGCCCGCGACGAGCGGCGTGCCGTACTCCAGCATCGCGCGGCTGTGGAACTCGCCCTCGCGCCCGGTGATGCCCTGCACCACGAGGCGGGTGTCGCGTCCGATCAGGATGCTCATGCCGCGACCCCCTTTGCCGCCGCGACCGCCTTGGCCGCCGCCTCGTCGAGGCTTGCCGCGGTGACGAACGAGGCCGCCTCGAGCAGCTCGGCGGCCTCGGCGGCGTTCGTGCCCACGATCCGGACGACCATCGGCACCTCGCGCGACTGCTGGGCACGGGCCTCGATCAGCCCGCGGGCCACCTCGTCGCCGCGCGTGATGCCGCCGAAGATGTTCACGAGGATCGCCTTGACGTTCGGGTCGTCGAGGATCAGGCGCATCGCCGCCGCGACCCGGTCCGCCTTCGCGCCGCCGCCGATGTCCAGGAAGTTCGCCGGCTCGCCGCCGGCCCGTTTCACGAGGTCCATCGTCGTCATCGCGAGCCCCGCGCCGTTGACCATGCAGCCGATGTCCCCGTCGAGCTTGATGAACGTGAGGTCGTACCGGCGGGCCTCGACGTCGGCGGGGTCCTCCGCGTCCAGGTCGCGCAGGGCCTCGAGCTGGGGGTGGCGGGCCAGCGCCGAGTCGTCGAGCGTGATCTTCGCGTCGAGGCAGACGAGGCGCTCCACCTCCGTGCCGTCCGCGTTGTGCTCGCGGATCACGGCCAGCGGGTTGATCTCGACCAGGTCCGCGTCGTACGCCAGCATCGTGGCAAGCAGCCCCTTCGCGATCGCGGCGCCCGCCTTCCAGTGGGACCCGAAGCCGATCTTGAACGCGAGCTCGCGCGCCGCGTAATCGGGCAGCCCGAGCAGCGGATCCGCGTGCTCGTAGACGATCGCGTCGGGGTTGTCGACGGCCACCTGCTCGATCTCGACGCCGCCCTCGGCGGAGCCGATGAACATCAGCCGCTTGGTCGCCCGGTCGAGCACGACGGAGAGGTAGTACTCCTTCACGATCTCGGCGGCCGGCCCCACGAGCACGCGGCGGACGGGCAGTCCCTTCAGCTCGAGAGCGAGGATCTGCGAGGCGACGTCCTCGGCCTCGTCGGCGGTGGAGGCGAGGCGGACGCCGCCGGCCTTGCCCCGTCCTCCGACGAGCACCTGGGCCTTGATCACGACCTTGCCGGTGGCGTTCGCGGGATCCGCGAGGAACCGGACGGCGGCGGCACGGGCCTGCGTCGGGGTCCGGGCGACCTCCCAGGCGGGGACCGGGAGCCCCTGGGCGACGAGCAGCGACTTCGCGTCGGCTTCGTGGATCTTCACGCGACGGGCGGGACCTCGTTGGGGATCGCAGGCGATCGATCATAGCCCGCACCCTCGTCGCCACGACGGAGGTCCGGCGAAACGGAACGATCCGGCACCCCCGCCCCGCCATACTCCTCGAGCGCGGCCGGACGGCCGGGCCACACCCGAGGGGCGACATGGAGCGAGAGCTCGTGGAGCGGGCGCGGCGAGGCGATCATGACGCCTTCGCCTCGCTGGCAGGCGCCGCGATCTCCCGCCTCGATGGCGCCGCCTGGCTGATCCTCCGGGACACGGAGCAGGCGAAGGACGCGGTGCAGAACTGCCTCGTCCGCGCCTGGCGCGACCTGCCCACCCTCCGCGATCCCGACCGCTTCGACGCGTGGCTCCACCGGCTCCTCGTCAACGCCTGCATCGACGAGGCCCGCCGGACCCGGCGCCACCGTCTCGACGTCGAACTCACCGCGATCGACATCCCGACGCCTGACCGCGTCTCGTCGTCGGTCGCCGACCGTGACCAGCTCGAGCGCGGCTTCCTCCGGCTCAACCCGGAGCTGCGGGCCGTGATCGTGCTCCATCACTACCTCGATCTCCCGCTGCCGGCGGTCGCGGACAGCCTGGGCATCCCGCTCGGGACCGCGAAATCGCGGCTGCACCGTGCGCTCGGGCAGCTCCGGGCGGCGCTCGACGCCGACGCCCGGGGCGCCATCGAGCTCGTGGAGGGCCGGACGGCATGACGACCGACGACCGGTTCGGACCGACCCTCTCGCGCTGGCTCAGCGAGGAGGCGGAGCACCGCGTGCCCAGCCACCTCGCCGAGGTCCTCGTGCACACCGCGGCCACTCGGCAGCGACCCTGGTGGTCGAGCCTCGAAAGGCTGCTCCCGATGACGACAACCACCCTCGGCGGCCGGGTGGCCGCGCCGCGACCGATGCTGATCTTCGCCCTCGCCGCGCTACTCCTCGTCGCCGTCGCCGGGATCGCGATCCTTGTCGGCGCCCGGGAGTCGACGCCCGCCCCATTCGGCCTCGCTCCGAACGGCCGGATCTACGTGACCGACGCGACCACCATCCGCAGCTTCGCGGCCGACGGCTCGGACCGGAGGGACGTGTTCGACGCCGGCGCCTCGGAGATCTATGGCTTGAGCGTGTCGCCGGATGGAACCCACCTCGCGTTCGCGGTCGGACCGGACGGCGCCACGACGCTCAAGGTCCTCGACATCGCGACGGGCATCGCGACCACGGTGCCCGGCCCTCCCGACCTCGCCGGTGAGCCGATCAGCTGGTCACCGGACGGGAAGACGCTCGTGTTCGCCGGCGGATCCGGCGGCCCCGGCGGCACGTGGCGCGTGTACACGGCGTCCGCGGACGGCTCGGGCGCGCTGGCCACCCCGGGCGGCGAGGCCCGGAACGCGGCGATCGGACCCGACCGCGACGTCTGGCAGCCGCAGATGTCACCGGACGGGCATTGGATCTCGTTCCTGTCGCGCCCGGCGGGCTCCGATGAGGCCGATCCCAACGGGACAATCTGGCTGATGCGTCCCGACGGGAGCGATCTGCACGAGGTCGCGGGGTACGCGCAGACACCCGGTCCGATGTGGGCGCCGGACCGGTCCGTCCAGCGGCTTCTCTACATCAGCAGCGCCGGCCCGACCGTCCTGGACCTCGCGACGGGCACGTCCGCCTTCGTGGGCAGGGGGTTCTGGGCGCGGTGGTCGCCGGACGGAAGCCAGATCGCGTACTGGCACGACGGCCCCGCGGTCGTGCGCACGGCCGACGCACTCAGCGGGCGGTCGGACGAGATTCGGCCGTTTCCAGGCTTCACCGGCTATTGCCAGGATCACCCCGACCTCACCGGGAAGACGGTCTGCTCGCCGATCGCATGGTCGCCCGACGGCACACTCGTGTACGGCGCCGACATCGTGGAGCATTCGCTCCTCGTTGCGCGTGCGGACGGCTCCGGGACGCCCGTCGTCCTGCCACTCGACAATGCGACCGGGCTCAACATCAACGTGGCCTGGCAGCCGCTCCGGCCCTGAGCCCACGATTCGGTCGACGACCCGGCTGGCGGGGGACAGGCGGCGGCAGGGGCCGCGCCGGACAGGGGACCCGGGCTAATATGGCCACATGTCCCACTCGGTCACCCTGATCCCCGGCGACGGCATCGGGCCGGAGCTGGCGGAGGCGACGCGGCGCGTCCTCGACGCCTCCGGCGTCGCCTTCGACTGGGAGGTCCAGGACGCCGGCGAGGCGGTCATGGCCCAGTACGGGACGCCCCTCCCGGAGCACGTGCTGGAGTCGGTCCGGCGCAACAAGGTCGCGCTCAAGGGGCCGATCACCACCCCCGTCGGGTCCGGCTTCCGCAGCGTCAACGTCACGCTCCGCCAGACGCTCGGGTTGTACGCGAACCTCCGCCCGGCACGCTCGCTCAAGGGCCTCGAGACGCGCTACGAGGATGTCGACCTCGTCATCGTGCGCGAGAACACCGAGGACCTGTACGCGGGGATCGAGCACAAGGTCGGTCCGGATGCGGCCGAGAGCATCAAGATCATCACCCGAGCGGCCTCGGAACGGATCGCGCGGTTCGCCTTCGAGTACGCCGTCGCGAACGGACGGCGCAAGGTCACGGCCGTCCACAAGGCGAACATCATGAAGCTCTCGGACGGGCTGTTCCTCGAGAGTTGCGCGACGGTCGCGAAGGACTACGAGGGCCGGGTCGAGTTCGAGGATCGGATCGTCGACAACATGTGCATGCAGCTCGTCCAGAAGCCGGAGCTGTACGACGTGATGGTCCTGCCGAACCTGTACGGCGACATCGTGTCGGACCTCTGCGCCGGCCTCGTCGGTGGCCTGGGCGTCGCGCCGGGCGCGAACATCGGCACCGAGGCGAGCGTGTTCGAGCCGGTCCACGGTTCGGCGCCGAAGTACGCGGGCCAGGACAAGGCAAATCCGACGGCGCTGATCCTGTCCGGCGTGCTGATGCTGCGCCACCTGGGCGAGCAGGATGCAGCCGAGCGGGTGGAGAACGCGCTCCGCGAGACGATCGCCGAGGGCAGGACCGTGACCTACGACCTCGGCGGGAGCGCGGGCACGGCCGCGTTCGCCGACGCGATCATCGACCGGCTCGGCGCGTCCGCCGGGACCGCGTCCTAGGCGCGGCGCCGACAACAGGGCGGGGACGAGGAGGCTCGATGCTGCTGCGCTACCGGGGGAGCGAGGGAATGCTCGCCTGGGCGTTCCACCGCATCTCGGGGGTCGCCATCTGGGCGTTCATCCTGCTGCACGTCCTGGACATCTGGCTCGTCGGCGCCAACCCCGCGCTGTACGACGAGGTGCTGCAGTTCTACGCCAGCCCGATCGGCCGGGTGATGGAGACGCTGCTCGGCGCGGCGCTCCTGTACCACGCGCTCAACGGCCTCAGGATCGTGATCATGGACTTCTGGCCCGCGACGACCCGCTGGCACCGCCAGCTGTGGTACGCGAGCTGGATCCTGTTCCTCGTGATCGGCATCCCGGTGATGCTCCAGATCATGGCCCCGGCGTTCGGCTTCCAGCCGCCGTTCGGGACCCGGGAGCTGACCCAGTGAGCGCCCGGACCGGCCGCGCCCGTCCCCAGAGCGGCGGCTTCGAGCTCGCCGTCTGGTACCTCATGCGGCTCACGGGCCTCGGCCTGTTCGTGCTCGCGCTGTCCCACTACCTGATCACGCACCTCGTCTACGACCCGGCGATCCAGGAGGCCGAGTGGGTCACGGTCCGCTGGAGCAGCCTGATCTGGCGGACGCTCGACTGGCTGATGCTCACGTTCGTCGTGTTCCACGCGTTCATGGGCATGCGCACGGTCGTCGGCGACTACACGGGCGGCGGGCTGCGGACGGTGCTGACGATGCTCCTGTACCTCGGCGCGATCATCCTCTGGGTGCTCGGCACCATCGTCCTCGTGACGCTCCCGGTTCCCGGTCCGGCGGCGTGACGACGATCATCCGGGACCACGAAGCGCTCGTCGTCGGGGCGGGCGGCGCCGGCCTGTGGGCCGCCCTCGAGCTCGCGAAGGCGGGCGTGGATTCGGCGGTCCTGACCAAGCTCTACCCGACCCGCTCCCACACCGGCGCCGCCCAGGGCGGCGTGTGTGCCGCCCTGGGGAACCAGGAGGAGGACCACTGGGAGTGGCACATGTTCGACACCATCAAGGGTGGCGACTACCTGGTGGACCAGGACGCGGCCGAGGTGCTCGCGCGCGAAGCCATCGAGACGGTGATCGAGCTCGAGCACATGGGCCTGCCGTTCAACAGGACGCCCGACGGAAAGATCGACCAGCGGCGGTTCGGGGGCCACACCCGCAACTACGGGGAGGGGCCGGTCAAGCGCTCCTGCTTCGCCGCCGACCGGACCGGCCACATGATCCTCCAGACGCTGTACCAGCAGTGCCTGAAGCACGGGGTCAAGTTCTACGACGAGTTCCACGTCGTCGACCTGCTGACCGACGGCGGGGACCTCGGCTCCGGCGGCCGGGCGGCGGGCGTCGTGGCCTACCGGATCGCGGACGGCGAGCTCGTCGTGCTGCGCTCCAAGTCGGTGCTGCTCGCGACGGGCGGCTTCGGCCGGATGTTCCGCGTCACGTCGAACGCCTGGAGCCTCACCGGCGACGGGGTCTCGCTCGCGTACCGCCACGGCGTCCCGATGCAGGACATGGAGTTCTACCAGTTCCACCCGACCGGGATCGTCGGCATCGGGATCCTGTTGTCCGAGGCGGCGCGTGGCGAGGGCGGCTATCTGCTGGACAAGGACGGCTTCCGGTTCATGGAGCGCTACGCGCCGAAGCTCATGGAGCTCGCGCCACGGGACATGGTCAGCCGGGCGATCTACCAGGAGATCCGGGCGGGGCGGGGGATCGACGGCAAGGACTACGTCCACCTCGACGTCCGGCACCTCGGCCGCAAGGTGATCGAGGAGAAGCTCCCCGACATCACGGACTTCGCCCGCGTCTACCAGGGCGTCGAGCCGCTGACGGAGCCAGTTCCCATCCAGCCGACCGCGCACTACGCGATGGGCGGCATCCCGACCAACCTCGTCGCGCAGGTGACCCGCGACGCCAAGGGCAGGATCGTCCCGGGGCTGTTCGCCGCCGGCGAGTCGGCGTGCGTGTCGGTGCACGGCGCGAACCGGCTGGGCACGAACTCACTCGTGGACCTGCTCGTGTTCGGGCGACGTGCCGGGCGCCAGATGGCGATCGATGTCAAGGGACTCGGGACCCCGTCGGTGGATGCCGACGCGGCGGTCGAACCGGCGCGCTCGGAGCTCGAGGCGATCCGCAACCGGCCGCGCGGCGAGCGGGCGGCGACGCTGCGCACCGAGCTCGCGAACGTGATGATGGACGACGTCGGGGTGTACCGCGACGACGCCGGCCTGCGGCGCGCGCAGAAGGCCGTCGGCCAGCTCCGCGACCGGTACGCGAACGTGTACGTCCACGACAAGGGGACCGTCTTCAACACGGACCTGCTCGAGGCCCGCGAGCTTGGCTACCTGCTCGACTGCGCGGAGACGACCGTGGCCTCGGCCATCGCGCGCAAGGAGAGCCGCGGCGCGCACAGCCGCGAGGACTTCCCCGAGCGCAACGACACGAAGTTCCTGACCCACACCCTGGCGACGAAGCGCGACGGCGTGATCAAGCTGGCCTACAAGCCGGTGACGATCACGAAGTTCGAGCCCAAGCCGCGGACCTACTGAGCGGAGCACGAGACACGATGCAGGTCGACCTGCGGATCCTCCGCTACGACCCCCAGCGCGACAAGAAGCCCCACGAGGAGCGATACCTCGTGGAGGCGGGCCCGATGGATCGCGTCCTCGACCTCCTCCACAAGGTCAAGTACGAGCAGGACGGGACGCTGACGTTCCGCCGCTCGTGCGCCCACGGCGTGTGTGGGTCGGACGCGATGCTGATCAACGGGCGCAACCGCCTCGCGTGCAAGATCCGGGTCGATCAGCTGGGCAGGAAGATCACGGTCGCCCCGCTGCCCGGCCTGCCGCTGGTCAAGGACCTCGTCGTCGACATGGACGCCTTCTTCGAGAAGTTCCGGAGCGTGCAGCCCTACCTCCAGACGACGGACATGCCGCCGACCCGCGAGCGGTTCCAGACCGAGGAGCAGCACGCGCGGTTTGAGGACACGACCAAGTGCATCCTGTGTGCCGCGTGCACGTCGTCCTGCCCGTCGTTCTGGGCCCAGCCGTCGTACGTGGGTCCCGCGGCCATCGTCAACGCCCATCGGTTCATCTTCGACTCCCGCGACGATGCGGCCGAGGAGCGGTTGGAGATCCTCGCCGACAAGGACGGCGTGTGGCGCTGCCGCACGATCTTCAACTGCACTGACGCCTGCCCGCGGGGTATCCATATCACCCAGGCGATCCTCGAGGTCAGCTCCCGGATCGTGGAGCGGCACGCCTGAGCGACTCCGGCCTCCCCGTGATCCCGCACCTCGTGATCCGCACCGACGGCGCGGCCCGGGGCAATCCCGGTCCGGCCTCGCTCGGGGCGGCACTGATCGACGGCAGCCGCGCGGACGCGCTCGACCCCGCCGCCCCGCCCGACGCGACGATCTCGGAGGCGCTCGGGATCCAGACCAACAACGTGGCCGAGTGGACCGGCGTCCTGCGCGCGCTGGAGCTTGCCGGCCGGCTGGGCGCGGAGAAGGTCGACCTGTTCCTCGACTCCAAGCTCATCGTCGAGCAGCTCCACGGGCGGTGGCGGGTGAAGGACGCGAAGCTGGCGCCGCTGCACGCCGAGGCGAAGACGATGCTCGGGGCGTTCCGCCGCTGGTCCGCGACCCACGTGCCGCGGGCGCAGAACGCGACCGCCGACCGGCTCGCGAACGAGGCCCTGGACCGGGTCGCGGCCGGCGGCCCGATGCGCGTCGCGCGCGCGCGCCGCGTCGCGCCGCAGGAGGACTGACCGTGCCGACGATCGTCTGCTACGGCGACTCGAACACCCACGGCGCGCACCCGGTGAGTGGGGGCCGGTGGCCTCGGGACATCCGCTGGCCCGGGGTCGCGGCGGCGGACCTGGCCGGCCTCGCAGACGTCGTGGAGGAGGGGCTCAACGGCCGGACGACACTGTGGGACGACCCGTTCGTCGAAGGGCGCAACGGCAAGACGTACCTGCTGCCGTGTCTCCGGACGCACGCCCCGATCGACCTGCTGGTGATCATGCTGGGCACCAACGACCTCAAGACGATCTTCGGTCGGGCAGCGCACGAGATCGCGCTCGGCGCGGGGACGCTCGTCGACATCGCGCTCGACTCGGGGACGGGACCGGACGGCGGGGCCCCGCTCGTGCTGCTCGTGTCGCCGCCTCGGCTCGGCGAGCTCACCGACCGCTCCGAGCTGTGGGGGTTCGGCGACGCGCGCCTCAAGGCCGATCAGCTGCCGCGCCTGTACCGGAACGTCGCCGAGATGAAGGGCGCCGCCTTCCTCGACGGCACCGCCCTCGTGTCCGGCGATCCGGCCGATGGCGTCCACCTCGGCGCCGACGCGCACGAGGTGCTCGGGCATGCGATCGCGAGCGAGGCCCGGCGGCTGCTCGGCGGGTAGCAGGCAGGCGGTCCCGGGCGCGGCACGGGCGAGTGGCGCCTCGGCCAGGGGGCGCGGTGGTCCCGGGCTACAATTTCCGGGCCAGCGAGGCGGTCGGATGGTCGCGCGATCGGCGGGCAACCGCCGGCCGTGAGGAAAGTCCGAGCTCCCCAGCGCAGGGTGGCGGGTAACGCCCGTCCGCCGTGAGGCGAGGACCAGTGCCACAGTGACGATGCCGGCCCGCGAGGGCCGGAGTGAAACGCGGCAAACTCCACCTGGAGCAAGGCCAAATAGGAGGGCGCAACCCGGTTCGCCGGGGGAGAGGTGCGCTGCCCAGCCCTCGGGTCGGCTGCATGAGCCGTCGGGCAACCGGCGGCCTCAGATGGATGACCGTCACCACGGCGTCAGCCGTGGTACAGAACTCGGCTTACAGGCCGCCTCGCTGGCGCGCCAACCATGAGGTTGACCTCGCCGAGACGCTCAGTCCTCGTCGGGCCGGAAGATGTGCGCCGCCGTGCACGCGTTGCACACGGGCATGGCCGCGTCGAGGTCGCCGAGCGGCACCGGGACCTTGCGGTCGGGGAACAGGCACTCCACCTCGTAGATCCGCTCGCGAGCGCGATCGAGCGACACCAGCCGTCGGTACGTGCACCGCTTGATGCGATGCGGCGCGAGCCGGGCGGGGTCGTTGTCGGGCGATTCGACGGCGATTGCCGCCGGGAGCGGGAGCGCCATGGGCTGCGTGGAACGCCTCCGGGCGAGGTGGGCGGGTTCAACTGTAACGCCGGTGAATCCGTTCCGACCGGCGACGGACGCGCAGCCTACCACCAGGAAAATCGCGCAGACAATCCGCAGGAGGTACTAGACTCCGGCCGTCGAGGCAATCCGCGACACCGTCTCACCGGGAGGGATGGAGCTGAGCGACGAGCCGACGATGGCGTCCGACGATGCCCTCGGCCTGCACGAACCCGCGGCGCCGGGCGCCGCGACCCAGCCGGTCGCGACGCGGCCCGTGCTCCCGGTTCTCGACTCGTCCACCCGGTCGCATGACCCGGACGTCTGCCCGTTCTTCCGCCGCCAGGTCGACGGGTTGCTGTTCGCCCCGCTCCACAACCCGGACGAGGAGAACGTCTGCGCGGCGATCGGCATGCCCAAGCCGCAGTCCCCGCGGCAGCAGGAGCTGGTCTGCCTCCGCGCCTCGCACGCCGACTGCCCGCGCTACCTCCGTGGTGCGATGGCGTTCCCGGAGCCGCCGGCGCCCCGCCGCGCCCCGGTCGTCCCACGCGCGACGCTGGCCGCGCTGCTGATCCTCGTGCTGAGCGCCGGGATCTCGTTCGGGTTCGTCGTCCAGCGAGGCGGCATCGAGATGCCGGTCGTTGCGGCGGCGCCCTCGTCCACGGCGCTCGCCGTCCTCGAGTCCGCGTCGCCGTCGCCCGATCCGACGGCGGCGCCGGCGAGCGTCGTCGCCGTGAGCCCGTCGGCCGATCCGACCGCGTCGCCGTCGGCATCGCCGAGCCCCACGCCGTCGCCGACACCGTCACCAACGCCGACACCGACCCCGACCCCGACAGAAGCGCCGACCGCCAAGCCGACGCCGAAGCCGACGAAGAAGCCGACGAGCGACCGCTACAAGCTGCTCGTCGCCTGCTCCGACCGCGACAAGTGCTGGGTGTACACGGTCCGCTCCGGCGACAACCTGTTCAGCATCGCGAAGTACTTCGGGCACAGCCTCAGGACGATCTACAGCTGGAACCCGCAGTACCCCGAGACCGCGCTCAAGGTGGGCGCCAGGATCCGGATGCCCCCGCCGACCCGGTAGCGCTCGGTCGGTGATTCGAGGCTGGTCGCGTCTTCGCCCTCGCGGTCGCCCGCGGTGACCATTCCTGGGCCCAGGCCCCGGCGCTCCGGTTCCGGGATGCACGTTGGGCCCTATCTCGTCCTCGCTGGCGGCCGAACCGTTGCCGAAATGCCGTCAGCCGCGCCTTGAAGGCGCATGTGGTCTCCTTGAGCGACCACGATCCGGTTGGAGGCAGCCCGCATCGCGTCCCGGTCGCCGGCGGCGGCCACCGTACGAGCTCAGCGGCAAGGCGACGCACGCGTGACACCCCGACCCCGTCCAGGGGCCGGATCGCCCTGCCGTCGGGGCGGCCGCGGAACCACGGTGTGCTCGAGATGGACGTCGTGACGACCGCCGGACGCCGTATGGGCGACCGCCACGGGACGCTGGCCGCGGTGCGAACAGCGCACTCGGCGGTCTTCCTGGTGGAGCTGTGGGCCATCTCGTGGCTCCTTGCAACGGGCGTGCTCGGCCGCGGCGGCAGGTCGGTCAAGGTCGCCGCGATGCTGGTGGCCGGCGAGTCGGCCGTGTTCGTCGCGAACCGCGGCGTCTGCCCGCTCACGCCGCTCGCGGAGCGGTACGGCGCGGAGCACGGCGGCGTGTCCGACATCTTCCTGCCCAGCCCCGTCGCCCGGACCATCCCGTACTGGTCCACGCCGCTCGTCGTGGCGGGGTTCGCGCTGCACGCCGGCCGGTACGCGCGAGGGCGCTGCAGGCCGCGCCGACCGCGTCCCACCTGACGGCTCTGCCGACGGCCGCGACGCCGGGACCCCTGGCGCGCCACTCCTCCGAGATCCCGTGCAGAAAACGCATTGACGGGGGGAATCGGCGCGCTATGATGCCCGGAAGTGGCGCAAAGTGGTGGAAAGTGGGGAACCGGCCGCAAGGCTGAGCGACCCGGGTTGATCGGACCACCGGCGCCATCCGACGTCAGGGAGCGGCGGGATCGGTGTTCACCGGCGAGTACCGGCATGCGGTCGACGACAAGGGGCGCCTCGCCGTCCCGTCGCGCTTCCGTGCGCAGCTCGCAGGGAACGTCGTGGTCGCGCGGTGGCTCGATGCCTGCCTCGCGATCTTCCCGATGGCGGCCTGGGACGAGCTGGCGGCGAAGGTCGGCAGCCTGCCCATGACCGACCCCAACGCCCGGCTCCTTCAGCGCCAGCTGTTCGCGGGTGCCTTCGAGACGGAGCTCGACCGCCAGGGTCGGGTCCTCGTCCCGGGGAACCTTCGCGGCTTCGCCGGCCTGGAGAACGAGGCGCTGGTCCTCGGCGCCCGCGACCACGCCGAGGTGTGGGCGCCGGGCCGCTGGGAGGCCTACAGCCGCGCGCTCGAGGGCGAGGCGTTCACGGACGCCATCGCCGGCCTGGGGATCTGACGTCGCACCACATGCGCTTCCAGGGTCCGCTCGGGATCCGCAACCGACCGATGGAGGAGTGATGGAGGAAGGGCACCTGCCGGTCATGCCGGACGAGGTCCTCGAGACCCTGTCCCCGCAGCCCGGCAGCCTCCAGATCGATGCCACGGTCGGCGGCGGTGGGCACACCGAGCGGATCCTGGAGGCCGCCAGCCCCGACGGCCGCGTCCTGGGGCTGGACGCGGACCAGGCCGCGATCGACCGGGTCGCCGCCCGGCTCGCGCGCTTCGGGGACCGGCTGGTCCTCCGCCAGGCGAACTTCCGCCAGCTGGGCGACGTGGCGCCGGCCGCCGGCTTCGATGCCGTCGACGGGATGCTGTTCGACCTCGGCCTGAGCTCGTTCCAGCTCGCCGACCGAGACCGCGGCTTCGGCTTCCGGACCGGCGGGCCGCTCGACATGCGGTTCGACGCCACCCGTGGCGTGCCGGCGTCGGAGCTGCTCGCGACGCTGACCGCGGACGAGCTCGCCGCGTTGTTCCGCAAGTACGGCGAGGAGCCGGCCGCGTGGCGGATCGCGAAGGCGATCGTCGAGGCCCGGGCGACCCACCCGATCCAGACGGCCGAGGAGCTGGCGGCGCTCGTCGAGCGGGTCGCGCCCGGCAACCCGCGCCAGCGCCGGCGGATCCACCCGGCGACCCGGGTGTTCCAGGCACTCCGGATCGCCGTCAACGAGGAGCTGGACGCGCTCGAGGACGCGCTCGCCGCCGCGATGGACCTGCTGCGCCCGGGCGGCCGCCTCGTCGTCCTGTCCTACCACTCGCTCGAGGACCGGATCGTGAAGCGCTTCCTCAACGCGGAGCGACGTGGCTGCGTCTGCCCGCCCGAGGCACCGGTCTGCGTGTGCGGCCGCGCGCCGCGGCTGCGGCTGGTGACGAAGGACCGGACGCCGAGCCCCGAGGAGATCGATGCCAACCCACGCGCCCGCAGCGCGCGTCTCCGGGCCGCCGAACGGCTCGCCGCCTGATCGAGCACGAGGAGGAGCAGAGCCCAGAGACCGCCGACGCGCCGCACCCCATCAGCCCGTCGACACCCGGCACGAGCCGGCCCCCGTTCACGGCAGGAGGAGTCCCGTGAGCAAGCGCCACCAGAGCAACCGCCGCAAGGCCTACGGCCGCCGCCAGCACGAGCTGCACGAGCGCCGCCAGCGCGACTACCAGCCCGAGTCCACGGACATGGGCCTGGACGAGGGCGCCCTGGATGCCACCGGCGACCGGTTCTCGTTCCTCGATCCGCGCTCGCCCCGCCTCCACTACGCGCTCGGCGAGTAGGGGATGGCGGTCTACCAGGGTGCGCGCCAGCGCACCATCGTCCTGCCGCGCCGGCCGAGGGTCGACGTCGGTGCCGCGGCCGTCGCCGTCACGATGCCGCGCCGCCGTGTCCGCGCCGCGGTCCGCGCGCGCAGGGGCCCGTCGCGGATGTCGCTGCTGCTCGCCGCGATCGCCGTCGCATTCGCCGCCGCGTTCTTCTCACTGTCCCAGGACATCCGCGTGTCGGCAACGGGCTACGAGGTCGAGCGCCTGGCGACGCAGCAGGACCGGCTCGAGGCGCGCGCCAACGACCTCCGCAACGAGCTCAACCGGCTCGGCAAGGCGCCGGCGATCCGCAAGCTCGCGATCCAGTCGGGCCTGGGGCCGCTCCCCGAGCCCGACGTCCTCCCCGCCCGCTGACCCGTACCCCCAGGAGTTATCGACCCACCGATGCTCGGCCGGACCGATTCCCGCGCCCGCGCGGTCCTCGTGCTGCTCGTGTTCGTCATCGTGGCGGGCGCGCTCGGCGCACGGCTCGCGTACTGGCAGGTGATGCGGCGCGACGACCTGGCGGCGATGGCCGTCAAGCAGTCCTCGATGACCGTCACGCTGCCGGCGAAGCGTGGCGCGATCTACGACCGGTCGGGCACGGTCGTTCTCGCCACGTCGGTCGAGCGCGATCGGCTCGCCGCGACGCCGAAGCTGCTCACCCCGGAGCGTCGCGCCGCGGTGGCGCAGACGCTGATCGGGTTGCTGGGCCTCCAGGGCGATGCGGCCATCACGCTCCGCAACCGCATGGCGTCCGAGCGCGAATACGTCGTGCTCGCCCGCGGGCTCGACGCGAAGATGTCGGACCGCATCCGCGAGCTGTCGGTGGGCAAGGAGCCGGCCCTCTCCGGCCTGCTGCTCGAGCCGGAGCAGGAGCGTCTGTACCCGCAGCCCGGCGGCGGCCCCGAGACCTCGTTGGCCGCCCACCTGCTCGGGTTCGTCAACCGCGAGGGGACCGGCCAGTACGGCGTCGAGCAGTTCTACCAGGAGCGCCTCGCGGGCACGCCCCGGATCGTCGCCGCGCAGAAGGACGCCGCGGGCAACGCCGTGCCGGACTCCTCGACCGTCCTCGAACAAGGCGCGCCCGGCGAGGACCTCCTGCTGACGATCGACGCCGGCCTCCAGGTCGCGGTCGAGCAGGAACTGCTGTCCGCGTGGATCGCGGACCGCGCGAAGCGCGTCTCGGCGGTCGTCCTCGACCCGTACACGGGCGAGGTCTACGCGTACGGCAGCTACCCCTCGTACGACGCGAACCGCTACCAGGAGATCGGTGCGAAGGACCCAGGCCGGTTCGTCGACCCGATCGTGTCCACCGTCTACGAGCCCGGGTCCGTGTTCAAGATGCTGACGGCGACCGCCGCGCTGGGGCAGGGGACCGTGACCCTGGACACGAAGATCAAGGACCAGGGGACGCTCCGCCTCGACGGCGGTCGCGCGCACGTCGACAACGCCGACCACAAGTCGATGGGCACGATGAAGTTCAAGAACGCCATCGCGTACTCGCGGAACGTGGTCGCCGCCAAGGTGGCGATGAAGCTCGGCAAGTCGACCAGGGAGGCGTCGACGCGGCTGTTCGACGTCTGGCGGAAGATGGGCTTCGGGTCGCCCACGGGGATCGACGTGTCGAACGAGGTGTCAGGCCTGGTCCGGGATCCCGCGAAGCAGGCGTGGCGCCAGATCGACCTCGCCAACGGCGCGTTCGGACAGGGCATCGCGGTGACGCCGATCCAGCTGGCCCAGGCCTACGCGGCCATGGTCAACGGCGGCATGCTCGTCCAGCCCCGCGTCGTGCGCCAGGTCGGCTCCAAGGAGACCGCGTCCATCAGCCGCGGGCGCGTGGTGTCGCCGACCCTCTCGACGACGCTCCAGGCGCTGCTCCGGAACGTCGTGAAGAAGGTCCCGTTCTACCGTGACCGGACGCTCATCCCCGGCCTGACGGTGGGCGGCAAGACGGGCACGGCGCAGATCTGGGACGCCGAGAAGAAGGCCTGGAAGGTCAACCGGTTCAACTACTCGTTCGTCGGCTTCATCGCGCGCGAGAAGGACCACCCGGACCTCGTCGTCGCCGTGCGGATCGAGGAGGGGACACCCACCGTGGTGCGCCTCGGGCACCTCGAGATGCCGGTGATGTCGTTCGAGCTGTTCCGACGGATCGCCCACGACGCGATCAGCACGCCCGACCTCGTCCCGGACGAGCGCCAGGGCCCGGCACCCGTGACCACCACGACGACCTCAACCACGACGACCTCCACCAGCACGACGTCCACCCCGACCGCCACGGGCCACCCGTGACGGTCGCCTGTGCGACACTCGACGCCGTGACGGAACCCGGAACGACGCCGATCACCGGCTCGCCGGAACGCCCCGACGGCGTCGTCACCCCGACCCCGTCGATGACCGCCGACGACCTTGTCGCGGCGACCGGCGGCCGCCTCCTCCGGCGCGGCAGCGGACGCGTTCGAGGCGGCGCGGTGGACTCCCGGCTCGTGACCCCCGGCGTCCTGTTCGTCGCGCTCTCGGGTGAGCGCACGGACGGCCACCGCTACCTCGCGGACGCGGCGGCGGCCGGCGCGACAGCCTTGCTCGTGGGCCGGGAGCCGGCCGCGGACGAGGCCCCGCTCGACGCCCTCGGCGACGTCACGGTCGTGCTCGTGCCCGACACGCTGCGAGGCCTGCATGCCGTCGCCGCCGCGTGGCGCCGGCGGTTCACGCCGTTCGTCGTGGGCGTCACGGGGAGCATCGCGAAGACGTCGACGAAGGAGGCCGTCGCGGGCGTGCTGGAGCGTCGGTTCCGGACGCTGCGCACCGAGGGCAACCAGAACAACGAGGTGGGGATGCCGCTCACCGTGCTGCGGCTCGGGCCCGAGCACGAGGCGATGGTCCTCGAGATGGGCATGTACACCGGCGGCGAGATCCGCGAGCTCGCCGCGATCGGGCTGCCGTCGGTCGGCATCGTGACCGCGGTCCAGCCGGTCCACCTGTCGCGGATCGGCTCGCTCGACGCGATCGAGGACGCGAAGGCGGAGCTAGTCGAGGCGCTGCCGTCGGCCGTCGATGGAGGGCTCGCGATCCTGAACGCGGACGACGATCGCGTCCGGCGAATGGCCTCGCGCACGCGCGCGCGCGCGAGAACCTACGGATTCGCCGCGGACGCGGACATCCGCGCCGAGGACGTCGCCTCGCTCGGCTTCGACGGCATGGCGTTCCGGCTCGTGACCCCCGAGGGATCCCGCGACGTGACGATCCCCGCCCTGGGTCGGCTCGCCGTCCACAACGCGCTTGCCGCGACCGCCGCCGGTCTCGCGGCGGGTATGACGCTCGACGAGATCGTGCCCGGGCTCGCGGCGCCCGCCCGCGCCGAGCACCGGTCCGTCGTCCACCGGGCGGGCGGCATCGTGATCGTCGACGACGCCTACAACGCCTCGCCCGGGTCCGTGACGGCCGCGCTCGAGCTGCTCGCCGGGCTGCCCGGTCGTCACGTGGCGGTGCTCGGCGAGATGCGCGAGCTCGGCGATGCCCACGACTCGGGTCATCGCCAGGCCGGCGAGGCCGCAGGGCGAACGCTCGACCGGCTCGTCGTGGTCGACGGCGGTCCAGGTGGTGCCGCGCGCGGCATCGCCGAGGGCGCCCTCGCGGCCGGCCTGGCGCCGGAACGCCTGACGATCGCCGCGGACGCGGCCGGCGCGGTCGAGGTGTTGCGTGGCGAGCTGCGGCCCGGCGACGTGGTGCTCGTGAAGGCGTCGCGCGGGATCGAGCTGGAGCACGTCGTCGACGGCCTGATCGCGGCGCTCGGCGGCGGCGAGGCGCCGGCATGACGCTGGAGCTGATCCAGGGCCTGCTGCTGGCGTTCGCGCTCGTCGTGATCCTCATGCCGCCATACATCCGGCTGCTGCGCTACTTCGGGTTCGGGAAGCAGATCCGCGAGGAAGGCCCGCAGAGCCACATGATCAAGTGGGGGACGCCGACGATGGGCGGCCTCCTGATCATCTTCGTGGTCCTCGGCATCTTCCTCGCCCTCCGCTGGCCGCCCCAGGGCGGCGTCATCCCACCGATCGCGACCCTCGCGCTGGTGGGTCTCCTGGGCGCCGTCGACGACTACCTGAACGCCCGCACCGGCGAGGGCATCAAGGCCCGCCAGAAGCTGCTGTGGCAGACGGTGGTGGCGCTGTTCGTCGCCTGGCAGATCCAGAGCACGTACGGGATCACCGGGATCCGCGTGCCGTTCGTCGGCGACGTGCTGATCAACCAGTGGGTCTACGTGTTCTTCGGGGCGTTCGCGATCGTCGCCGCGTCCAATGGCGTCAACATCACCGACGGCCTCGACGGGCTCTCTGGCGGCACGCTCGCGTTCGCGTTCGTCTCGTTCATGATCATCGCGCTGCTCAACGTGCCGTCGCAGCCGAACATCGCGTTCCTGTGCGCGCTGATCATCGGGGCGCTGCTGGGCTTCCTGTGGTTCAACGTCCACCCGGCCCAGATCATCATGGGCGACGCCGGGTCGCTGTCGCTGGGCGCGACGCTGGCGGTCATCGCGCTGATCACGGGCCAGATCCTCGTCCTCCCGCTGATCGGCCTGATCTTCGTCGTGGAGACGGGGTCGGTGATCATCCAGGTCGCGTACTTCAAGGCGACCGGCGGCAAGCGGATCTTCCGGATGACGCCGCTCCACCACCACTTCGAGCTCGGTGGCTGGGTGGAGGAGAAGATCACGCTCCGGTTCTGGATCGTGGGCATCCTGTCCGGACTCCTCGGCGTGACGCTGTTCATGGCGTCCATCGGCGGGCTGAAGTGACGACGATGACGACGACGCCGATCGACATCGACGCGCTCACGCTCGAGGACGTCCGCGCCGGTGCGTTCGACGGACGGCCGGTCACCGTGCTCGGGCTCGCACGCAGCGGCATCGCGCTCGCGCGCTTCCTCCACGACATGGGAGCGCGGGTGACGGTCTACGACGGCCGCCCGGCAGACGACCTCGAAGGCGCGATCGCGCAGCTCGACGACAGGCAGGTCGAGCTGCGCCTCGGGCCCGATGTGGACCCGGCGTCGACGTGGGCGGGCGCGGCGCTCGTCACGACGTCGCCCTCGATCACCCCGGACTATCCGACCACCGAGCCGCGGCTCCGGGGCCAGCTCCAGGCGCTCGTCGCCGCGCGGGCGGCAGGGGACCGCGAGGCACCCGCGCTGGTCTCGGAGTCGGACCTCTTCCTCCGCCTCTGCCCGGCGCCGACGATCGGCGTGACCGGGACGAAGGGCAAGACGACGACGAGCGCGCTCGCCCACGCGATCCTCACCGCGGACCCGCTCCACCCGGCCGTCCTCGGCGGGAACATCGGCACGCCCCTCGTCGAGCGCCTCCCCGAGCTGACGCCGGACCACCGCGTCGTCGTCGAGCTGTCCGAGCTCCAGCTGCCGGCGCTTTCCCGGGGCACGACGGTCGCGGTCTACACGAACGTCACCTCCGACCACCTCGACCGGCACGGATCGGTGGAGGCGTATCGCCGCGTCAAGCGGCGTCTCGCCGAGCTGGTCGACCCGGACGGCGCGCTCGTGCTCAACCTCGAGGACCCCGTCGTCGGTGGATATGCCGGACTGGGAACGGCACCCGCGGTGCTGTACCGGGCGGACTTCCCGGTGCCGGGCGGGCTCGGTGTGGTCGACGGGTGGATCGTCGCCGCGGCGGTCGAACGGCTGCCGCTGGCCGGCGGCGGGACCGCGATGACGGCGCCCGGCGGCGGGATCATGCCGGCCGCCGAGCTGGGCATCCCGGGAGCCCACAACGTGTCCAACGCGCTCGCCGCGATCGGGGTGGGGCTGCTGTTCGGCATCGCGCCCGACGCGATCCGTCGCGAGGCTGCTGCCTTCACGGGCGTCGAGCACCGGCTCCAGTCGGTGGCGCTCGTGGATGGCGTCCGGTTCGTCAACGACTCGCAGGGGACGCAGCCCGATGCCGTGATCGCCGCGCTCCGGGCGTTCCCCGCGCCGGTGGTCCTGATCGCCGGCGGCCGCGACAAGGGCGTCGACCTGTCGGACCTCGCGCGCGTGGTGGGGGAGCGGGCGCATGCGGCGGTGCTGATCGGCGAGAGCGGGCCGGCACTGGACGCCCTGTTCCGGGAGGCCGGGCTGGCGCGGACGGACCGCGCGTCGACGATGGACGAGGCGGTCGCCACGGCCCACCGGCTGGCGCAGGACGCGCTCCACGACCGTCCGGAGGGAGACGTGGCCACCGTGCTGCTCAGCCCCGCGGCGGCATCGTTCGACATGTTCGAGGACTACGCGGCACGGGGCCGCGCGTTCATCGCCGCGGTCGCGCGGCTCAACGGGGAGGCCGGCTGATGGCCACGACGCCGCTCACCGCGCTCCGTGCCCCCACCCGGGAACGCCCGAAGAACACGCTCCAGCGCGAGCGTCACGAGCCCGAGTACGGGATCCTCGTCTCGATCGTCGCGCTCGCGGCGATCGGGATCCTGATGGTGTACTCGTCGTCGGCGATCAAGGCCTTCCTCCAGCGCGACGACACGTTCGCGATCGTGGGACCGCAGATCCTGTGGGCGTCGCTGGGCATCGTGGCCATGCTCGTGATGATGCGTGTGGACTACCGCTGGCTCCGAGTCGTGTCGGTGCCGATGTTCCTCATCGGCGTCGCGGCCCTGATCCTCGTGTTCGTCCCCGCGCTCAACCGCGTCGTGGGCGGATCCGCACGCTGGCTCGTCATCGGACCGCTGCCGCCGTTCCACCCGGCCGAGTTCATGAAGCTCGCCCTCGTCGTCTACCTCGCCCACTGGTTCGCGAAGCGCGGCAGTGCCGTCCGCGGGCTGCTCAGCGGCACCGTTCCGTTCCTCGTCATCGTCGTGCCGGTCGTCGTGCTCGTCCTGCTCGAGCCGGACCTCGGCACCTCGTCGGTGCTCGCGTTCACGGCGTTCACGCTGTTCTTCCTGGCGGGCGCAAACGTCCTGCACCTGATCGGGCTCGGCCTGGCCGCCGTCCCGGCCGTCGCGATGATGTTCCTGCGCGGCTACCAGATGGACCGCATCAACGCCTGGCTCAACCCGTGGGCGGACCCGGCGGGCATCGGCTTCCACAGCATCCAGGGCTACCTCGCCCTGGGCCTCGGCGGGTTGCTCGGTGCCGGGCTGGGCGAGAGCCGGCTCGCTGGCGGGCTGTTCCTGCCCAACGCGTTCAACGACTACATCTTCGCGATCATCGGCGAGGAGTTCGGTCTGCTCGGGGGCGGTCTCGTGATCGTCCTGTTCCTCGCCTTCGGGTATCTCGGGATCCGGACGTCGCTCGGGGCGCCGGACACGTTCGGCGCGCTGCTCGCGGCCGGCATCACCGCCTGGATCTGCATCCAGGCCTTCATCAACATCGGGGTCGTCGTCGGGCTGATCCCGGTCACGGGCATCCCGCTGCCGTTCGTCTCGGCGGGCGGCTCGTCGCTGATCATCAGCTTCGCGGCGGTGGGCATCCTCCTGTCCGTGTCGCGTGAGACGGTCGAGAAAGGAACCTGGAACGATGCGCCTGCTGATCGCGGGCGGGGGCACGGGCGGGCACATCTACCCGGCCCTCGCCGTCGCCCGGTCGCTCCGCGCTCGAGCCGGCGCGCCTGAGCTCGGCTGGCTCGGCGGGCATCGCGGGTTGGAGCGCGCAATCGTGCCGCCCGCGGGGATCCCGTTGACGCGGCTGCTGCTGCGCTCCCTCCGCTCGGCCGGTCGCGACATCCACGTCGTGCTGGACCCGATCCGGCTCGGGCTGTCCCTGCCCCAGGCGTTCCTTCTGCTCCTGTTCCGGCGACCGGCCGCGATCTTCACGACCGGCGGGTACGTGGCGATCCCCACGCTCCTCGCGGCGAGCGTCCTGCGGATCCCGAGCGTGTTGTGGGAGGGGAACGTCGTGCCGGGCCGCTCGGTCCGGTTCGTGGCCGCCCGCGCGACCATCCTCGCGGTCAGCCACGCCGAGACGGCTGCGGCGCTGGGTCACCCCCGCGCCTTCGTCACCGGGACGCCCATCCGCGCCCTCGGCGGCATCGACGTGGACGCCGCCCGGGAGCGGTTCGGCGGCAGGCCGGGCGAGCGGATCCTGCTCGTGTTCGGGGGCTCGCAGGCCGTGCGCCGGATCAACGACGCCGTGTTCGCGGCGCTGCCGCGGCTCGTGGAGCGGGTACGCGTCGTGCACGTGACCGGCGAGGGCGGGTATGCCGAGGCGGTCGCGGCGCGCGAGGCCCTTCCCGAGGACCTCCGGGACCGGTACCGCCCGTTCCCGTTCCTCCACGACGACATGACGGCCGCGCTCGCGGCCGCAGACCTTGCTGTCGGCCGTGCGGGAGCATCCACGCTCGCCGAGGCGGCGGCGTTCGCGCTGCCCACGGCGATCGTCCCGTATCCGCACGCGGCCGGTCACCAGCGCCGGAACGCCGAGGCATACGCGGAGGCCGGCGCGGCCGTGCTCGTCGAGGACGAGGACCTGGACGCCGAGCGGCTGCTCGAGGTGGCCGGACTGCTTGCCGACCCGTCGAGCCACGCGACGATGTCCGCGGCCGCGCGGGAACAGGCCCGGCCCGACGCCGCCGAGGCGGTCGCGGACCTCGTGATCGCCGCGGCGCTCCGCGAGCCCCTGCCCGAGGCCGCGGAGATCGAGGCGACCGCCCGCGGGAGGCGGCCGTGATGGCGACCGGCGCCTTCGACGCGATCGCGGTCGGGACGGACATCCAGCGCCGGATCGGCGTGAAGACGTCGCGCGACGAGCCGCTCGCGCGGTTCACGACGATGCGGGTTGGCGGCCCCGCCGACCTGTTCGCCGTCGTCCACAATCCGTTCGAGCTGCGCGCGTTGGTGAAGTTCGCGCGGGGGCGCGGCATCCCGTACACGCTCCTCGGCCGCGGTTCGGACGTCGTCATCTCGGACGCCGGGATCCGTGGGCTCGTCATCCAGGTGCGGGCGGAGGCGTCGCACGTCGACGGCGACCGCTACCACGCGGACGCCGGCGTCCCGATGGCGCGCGCGGCGACCGAGACCCAGAAGGCGGGCCTCACCGGGCTCGAGTACGGGCTGGCGATCCCGGGGACCGTGGGCGGGTCGGTGTGGGCGAACGCCGGGGCGCACGAGTCCGAGACGGCCGCGGTGCTCGAGTCCGCGACGGTGCTGCTCGCCGACGGCGCCGAACGGACGCTCCCGGTCGAGGAGCTCGGCTTCCGGTACCGCGACTCGCGGTTCAAGGAGGCACCGGCGCTCGAAGCGGGTGGCGCGTCGGAGATCGTGGTGAGCGCCACGTTCCGGCTGGCGCCCGCCGACCCCGACCTCATCAAGGCTCGCCTCGACGAGATCCGCCGCTGGCGTCAGGCCCACCAGCCGCTGGGGATCCCGTCGGCGGGGTCCGTGTTTCGCAACCCCGACGGCGACTCGGCAGGCCGGCTGATCGACGAGCTGGGCCTCAAGGGGACGCGGATCGGCGGGGCGGTCGTGTCCGAGAAGCACGCGAACTTCATCACCAACGACCGGAAGGGAACCGCGTCCGACGTCCGGCGGCTGGGCGAGCTCGTGCGCCGCCGGGTCCGCGAGGCACACGGGATCGACCTCCGGTTCGAGATCGAGTTCCTCGGCGACTGGTCCGGCTGGGTCGAGGAGGGCGACTGATGGCCGTCCCGCCGCTGGGCCACGCCCCCGCCGAGACCCCGGTCGCGGTGATCTTCGGCGGTCCCTCCGCGGAGCACGACGTCTCGATCGTCTCGGGCACCGCGATCGCGGAGGCGCTCCTCGGCTCCGGCTATCCGGTTGCGCAGTGGTACCTCGACCTCGACGGCGGCTGGTGGCGCCTCCCGGACGACCATCGCCGCGACGGACGGCCGCAGGCCGCGTACGACGATCCCGCGGCCTTCGGCGCGACGGGTCCGCGCTCGGCGGGAGCGGCCCTGGACGAGATCGCCGCCGAGCGACCCCGGCCGGTCGCGTTCATCGCGCTTCACGGGCCGTTCGGCGAGGACGGGACGATCCAGGCGATGTGCGAGGCGGCGGGCGTCGCGTACACCGGCTCGGGCGTGACGGCGAGCGCCGTGGGCATGGACAAGGCCGTGTTCAAGCGCCTGATCCGCGGCCTCGGCCTGCCGGTGGTCGACTGGCGTGAGGTGCGATCCGCCCGGTGGGCACGTGATCCGGACGGCGTTCTGTCCGAGCTCGAGGCGTTCGCCGCGGGGACCGGGAGTCCACGCCTGATGGTCAAGCCCGCCCGGCTCGGGAGCTCGGTCGGGATGACGCTGGCCCACTCGGCCGAGGAGCGCGCCGCGGCCCTCGACGAGGCGTTCCGGTTCGACGACCTCGCGCTCGTCGAGCGCTACCTGTCCGGCGCGCGGGACATCGAGGTGTCGGTGATCGGCAACGAACCCGACGCGCTCGAGCTCTACGGCCCCGGCGAGATCCTGTCGGGCCACGAGTTCTACGACTACGCCGCGAAGTACACGCCGGGACTGTCGCAGACGACGACGACCGCCGAGGTCACGCCCGGCCAGAAGGCGACGCTCCTCAAGCTCGCCCGCGACGCCTACCGCGCCTGTGGCTGCGAAGGCTTCGCGCGGATCGACTTCCTGCTCGCCGGCGAGGAGCTCGTCGTCAGCGAGATCAACACGATCCCGGGCTTCACGCCGATCAGCCTGTTCCCCACGATGCCGGCGAGCGGTGGCTACGATTTCGCCGCCGTCTGCCGCCGGGTCGTCGACCTCGCCCTCGAGCGCGAGGCCGGCAGGGTGCGTCATCGGCTGACGACCACGGACCTCCCGCGCTGATGCTCAACCGTCGCTCGACAGCCCGCCGCCCCCTGGGCGGCGCACGCGTGTCGAAGCCGGCCGCCCTCCGACCCGGGGCGCGGCCCGGCGGCGGCATCCGGCGCACGAAGCCGGTCAAGCGGGCGTCCGCCCGGGTCCTGACCCCGGTTCGCGCAGGCGCCGCGCTCGCGGTGCTGGTCGCCGTCGGCGGTCTGTACGGCGCCATGTCGTCGGACCTGTTCGTCGCCCGCACGACCGAGGTCACCGGCGCGACCTGGACCAGCGAGGACGCCATCCTCGCGGCGCTCGCCCTGCCCGACGGGCAGAACGTGTTCACCCTGGGCACCGCGGAGCTGGAGCGGCGTCTCGAGGCGATCCCCGCCGTCGCGGGCGCGGACGTGTCGGTGGCGCTCCCGGACCGGGTGCAGGTCTCGGTCGCGGAGCGGGTCGCGCTCGTGGCCTGGGCCGTCGGCGGGCATCGCTACCTCGTCGACGCCGATGGGACGCTGTTCGGTGAGATGGGCGAGGAGATTCCGGCCGGGTCGGATGTGCCGATCGTGACCGACCGCCGGTTCCAGTCGACGGCGCTCGGCATCGGCTCGCGGCTGGATCCCGTGTCGCTCGACGCCGCCCTCCGGCTCGCATCCCTTGCGCCGGCCGACATCGCCAGCGGCGCCGAGGCGCTGTCCGTCCGGGTCGACGACACGAACGGCTTCGTGCTCCACGCGGAGCCCCTCGACTGGAACGCGATCTTCGGCTTCTACACCCCGACCCTGCGCACGACCGACCTCATTCCGGGCCAGGTCCGGCTCCTCCGGAGCCTGATCCTCGACAACGACGAGGCCAACGTGCGGCGCGTCATCCTCGCGGACGAGCGAAGCGGCACCTTCATCCCGCGCCGCACCCCCGAGCCTTCCGGCAGCCCCAAGCCGTGACGGCGCCGTCGGGTATCCTCACCGGAGCGTTCATCCGGACGGAGGCTGCCCGCCCGTGCTCCTGCCCCTCGCGGGTCTCATCCTCGGTGTCATCGCAGGGCTCGTCCTCCAGGTCAACGTCTCGTTCGAGTTCTCGCGCTACACCGCGGTGGCGATCCTCGCCGCCCTGGACTCGGTCCTGGGAGCCGTCCGGGCGGAGCTCGACGGGGTCTACGACAACCGGATCTTCATCAGCGGGTTCCTCACCAACGCGATCGTGGCGGTGATCCTGACGTTCATCGGCGACCGGCTGAGCCTCGACCTCTACCTCGTCGCCCTCATCAACTTCGGGTTCCGGATCTTCAACAACGTCGCGCTCATCCGGCGTCACTTCATCTAGGCTCGACACGGCGGCCCGGCGGGCCGCGCCCACGCAGCGAGGGACGACAGGCAGGTGGAACGGGAAGCGGTCCTGGTCGGCATCGACGTCGGCACGTCGAAGGTCTGCGCGCTCATCGGCGAGGTCGGCCGTGACGGGCGCCTGACGATCATGGGCCACGGCACCGTGCCCGCCTCGGGACTCAAGAAGGGCGTCGTCGTCAACATCGACCAGACGGTCCGCTCGATCGCCGACGCCGTCGAGCGCTCCGAGCGCCTGTCGGGCTGGAAGATCGACCGCGCCTTCGTCGGCGTCGGTGGCCAGCACGTCGAGAGCCTCAACTCCACCGGCCAGGTCGCGGTCACGGCGCACCACCGCGAGGTGACGCGCGAGGACATCAACCGGGCGATCGAGGTCGCGCGGGCGGTGTCGATCCCGTCGAACCGCGACGTGCTCCACGTGGAGCGGCGCGGGTTCACGGTCGACGGCCAGGAGGGCGTGAAGGATCCGCTCGGGATGAGCGCGCTCCGCCTCGAGGTCGAGGCCCACATCGTGTCCGCCTCGGCGACCGCGGTGCAGAACCTCACCAAGTGCGTCCAGCTCGCGGGCGTGAAGATCGACGAGCTCGTCGTGAACGGGCTGGCATCCGCCGAGGCGGTCCTCACCGAGACCGAGAAGGAGCTGGGGGTCGCGGTCGCCGACATCGGCGCCGGGACGATCGACGTCGCGCTGTTCGCCGACGGGTCGCCGTTTCACACGTCCGTCCTCCCGGTCGGCGGCAACAACGTGACCAACGACGTCGCGATCGGGGTGAAGACCACCCTCCAGGTCGCCGAGGAGCTCAAGGTCCGCCACGGGACCTGCGACATCCGGAACCTCACCGACGAGGAGATCAGCGTCTCGGTGCTCGGCGAGGACGCCGGGCGGACGGTCAGCCGCGAGGAGCTGTGCCGGATCATCGAGGCCCGGATGCGCGAGACGTTCGAGCTGCTGCGCCAGGAGATGACCCGCAGCGGCCACGGGATGCTGCCGGCGGGCGTCATCCTCACCGGCGGTGGCGCGCAGCTCGCGGGGACGGCCGAGCTCGGCCGCGAGGTCCTCCAGATGCCGGTCCGCGTCGCCGGACCGTCGGGCATCGGCGGGCTCATCGACACGATCCAGGATCCGTCGTTCTCGACCTGCGTCGGGCTGCTGCGCTGGGGCGCGAACGTGATCTCCGCCGACGAGCCGCTGCGCTACGAGTCGGCGCCCGGCGGCGGCGGCCTCGGCCGGATCCGGGACGCGATCCGCTCGATCTTTCCCTAGCCCGGCGGCCGCTCGTGCGCTCGATCGAGATCGAGGTCCGGACCGGGCGCGACCGCGGGTTCACGGACCTCACCCCGGCCTGCGCCCGGTTCGCGTCGGAGGCGGCCGACGGCGGCG
>DASSRG010000108.1:0-6244 GCA_035701885.1 Candidatus Limnocylindrales bacterium
ACGTCGGTGTCCTCGAGCCGCAGCACGAACGTGCCGCCCTCGTGGCGCGCGAACAGGAAGTTGAACAGCGCGGTCCGGGCCGTCCCGATGTGCAGCGGGCCGGTGGGGCTCGGCGCGATGCGGACGCGGATGTCGGGGGCCATGCCTCAGCCCTGGCGCGCCGGCACGACGTGGAACAGGGACGGATCGGCGTCGCCCTCGAGGACCCGGATGAGTGCCGCAGGTCGGAGGCCCAGCGTCGCGCGGCCGCGCGGTCCCTCCAGGGTCAGCGAGTCGAGGCTCTCGGACCGGGCGAGGATCGTGATCGGGGCGCCCGGCGTGAGCGCCCGCGCCTCGAGGTAGGACAGCAGGCCCGCGTCCTCCTCGGCCTCCTCGGTGATGCGGAGGACCGTCGCGCGGGTGCCGGACTCCAGCTCCGAGAGCGGCGTCCCGGACGGCCGGCGGCGCGCGGTCTCGAGGTCGATCGGGTTTCCGTGCGGACAGGTGACCGGATGGCCGAGCAGCTCGTCGATCTTCGCCTCGACGCGCGGCGACAGCGCACCCTGGAGCCGCATCGCCTCGACGTCGCTCTCGGCCCACGACAACCCGATGACAGAGGTGAGCAGCCACTCGAGCAGCGCGTGGCGCCGAAAGATCGAGTCGGCGGCGGCGCGCCCGGCGGTCGTGAGGACGAGTCCGCGGCCGGTCGTCGGCTCGAGCAGGCCGTCCGCGGCCAACCGGCGGCACATCTCGGACGCGGCCTGCGTGGACACGCCAACGTGCCGGCCGAGCTGCGCGGTGGTCGCGACGCGGCCGTCAGAGCCCATGACTCGCAGCGCGAGCAGGTACTCCTGGGCCGCGGCCGAGATATCCGACCCGTTCCGGTGGGGCATGCCGCCAGTCTACGTCGCTGTGCGGCCGCCTCCGGGTGGTGCGGCGTCATCGCCGTCGCCCCGCGCCCGCCACAGCGCCTGCGCGCCCCACGCGAGGCCCACGAGATAGCCGCCCGCAACGAGCGTCCCGAGGAGCGGCGCGCCGACTCGGCCGTCCGGCCCGCTCCCGATCGACAACACCGCGGCCGACGGGAGCGCGACCGCCAGGCCGACGAGCGACGCGAACGCCGCCACGGCGGCCGCCGCCGGCAGCAGGAACAGGGCCGCGACGACGACCGGCTGGAGCGCCATCGCGACCAGCGGGACCGGCTCCGGACACGACGGCGACAGCGCCGCGCAGCCCGTGATCTCCGTGAGCAGCGTCGCGACGGCGTATCCGATGGGTGGCCAGCCGATCAGGGCGATCGCCAGCCGCCATCGGAGGTCGCCGCGGGCAAGCGCGAGCAGGTTCCGCGGCGCGGCGCGGCGGGCCAGTGACTCGAGGTCGGGGAATGCCACGTCTTCGGCGGACGATGCGGGCGCCCCTCGCCCCCGGTCTCGGCGGGTCGCGGCTGCGCCGCCGGCCGCCCAGGTGCCTTCCGCCGGGCCGTCGTCGTACCGCCAGCTCCGGCTCCCCCACTCCGTCCCGCTGCTCGTCGTCGAGGCGCCCGGGCCGGCCTGCGAGCGCGCGTCGGTGCGCCACGCCCACTCGGGACTCGGGCCGGGTGCGTCCGCGGGGCCGCCCGTGTCTCCGATCGGCGCGGCCGGGTCGCCGCCGTCCCGCCTGCCGCCGTCGGTCGCGGCCCGCGACCCGTCCGCGGCGCGTCGGGCGCGTGCCTGGTACTCCGGCCCGTGCTTGCGGGGATCTGCGTACTCCCGCGGGTTGATCGTCCAGTAGGTGCCGGACGACGGGCCGTACCAGGCGCCGCCGTCCCACTCGGGGTCGAGCGGCTCGGCGGCCTCGTCATACGTCGTGGAGCCCGGGCTCGCGGTGCGCGACCCGCGTCGGGCGTGGTGCTCGCGGTTCGGGCGCTCGCGCTTCGGGGCGGCGCCGCCTCCCGACGCGCCGGCAGCGCCTCGCGCCGCTCCTCCACCCGCGGCGCCCGTCGAGGTCCGCCCGGCACCAGGACCCGCACCGGACCGCCCGCCGGACGCGGCCGTGCCGCCCGTCCCCGAGCGCCGTGCCCGCCATGCGTCCCTCGACGCGCGCGCCCGCGAGGGGTCCGCCCGCGAGTCGCGGCCCGCTTCCGGACGCCGCGCGCGCGGACCCTGTCCCGGGACGCGCAGGCGACCCTCGCCGTCCACCAGCATCTCGTAGGCGCCCTGGATCGCGAGGAACCGTGGCAGGGCCCGCTCCCCGGCCGCGTCGGGGTGGTACTGCTTCACCAGCCGCCGGTACGCCGAGCGGATCTCGTTGAGCGACGCGCCCGGCGCGACGCCGAGGGTCCGGTAGGGGTCGCCCTGGAAGGCCATCGATCGCGTCCCGGAGGTGCCGGCCTCAGCCGGTCGTCACCGCGTCAGCTCCCCGACGGGTGCGAGGTCGAACTCGGGAACGGCTTCGGCGGCGAGCCGACCGTGCGGATCGAGGCTCGGGACCCGGTGGTAGCGCGCGAGCGTCCGGAGCGCCTGGCCGTCCAGCACGCCCACCTGGCGGAGCGCCTCGACGCCTGCCGAGTAGGCCGCCCGGTCGCTGGCGTCTCCGTCCTCGATCTTCACCGCCACGCCCGTCGCGGCTGATCCGTCGCCGCGCGCGCCGGACAGGATCCCCACCCCGCGCAGGCCCTCCATCCCGCTCTTGCTCACGACCCGGCCGTCGACGGCCTTCATCAGCGACGTGTCCAGCCGGTCGCGCGATCCGGCGACGAGCTCCGGGTGGGCGCGCATCGCGTCGCGGATCGACCGGAGGTGCGATGCGAACGTCGCCCGCGGGTCCGCCGACGGCAGCGCGTCGGGATCGGCGAGCACGGCGTACGCTTCGGCCACCTCGCGCAGCCGGAAGGCGTAGGTCAGGATCCCGCAGCCGTCGATGCCGGTCACGAGCTTCTCCGGGCGGACGCCGAACATCGCCGCCACCGCCGCCGAGTACGCCCGCTGGGCCGGGTGCTCGGCCTCCCAGTAGCCGTCCATCGGCCAGTCCCCGAGCCGGCACAGCAGGATGAACACCGTGTGCTGGCCGGAGCACATGTGGCGGACGACACCCGGCCGCTCCCCGTCGCGCGCGAGGCGGGCCGCGGTCAGCGCATCGAGCGGCGGCGAGACGCCAGGCTGGAGCACCGACGTCGAGAGCTGGAGGCGGCGGTACATCGCCTGGAGCGTGCGGACGTGGAGGTCCTCGCCGGAGTGGCTCGACGCCATCAGCGCCAGCTCCTCGCTGGTGAGGTCGAGCGAGTCGACGCCGTGGGCCCCGAGGAGCGCCAGCACGCCGAACGGCTTCACCGCGCTCCGCAGGTTGACGACCCGGTCCGGATCGCCAATGACGTGGAGCATCCGCCCGCTCGCGTCGACCTCGACCACGTCACCCCGGTGGACGGCCTCGACGAACCCGTTGCGGATCTGCCGGACGAGGATCGGCGGCGGCGCCGTGCGCGCCGCGCGGCCCCCGGAGGGCCGGCTGGACGTTCCGCGCGCGGGGGCCGTTCCTCGTGTGGCGGGCATGCGTCCGAGGATAGCCCGGCACGCTAGGATTCGCCCGACCCCGGACGGCGCTCGCCGTCTCCCCGCGGGCCGCCCCGCCCGCCGATCCGCACCAGCGAGGAAACCCGTGGCGACCTGGCCCACCCTCCACGTCTCGGAGCACCCGGCGGTGCGCCACAAGCTCGGCATCCTGCGCGACGAGAAGACCGAGCCGAAGAAGTTCCGCGAGGTCGTTCGCGAGCTGTCGTGGTTGCTGGGCTACGAGGCGCTCGCCGACGCCCGGATGCGGCCCGTCGAGGTGAAGACGCCACTCGAGGCGATGGAGGGCGAGGAGCTCGCCGACCGGATCGGCCTGATCCCGATCCTCCGGGCCGGACTGGGCATGGTCGACGCGATGCTGGAGCTCATGCCCACGGCCGAGGTCTGGCACCTGGGCCTGTTCCGCGACGAACGAACGCTGCGGCCCGTCGAGTACTACAACAAGCTCCCCGACCACTCGCACGTGGACCTGTGCCTGATCCTCGACCCGATGCTCGCGACCGGGGGCTCGGCGACGGCCGCCATCGAGGTGCTGAAGCGATGGGGTGCGGAGCGGATCAAGCTCGTCAACCTCATCGCCGCCCCCGAGGGGGTCGGGGCGGTCGTCTCAGCCCACCCGGACGTCGAGATCTACTGCGCCGCGCTCGACCGCCAGCTCAACGAGAAGGGCTACATCCAGCCCGGCCTCGGCGACGCAGGTGACCGCCAGTTCGGCACCGGCCACTAGGGCCGGGGTCGACCCTTGGGAGTGAAGGCGATTCCCTTCGTGCGCCTGCTGATTCGTGCTTTCGCGACGCTCCCGCCGCGTCCTTGCGTCCGTCCCGGATTGGGATGAGTGAGGTGCCGATCTGGGGTGAGCGACGATGGGCGCCCTTGTAGGCCGGCTCCGGGAGGAACGCCGGTGCTTTCGCATCTGCGTCAAGCTGGCGCCATTCATCAGGTTCAATCGGTACGCGCTGGCGGAAGCTGATCGTTCGCTTCGCTGACGCCCAAGTAACACTTCGCCTCCGTGCGGCGGCTGCGAAGCGCTGTCGGCGTCGACGAGGGGTGCACCCGCGACTAGACAACATCTTCCTTGAGCTCCCAGTGACGCCGTTGCGCTTGCTGGGCGGAGCGCCGGGCGGTTCGCGACTTCGCCAGGAGTCCGACGCAGCCTTGGTTCCGCAGGACTTCGCCGATCGATGGTCGTTCCCGACCGCTCAGATCGGATGGGTCGGCGTCTACGCGGGCGAGGATCCTGAGTGAAGGCGGCGTGATCCTGGCCGCACGCGTCAGGAGAGGACGGGCAGTGATGCTCGTCGGCCCAACTCGATCGTTCGGCGACACGGCGAACCGGGTCCGCGATGTCCTGAACCGGGTGGAGCCGGCAAAATGGACCGCAGCCACGAGGCAGTCCCTCTGGAGCCAGATCCGGCTGTCGCCGCGTCGAACCAACATCCCCCAGTCGAAGCGCCTCACCCGCTCTACGCTCTCGCGGTCACTCGAGCGACCGCCGCGTCGTCGAACCGCCTGACGAGGCCGCCTCAACCCGCCTATCCATCAACTCCTAACGGGACACTCGATGGTAGCGTGACAGCCGAGACCCGCGGACGCGCTCCCCCGCCGAGGCGCGACTGTCCACGGCAACCTGCCTTGAGGCGAGGAGGATACGTCGTGACCGACCAGCCGACCCCCGAGACGACCCCGACGGCGTCCGACGACGCCACTCCCGAGGCGCAGCGTGGCGCCGTCATCGGCCTGACCGATGGCGCATACACCATCATCGTCGGCGTCTTCGGCAACACCACGGACGCAGAGGCGGCCTACCAACAGCTCACCGAGATCGAGCGGAACAGCCGGTACCGGATCGACGGCGTGGTCGTCGCGAGCAGGGACGCCCAAGGCAAGGTGCACCTCGGCAAGGTCACCGAGCACAGCACAAAGACCGGCCTCAAGTGGGGCATCGTGGGCGGGGTCGCGCTGGGCATCCTGTTTCCGCCCACGGTCCTCGCGGGCGCCGCAGCCGGCGGCGCCCTCGGCAGCGCGATCGGCAAGGTCCGCAACGTGGCCCGGCGATCAGCGCTGGGCGACGAGCTCGAGACCGTCATGGAGCCGAACACGTCAAGCGTGATCGCCCTGGTCGAGGACACGGCCGTTGTCGAGATCGAGCGCGCCCTGGCCAGGGCCGATGAAATCGTGACGAGGGCGGTCGACAAGCAGGTCGCGGCGGAGATCGACCGGGAAGCGGCCGCCGCGAAGGCCGCACTGCGCGCCTGAGCGCAACGAACAGCGTCCGTATTCGTTCGCGCGATCTCACCTGGCGCCGGCGGGTCGCTCGGCAAACAAACTGGCCCTGCCGTCGCCCCTCGGCTACGGGCCACCCGCGAGCAGAACCGTTACCCCGGCCGTGGGCGAGCGGCGGCGTTTTGCTGGCGCGGCCAGTGGTGTCGTGCGCCGCGAGTTCGTCTAAGGTCCGCAGCGGCAGAAGGAGCGTTCGTGCCTCCGCCGCTTCGCTGTCAGGTCGCGCTGGGCGTCGCGGTCCGAGAGCCCGGCACGGTCGTGCCGTCGGTGCCCGCCCAGAAGCGGCGGTGCATGTACGGAATGAACCACCGGTCCAGCCCAATCCAGCCGGCGTTGCGCCACGCGAGCGCGAGCAGCAGGCCGATGATGATCAGCGCCGGGTTCGAGCCCAGCGAACCGGCGAGCACGAAGTTGCCGGACACGAAGACCATGAAGAAGGC
>DASSRG010000109.1:0-4529 GCA_035701885.1 Candidatus Limnocylindrales bacterium
GCGTCCGCTGGACCGAGCCGGTCGTGGAGGAGGGGAGCGGCCCGGCGACCGCGGAGCGGCTGGCGGTCGACGTGCGGGACCCGGACCTGTGCACGCGGTTCGTCGGACGGTGGGTGAGCGCCGTGAGCGTCGGTCCGTCGCCGGACGCCGTCCAGATGCGCCTCCTGGCGGCGGGCCAGCGGCCGATCAGCAACGTGGTCGACGCCTCGAACTACGTGATGCTCGAGCTCGGCAAGCCGATCCACACGTTCGACGCGGCCGCGGTCCACGCCGGCCCCGACGGCCGGCCCACGATCGTCGTCCGCCGCGCGACTCCCGGCGAGCAGCTGGAGACCCTGGACCACGTCACCCGGACCCTCACCGACGACATGCTCCTGATCGCCGACCCCGCGGGTCCCATCGGCATCGCCGGCGTCATGGGCGGCGCCGACAGCGAGGTGTCCGACGGGACGACCGACGTCGTCGTGGAGAGCGCGATCTTCGACCCGGTGAGCATCCGCCGCACCGCACAGCGGCTGGCCCTCCGTTCCGAGGCGAGCTCCCGGTTCGAGAAGGGCCAGGAGGTGCGGATGGCGCGGATCGGCGCGGATCGCACGGCGCAGCTCCTCGCGGAATGGGCGGGTGGCATCGTCGCGCCGGGCCGCGTGGACACCGCGCCCGACGAGCCGGCCCGGACGCGGGTCACGTTCCGGCCCGCGCGGATCAACCGGCTGCTGGGCACTGACCTGTCGTCGGCGGAGCAGGCGGAGCTCCTGGCGCGGGTGGAGGTCGACACGGAGGATTCCGGCCAGGGCGAGCCGGTCGTCGTCGCGCTGACGCCCGAGCTGCTGGTTGCCGAGCCCGAACCCGGGGCCGCGCTGACCGCGCTCGTGCCCACGTGGCGTCGCGACATCCTCATCGAGGCCGACGTGGCCGAGGAGATCGCGCGCGTCCGCGGCTACGAGCTGGTGCCCTCCGTGACGCCCGATACGGAGATGCCGCACTTCCGGCCGTCGCCGCTCGAGGTCCGCGAGGTCGTGCGCGAGACGCTCGCAGGCGCGGGCCTCACGGAGGTCGTCACGACGGCCCTCGTCAGCCCGCAGCACGTCGAGACGTTCGTCCTCCGGCGAGAGGTGCCCTCGGTGGGGGGCGAGCCGCAGCCGGCCGCCACACCGATCGGCGTCGCCAACCCGCTGTCCCGCGACCACTCGGTGCTGCGTCGAAACCTGCTCGGCAGCCTCCTCGACGTCGTGGGCACGAACCTCCGCCACGGGACCGCCGACGTGGCCGTGTTCGAGATCGGCAAGGGCTACGGGGTCGAGGGCGGCGAGCCGCGCGAGTGGTGGCGCCTCGGGTTGGCGCTCACCGGGGCCGCCGAGCCAGCCGCGTGGAATCGCCAGGTCCGGCCCTACGACCTCGACGACGCGAAGGGCGTGCTGGAGCTGCTCGCGCGGCGCCTGGGCCTCGGGCGGGTGGCCTACGCCGCCGAGACGGACGAGCTCCTGTTCCACCCGGGTCGCACGGCGCGCGCAAGCGTCCCCGGCCGGCTCGAGGCGGTCGTCGGGGAGCTGCACCCCGACGTCGTGGATCGCTGGGAGCTCCGGACGTCCGATCGCGTGATCGTCGCGGAGGTCGCGCTCGACGGCCTCGCTGCGGGTCGGCTGGCGCCGGAGCGTGCACCCGCGGTCGGCCGCTACCCGGAGGTCGACCGGGACCTCGCCATCGTGGTCGAGGAAGCGACACGCGCCGCGGACGTCGAGGCAGTCATCCGCGCGCATGCCGGCGAGCTGCTGCGCGACGTGGCGCTGTTCGACATCTACCGTGGCATCCCGCTGGCCGCGGACGAGAAGAGCCTCGCGTATCGCGTGACGCTCGGCGCCCCGGACCGGACGCTGACCGAGCCCGAGGTCGAGGCCGCGGTGGAGGCGGTCGTCGCCGCGCTCACAGCTGTCGGAGGCCGCATCCGGTCCTGACGTTCGGGGCACGGCCGACGGGACCATTGCCCGTGGGCCGGGCGCACCGGATCAGGCGGGGACCATGCCGGAACGCGTTGCGACGCCCGATCGCGCGCTGCTACGCTCGCCGGGGTCACCGGCCGAACGGGGCGTGGGGCCGGCCGTCACGAGGGTGTGTACGTGGATTTCCGGGAGTGGCTTGCCTCGATCAATGTCGTCGACATCCTGGTCGTCCTGTTCCTGTTCGGGATGTTCATCCTGGGCTGGGCGCAGGGTTCGATCCGGCGGCTGATCGGGATCCTGACCATCACCTTCTCGTTCTTCCTCGCCATGCAGCTCAACGCGTTCTGGCTGGGCGGCTTCCTCCAGCAGAACTGGACGCAGTACCCGCGCGAGTACTCGAACATGATCGGGTACCTGGTGATCTTCCTCGCCGCATGCCTCGCGTTCTTCCTCGTCGTCCAGGGCACCTACCGCAAGGCCGAGGTGTTCGCCAAGCACCCCATCGTCGACGAGATCCTGGGCGGCATCCTGGGCGTCGTCCAGGGCGCGCTGTTCCTGTTGTTCCTCACGATCATCCTCGATCAGTACTACCTGTACACGGGCATCGCCCCGGACTCCGACGAGCTGCCGTACCTGCGCGACATCTGGAACGCGATCAACGCGTCGCAGACCGGCGCGATCCTCCACCAGAACGTGATTCCCGCGTTCCTGGGGATCGTCTCGTTCCTGATCCCGCAGTCGGTGCTCCAGCTCTACGGGCTGCGGTGACCGGACGCCGCGAGGCACGACCGCCACCGACGCCGATGGGCGAGGATCCAACCCGCCCATTCCCTCGCTCGATCCTCGCCGGCCCCACGCTCGACGCGGCACGCTCGCTCCTCGGGGCGCTGCTGGTCCGTGAGGCGCTGCCCGCCGCGGGAGACCGGCCGGCGCGGGAGCGTCGAGTCGGGCGGATCGTCGAGGTCGAGGCGTACATCGGTGAGGACGACCGGGCCTCGCACGCCCGTTTCGGGCCCACCGGCCGCAACCGGATCATGTTCGGCGGGCCCGGCCTCGCCTACGTGTACCTTGTCTACGGGATGCACCACTGCCTGAACGTCGTCACCGAGCCCGAGGGCCGGCCTGCCGCGCTGCTGGTCCGCGCCGTCGAACCGGTGGCGGGCCTGAGGGCGATGCGGGCCGCCCGCGAGGCCTCCGCGCGACCACGCCGCACCGCCGGCGGCCCCGCGCCGCGCCGCCCGATCCCGGATGCGCGCCTGGCCGCCGGGCCGGGGCTCGTCGCCGCCGCGTTCGACATCACGCGCGCCGACACCGGTGTCGACCTGTGCGACCCGGCCTCGCCCCTGCGCCTCGAGGAGGCGCCGCCCTCCGAAGAATCCCCAGCGATCCTCGCGACACCGCGTATCGGGATCGCCTACGCGGGCGACCCGTGGACGTCGGTGCCGTGGCGGTTCGTCGTGGCCGACAGCCCGTCGCTGAGCGTCCGCGCCTCCGCGTCCGCGCGCCCGGGCGCGACGAGGCCGCCGACCCCGTGACCGAGCCGATGGACGCGCGCTCGATCGCGCTGCTCGAGTTCCCGCTCGTGCGGGCGCGCCTCGCCGAGAAGACGTCGTTCGACCCGTCCCGCCGCCTCGCGGAGGCACTCCTGCCGTCGAACGACCCGGTCATCGTCGCGCGCGGCCTCGACGAGACCGACCAGACGCGACAGCTGCTCCAGGAACGGGCCGGCGTGGGGATCGGCGCGGCGCACGACATCGAGCCGTGGATCGGGCGCGCGGCACGCGGCGGGCGCCTGGACGCGCAGCAGTTCCTCGAGATCGCCGAGACGCTCGACGCGGCCGCTCGCCTCCAGACGTCGCTCGCGGAGGAGCGCCGGCCCCTGCTGCGCGACCTCGGCCGCCGCGTCCACCCGCTGCCGGCCCTGCGCAGCACGCTGAGCCGGAGCTTCGACCCCGTCGGGGAGCTGCTGGACACGGCGTCCCCGCGCCTCGGGCCGCTGCGGGCGGCGGTGCGCGTCGCGTACGACCGGCTGCGGCGACGGCTGGACACGCTCGTCGGGTCGGAGCTGGGCGGCGCGCTCCAGGAGCCCATCGTCACGATGCGCAACGGCCGCTACGTGGTCCCCGTCCGCGCGGAGGCACGGGGACGCGTGAAGGGCGTCGTCCACGACGCGTCGGGGAGCGGCCAGACGCTGTTCGTGGAGCCGCTGGTCGTCGTCGAGCTGGGCAACGCTTGGCGCGAGGCCCAGGCGGCCGTGGACGAGGAGGTTGGCCGCATCCTCGACGAGCTGAGCGCGCTCGTCGGGGCGAACGCGACGATGCTCGGCGAGACGCTGGAGGCGCTTGCGCAGTTCGACTTCTGGGCGGCGAAGGCGCAGCTGTCGGCCGAGATCGATGGCACCCGGCCCGCGCCCGCGGCGCACGAGGAGGTGGTCCTGCTCTCGGCGCGTCACCCCGGGCTCACCGGGCGGGTCGTGCCGATCGACATCCGGCTCGGGGACGGCTACACGGCGCTCGTCATCACCGGTCCCAACACCGGCGGCAAGACCGTGGCGCTGCGGACGCTCGGCCTGCTCGCGTTGATGCACCAGGC
>DASSRG010000110.1:0-2355 GCA_035701885.1 Candidatus Limnocylindrales bacterium
CTGACGAGGCCGGTCGGCCCGTCGCGAGCCTCGTCGTCGGGACGGCCGGGCACATCGACCACGGCAAGACGACCCTCCTGCGCGCGCTGACCGGCATCGACGCCGACCGCCTGCCCGAGGAGCGGCGGCGCGGGATGACGATCGACGTGGGGTACGCGCACCTGGCGCTCGCCGACGGGCGGGTCATCGACTTCGTGGACGTCCCGGGGCATGACCGGCTGGTCGGCAACATGCTCGTCGGGGCGGGCGAGATCGACGCGGCGATGCTGGTCGTGGCGGCGGACGACGGGCCGAATGCCCAGACGATCGAGCACCTGGAGCTGCTCGACGCGCTCGGGATTCGGCACGGGCTGGCGGTGGTGACAAAGGCCGACCTGGCTGCCGAAACGTCACGTCATTCCGCGCTCGTCGCCGAGGTCGGGGCGCTGCTCGCGCGGACGACGCTCGCGGGCGTCCCCGTGCTCGTGGCGTCGGCGCAGACGGGGGAGGGGATCGAGGAGGTTCGGTCGGCCCTCGGGGGGCTCGCGGCGCCCGAAGCCGACGGCGGCGGGCCGCGGCTGGCGATCGACCGCGTCTTCGGGGTGCGTGGGCGCGGAACCGTCGTCACCGGGTCGCTGCGCGGCGGGCCGGTGGCAACCGGATCGTCCCTGCGGGTGGTGCCGGGCGAGTCGACGGTGCGCGTGCGCGAGGTCCAGGTGCGGTCCGCGACGGTGGACGCGGCGGCGGGTGGGCGGGCGGCGTTCCTGCTCGGCGGGGTCGAGGCGGGTGAGCTCGAGCGCGGCGCGGTGCTGACCGGCGATCCGCGCGTGGTGCAGACGTCGCGGATCCTCGTCGCAGTTAAGGCGCCGGCCGGACTCGCGGGTCGCGGCGGGTCGGCCCCGGCGGATCGCGACCGGCTTCGGCTCCACCTCGGGACGGCGCAGGTGGACGCGCTCGTCGTCCGCGGGCCGCGCGAGGCGATCGACCTCCCCGATGGGTCGTCGCCGGCGATCCTCCGCCTCGCCCACCCGATCGCGTCTGCCGCAGGGGATCGGTTCGCGCTTCGCGTGCCCTCGCCGGGGTCGACTGCGGGCGGTGGCGTCGTGCTCGACCCCGTGCCGCCGCGCGGGATCTCCCGGCGTCGGCTCACCCCGGAGCGCACGGCGGCGCTGGTTGCGGGCGGTGCGGACGCTCGCCTCGACCTCCACGGCGCGCTGGTCGAGGCCGACGAGGTTCGGCTGGCGCCCGATGTCGAGGCAGCGCTTCGCGAGGCTGCGGTGGAGAACGTCCGGGCGTACCACGACGCCGACCCGTCATCGCCTGGTCTGCCGCTCCCGGCGCTCCGGTCGACGCTCGCCGCGCGCGCGCGGCGCCTCGCGACGCTCGACCGCGCCGCCGCGGACCGGGTGGCTCGCCACGTGATCGACAACACCGTCGCCGACGGTGTCCTCGCCCGCGACGGCGACCGGCTGCGTGACCCGGCGAAGGCGGCGGGTCTGCCGCGGGACGTGCTCGAGGCGATGGACCGGCTCGAGACGGCACTCTCGGTCGCCGCGCCCCCGCCCCTGGCGGATGCGGCACGTTCCGCGGGCTGTCCGCCGGACGGCGTTCGAGCGCTCGAGCGCGACCGGCGAATCGTCCGCCTCGAGGACGACCTCGCCTGGGCGACCGCGACGTGGAAGGACCTCACGCGCCGCGCGCTCGCGATGGCTGCGGCCGCGCCACTCACCCCGGCCGCGTTCCGGGACGAGACGGGCACGAGCCGCCGCTACGTCCTCGTGCTGCTCGAGGACCTCGACCGGCGTGGGCTCCTGCGCCGCACCGACGCCGGCCACGTGCTCGGCCCGAAGGCGATCGAGCGGATGCGCGCGCGAGCTGCGGCCGGCGCGGGCACCTCGACGGGCGACGCCGAGTGACACGCCCGATCGGCATCGTGCTCGCGGGCGGCGCGTCGTCCCGCTTCGGCAGCGACAAGGTCACCGCGGTCTTCGATGGCCGCCCCCTCGTCCACCACGCGCTCGGACGCGTGGCCTCAGTCGCCGACCCGATCGTCCTCGTCCTCGCCCCCGGCGCCGAGGCGCCCCCGCTGCCATCGGACCTCGCCAGCCGGATCGACATCGCCCACGACGTCGCCCTCCATCGCGGCCCGCTCGCCGGGCTCGCCGCGGCCCTTGACGCCGCACCCGATGACGCCAGCAGCGCCCTCGTCGTGGGCGCCGACATGCCCCGCCTCGGCCCGGCCGTCCTCGCGCTCCTCACCGCCGCGCTTCGCCAGCACCCGGCCGCCGGCGCCGCCATCCTCGAATCGGATCCGCCGGCCACCCTGCCGATGGCCATCGACGTCCCGCTCGCCCGCCTGGCGGCAAACGCGCTCCT
>DASSRG010000111.1:0-3459 GCA_035701885.1 Candidatus Limnocylindrales bacterium
GGGTGGGCATCGGCGAGCCCGGGCGAGGTGCGGTGGATCACGTCCTCAGCCGGTTCAGCGCGGACGAGATGGCGCGGATGCCGATCCTGCTGGATGCCTCAGCGGAGGCTGTCGAGACGTGGGCGCGGCAGGGAACGTCCAAGGCCGCCAACCGGTTCAACGCGTGGGAGCTCCAGGCGCCCGCTGCAGCCGCGGGGGACGACGGCGCGGAGGGGCGCCCCAAGGCCGGCGAGATCGGCGGGCCGGCGGACGACTCGGGTGTCCGGCGCACGAAGACCGGCTGGCGTCGCATCCTGCCGGGCGCCGACCACGGCACGGACGACGCGAAGGGCGGCGGACGCCGGTGAGCGACCGGTACCGCGGGCGCACGACACGCCAGCGGAACGTCGCGGAGAAGGTCGCCCGCGAATGGGCCGAGCGCCGCGCGGCGGCGGAGGTCACGGAGCAACAGGTCGACCTGGACCGCGCGTCGGTCGAGGCCGAGGTCGAGCTTCTGGACCCCGCGGCACGGGCGCCGCGGGAGCCGTCCGAACCAGCGGGCGCGAGGCGCCCGGCGCGACCCGTCGCCGCGACCCGCCGCGCAGGCGGCCAGGCACCGAAGGCCGGCCGTCGGGTCCCGGATCTTGCCGCCCTGCCGCGACTCCTGCACGAGACCGGCTCGTTCGGGTCGCTGCTGGAGCGGCTGGGCCCGGCCGGCGAGGCGCCCGGGATGCACGGCAGGCACGTCGGGCTGACGAGCGTCCCGCACGGGGCCAAGTCGTACCTCGCGGCCGCGCTCGCCCTCGCCGATCGCGGCGAGCGGGTGTGCTGGGTGGCCCGCGACGCCGAGATCGGCGACCGGGTCGCGGAGGAGCTGGGAGCCTGGCTCGGCGACCCGTCGCTCGTCGCCGTCCTGGAGCCGCGGACGTCGCTCGCGTACGAGCGCAGCGAGCTCGTGCCGGACGAGACCGCGGCGCGGGTCGCGGCGCTCGCGGCGTGGCGGTCGGGCCGCGCCCGGATCCTCGTCGCAAGCGTCCAGGCGCTCCTCCAGGCGACGCTCGGGCCGGATGACCTGCCGACCGAGCCGCGATCGCTGAAACCCGGCACCCGGGTCGCGATGGACGCGCTCCTCTCCGAGCTGTTCGAGCGGGGCTACGCCCCGGTGCTCGAGGTGGCGGGCCGGGGCGAGTTCGCGCGGCGCGGCGGCATCGTCGACGTCTTCCCGCCGAGCGCCGCGCTCCCTGTCCGCATCGAGTTCTTCGGCGACGAGATCGACAGCCTCCGCGCCTTCGACCCCACCGACCAGCGGTCGGTCGACGCCGTCCGCGAGCTGACCCTCCTGCCGGCGACCGAGTTCCTGCTGCCGACCGGCGGCGCGGACGAGGTGCGAACGCGACTCGGCCGCCTCGCGACGAAGCTCCCCGAACGGCTGGCGGTGGACCTCGCCCGGTTCGCGGGCGACGCGGATCCCGACCGGCCAGACGCCACGCCCGGGGCAGGGCGCGCGCTCGCCGCGGGCGACGCCGCGGAGGTCTGGGCGAGACTCATCGCGCCGTCGACCGGCCTCGACCACCTGGATCCGGGGACGCTGCTCGTTCTCGACGAGCCGGGCGACCTCGCGGACGCCGCCGACTTCCTGTGGCGCCAGGCGGACGAACGACACAGAGAGCTCGTCGACCAGGGCGAGCTCCCGCGCGACTGGCCAACGGCCTACCTGCCTTCCATCGACTGGAAGCGGCGGCTCCACGGCGCGCGGACGCTCGAGCTCACCTGGCAGTCCGAGGCGGTCGAGGCGCAGGGCATGGCCTACGCGTCGAAGAGCCTCACGTCCGGCGACCTGTTCGGCTGGCGCGAGCCGGTGCTCCCGCCCGGCCGGACCGAGCGGCTCGTGGACGGCGTCGAGCACTGGCTGGGCGAGGGCGCGCGCGTCGTCCTCATGAGCGACCAGGCCCCACGGCTCGCGGAGCTGCTGTCGGAGGCGGGCCATCCGGTGGGCATCGTCTCGCGCATCGGCGAGCCGCCGCCGGCCGGCGCGATCGCCCTCGTCGATCGGAGCCTGAACGGCGGGTTCGAGGGCGGCCCGGACGGGCTCGCCGTCATCACGGACCGGGAGCTGTTCGGCAGCGTCCGCGTTCGCCGGCCGAAGGCCATGCGCCGAGTCGTCCCGCGCGACATCCTCGAGCGGCTCACGCCCGGCGACCTCGTCGTCCACATCGACCACGGCATCGCGCGCTACGAGCAGATGCTCCGCCGCGGCGAGCCGGGCCAGGAGCGCGACTACCTCGAGCTGTCATTCGCCGGGACGGACCGAATCTTCGTGCCCGTGGAGCAGATCAACCGGATCTCGCGCTACTCGGGCGGAGAGCGGCCGCAGCTGTCGAAGCTGGGCGGGACCGACTGGCTGCGCACGAAGCAGCGGGTCCGGAAGGCGGTCGCGGACCTCGCCGACGAGCTGCTGAACCTGTACGCGAAGCGCGAGGCGGCCGAAGGGTTCCCGTACACGCCGGACTCGCCGTGGCAGATGGAGATGGAGGCGTCCTTCCCGTACGAGGAGACGCCCGACCAGCTGCGCGCGGTGGTCGAGGTCAAGGCCGACATGGAGACGCGGCGGCCGATGGACCGGCTCGTCGTGGGCGACGTCGGGTATGGCAAGACCGAGGTCGCGCTGCGGGCGGCGTTCAAGGCGACCCAGGACGGGAAGCAGGTCGCCGTCCTCGTCCCCACGACGGTGCTGGCCGGGCAGCACTTCACCACGTTCTCGCAGCGGTTCGCCGCGTTCCCGCTCACCGTCCGGCTGCTGTCGCGCTTCGTGTCCGCGAAGGAGCAGGAGGCGACGGTCGCGGGGCTCGCCAACGGGACCGTGGACATCGTGATCGGGACGCACCGGCTGCTGTCGAAGGACGTCGCGTTCCGGGACCTCGGGCTTGTCGTCGTGGACGAGGAGCAGCGGTTCGGCGTCGCGGCCAAGGAGCGGCTCAAGCGGCTGCGGTCGTCGGTCGACGTGCTCACGCTCAGCGCGACGCCGATCCCGCGGACGCTCAACCTGGCCCTGGCCGGCATCCGGGACCTGTCGGTCATCGAGACGCCGCCCGAGGACCGGCTGCCGATCCAGACCCGGGTCGCCGAGGCGTCCGCCGGCCTCGTCCGGGACGCGATCCTGCGCGAGCTCGACCGCGGCGGCCAGGTGTTCTACGTCCACAACCGGGTGGAGACGATCGAGGCCCAGGCCGAGCAGCTGCGGCGCCTGCTCCCCGGCGCTCGGATCGTCGTGGGGCACGGACAGATGGCCGAGGGCGCGCTCGAGAGGGTCATGCTCTCGTTCGCCGACGGCAACGCCGACATCCTCGTGTGCACCACGATCATCGAGAGCGGCCTCGACATCCCGAACGCGAACACGATCATCATCGACCGGGCGGACACGCTCGGGCTGGCGCAGCTCTACCAGCTCCGGGGCCGGGTGGGGCGGTCGTCGCGCCGCGC
>DASSRG010000112.1:0-3963 GCA_035701885.1 Candidatus Limnocylindrales bacterium
GATCTCGCGCAGCCACAGCTCGTAGCCGTCGCGCCCGTGCCCGCTCGTGACCGCGTAGTCGTCGTCGAGGCCCACGATCGAGCCGTCGTCCGCGACGCCGATCAGCAGCGTGCCGCCTGCGGCGTTGAGGAACGCGGCGACCGTGACGACCACCTCGTCCTCGATCCGTGGGTCCCTCTGCTTCGTGTGGACGTTCCAGCGGCCAGTCGACTTGAGCTCGATCCGCTCGCCCTCGCCCGCGGCGATGAGCGCCTCCACGGTGACCTCTGGCGCGCCCCTCGAGCGTCGCCGCTGGCGGGCGAGCAGGACCGCGTCCGTGACCGCCACCGCGGCCACGGCTCCGGCGAGGCCGACGACAAGCCGCGCGACGCTGCCTGGAGACGCCACGAGGAGATCCAGCGGCAGCCACGCGAGCGCCGCCCCGACGACTGCGGCCACGATGGTCGTGCTCCACGACAGCGTCCGGCTCGTCGGCAGCAGCAGCCGCACGGCCCATGCCAGCACCGCCCCCGCGGCGATGACCGCGAGGACGACGATGGACGGCAGGTCGGCGGGCAGGGTCAGGGCTCGAGGACCTCCGGGTGCGCGGCGCCGTACGCGCGGACCGCGTCCAGGACGGGGGCGACGTCGCGGCCCGCGTCCGTCAGGCGGTACGTGACGGCGACGGGCGGTCCGGGCTCCACGACCCGTTCCACCAGCCCGCGGGCACACAGCTCGCGGAGGCGGGCCGAGAGCATCCCGTCGGTGACGTTGGGGATCGCCCGGGCGATGTCGTTGAACCGCGCGTTCCCGTCGCGGATCGCCTGGATGACCGCGCCGGCCCACGCCCGGCCGAGGATGCCCATGACGCCCTCGATGACCGAGCACTCGCCGGTCTCGGGTCGTGCGACGGTCATCGCCTGCCTCCCCGGGGATCCGGGGGTCGCGTCGCCGCGAGCATGTCGGCGAACGGCACGACGCCCGGCTCGCGGCCGGGACGCGTCGAGCCCGCCGTCAACGCCGCCAGCTCCCGGGCGGCGCGCCGGATCCGCGTCGCGAGCGCCGGTGCGCCGTCCCCGCCGAAGTCCGCGGTCGCGGCATAGACGCCGGTCGGCACGGACACGGCGCCGAGGTACGAGAACAGCGGCCGCAACGCGTGCTCGATGACGAGCGAGTGGCGCTCGGTGCCGCCGGTTGCGCCGAGGAGGACGGGCACGCCGCGCAGGGACCCGGCCTCGACGAGGTCGAAGAACGACTTGAACAGCCCGCCGTACGACGCCTGGAACGTCGGCGTGACGACGACCAGGGCGTCGGCGGTCGTCACGGTCTCGACGGCGTCGCGCAGACCGCCGGTCGGGAAGCCGGTGAGCAGCGCGTCCATGATCCCGTGGGCGTGGTCGCGGAGCTCCACCTGGCGGAGCTGCACGCTGTCGCCAGCCTCCGCAAACGCCGCGACCGCGGCCTCGCCGAGCTGGTCGGCGAGCAGCCGCGTGGACGACGGGACGCGGAGCCCGCCGCTCACGACGGCGATCGTCCGGTCGGTCATCGCCCGGCCCTCACCGAACCACCGGGACATTGGCGTCCTCGGCCCGGGTCCCGGTCCAGCGGTCGACGGCCGGCTCGGCGCCCGCGTCGGCGTCGGCGTCGGCGTCCGCGGCCTCAGCCTCGGCGTCGGCGTCGGCGTCCGCGACCTCGCCGTCGGCCTCCGCCGCCCGCCGCGCGGCGAGCAGCGACGCGTGGGTCGGCGCGTCCGGCACGTGGGCCGGGCGCATCGCCTCGAACTCTCGCCGGAGCACCGGGACGACGAGCTCGCCCAGCATCTCGACCTGCTCCAGGACGGTGTCCAGCGGCAGGCCCGCGTGGTCGACGAGGAAGAGCTGGCGCTGGTAGTCGCCGACGTACTCCCGGAACCCGAGCGTCCGGTCGATGACCTCCTGCGGGCTGCCGACGGTCAGGGGCGTCTCACGGGTGAAGGTCTCGAGGCTCGGCCCGCCGCCGTAGACCGGCGCGTGGTCGAAGTACGGCCGGAACTCGCGGATCGCGTCCTGGCTGTTCGGCCGCATGAACACCTGCCCGCCGAGCCCCACGATCGCCTGGTCGGCGCGCCCGTGGCCGTAGTGCTCGAAGCGCTCGCGGTACAGGCCCACCATCTGCTTCGTGTGGGACGGCGGCCAGAAGATGTGGTTCGCGAAGAAGCCGTCGCCGTAGTAAGCGGCCTGCTCCGCGATCTCGGGCGTCCGGATGGAGCCGTGCCATACGAACGGCGGGATGCCGTCGAGCGGGCGGGGCGTGGACGTGAAGCCCTGGAGCGGCGTGCGGAACGTGCCCTGCCAGTTCACGACGTCCTCGCGCCACAGCCGGTGGAGCAGCGCGTAGTTCTCGATCGCGAGCTCCACGCCGCGCCGGATGTCCTTCCCGAACCACGGGTAGACCGGGCCCGTGTTGCCGCGGCCGAGCATGAGGTCCATCCGGCCGTCGACGAGGTGCTGGAGGGTCGCGTAGTCCTCGGCGATGCGGACCGGGTCCGTGGTGGTGATGAGGGTCGTCGCCGTCGAGACGATGATCCGGCTCGTCTGCGCGGCCACGTACGCCATGGTCGTGGTGGGCGATGAGGCGACGAACGGCGGGTTGTGGTGCTGGCCGAAGGCGACGACGTCGAGCCCGACGGCGTCCGCGCGCTTCGCGATCTCGACCTGCGCCTTGATGCGCTCGTGCTCGGTGGGGGTGCGACCGGTGGTGGGGTCGGTGGTCACGTCACCGACGGAGAAGATGCCGAACTGCATTGGGACGCCGCTTTCAGATGCGTGTGGCTGGTGTTGCTACGGTAGTGCTTGTAACTACGAAAGACATAGTAGCAACGGATCGACGAGGTGGCAAGCCCGAACGAATCAGTCCGCGACGAACAGCGTCAGCGTCCACGGCGTGCCGGCCCGCGCCGGCGGGGCGACCATGACCGGCCAGCGCTCGCCGAGGACGGCCTCGAGCTCGCCCGGTGCGGCGGGATCGGCGCCCGATTCGAGGAGCTCGCGGGCCGCCTGACCGCGCATCCGCTTCGCGATGACGTCCCCGATCCGTCGCCCCGCCGTCCGCTGCTCGACCCGCAGGACGACCGTCCGGTCTGCCGCGTCCCGGGGCATGCCGGCGGCCTGGAACGTCGGCGAGCGCGCGTCGACGATGAGTGCGTCCCCGCCCGCGGCGTCGGCCAGCGTCGCGGGCAGGACCGCCCGCCATGTTGGCTCGAGGCGCTCCATGTCGACGAGATGCGCGCAGATGTGGAGGCGGTAGGGCGGGATCCGGTCGTCGGGACGCAGCGCGCCCCACAGGGCGGACGTGATCACGACCTCGTTCGCGGCCCGGGCGCGGGCGCGCGGCGACAGGGTCGCGGGGTCGAGACCCTCGTGGAGCGGCCCGGTGTAGAGCTCGGCGGCAGGCAGGGTCGGGAGCTCCGGCAGGACGGTGTTGCGGGCGACCTCCTCGGCCATCGACGGCCCCACCTGGAGCCGCCGGAACGCGTCGGAGCGCGAGCTCGTCTCGACGAGCGCATCGAGGATGACGGCGCGGGTGGGCGTCAGCTCCGGGAACGACAGGCCGGCAAGGTCGAGCAGCGCGCCCGAGGCGGGCGGCGGCTGCTTGGTCTCGGACGGCGGCAGGATCAGGAGCACGCCGTCATCCTACGCAGTGGGCGTATCGGACTTGACTTATATAAGTCGTTTCTAATACCGTCCGCTCATGCACGCGTTCGACGTCCTGGGCGACCCGGTGCGACGACGGATCCTCGAGCTCCTCGCCGACGGCGAGCGCACGTCCGGCGCCATCACCGACGTCGTCCAGGCGGAGTTCGGCATCAGCCAGCCGGCGGTCTCGCAGCACCTCAGGGTCCTGCGCGACAGCGGCTTCGCCCGCGTCCGACCGGACGGCGCACGCCGCCTGTACGCCGTGGACTCGGCGCCGCTCCAGCAGGTCGATGCGTGGCTCGACCCATTC
>DASSRG010000113.1:0-8898 GCA_035701885.1 Candidatus Limnocylindrales bacterium
CCCGTGGGACGATGCCGACCTTGCCGATCTCCTGGCCGCCTACGAGCAGTCATGCCGTCGGGCAGGGATGCGACCGAACGCCGTTCATTCCTATTGGGACTACGCCAGGCGCTTCCTGGATTGGCGAACCGGCGACTATCGACCACGTGGCGCCGTCGACAACGGGCGCCCCGTTCCGCGGGGCGCGGCAACCGCGGACGAGCTTGCCTCGCAGGCGGCTTCGTACGCGCTGGCCATCGAAGCCGCCGGCCGTGAGCAGGCAACCGTGGACACGTACCACCGCCACGCGATGTTCTTCATCCGCTGGCTCCGCGGCGAGTTCACACCGGGTGCCCGCCTCGGCTGATCCCGTCCAAAGTGGGGACGCAGACAAGGGGCGGGCGGATGACTCACTCTGCCGGGCGGCAGTCGAGGCAGAACATCTTGCGCTTCGCGTTGTCCCAGACGGCTGGCGTGCCCTTCGTCTGCACCCGACCGCAGGTGGAGCACGGCCCGTCGTACTTGACGAGCCAGGGCCGACGCGCTGGTGCCGCCGTCAGCGGCTTGGGCGCAGAGGCGGCGACGGGCACGGGAGACGCCGCGGGCTCGGCCGGAAGCCCGAAGCGGGCGAGCCAGTCGAAGCTATTCGGCCGGTGCAAGGCCGCGAGCCCGCGAGCGAACTGCTCGAGCCCCTCCTTGCCAATCGCTCGAGCGAGGTCGTGTGGCGGAAGCCGATCGAATTCGTCGATCAGCCGCGCCTTGAGCTGTTCGGCCTTGATCACATCCTCGATCCCGTCGACCGTGCGCTTCGGCCGCGAGATTCGCGCGTCGTTGGAGACGAGGACGAGGCTGCGCAGGCGAGGCTTCATCGGGAGCAAACCGAGGCGGCGGGGGAGCGGAGCCAAGCCCTGGTCGAATGCCCGCTGCAAGAGGTGGATGTGTCGGCGGTTCTGCTCAATCGGGCTCGGCATCCCGGTCTGCCTTCCCTGCCACCATCGCGACCATTCGCCGTGGTCGTTGATCGACACGCCCTCCGCGAACGACTTGCTCTCGCAGACCCAAACCTCGGCCATGCGATTGATGATCAGGTGGTCGATCTGTGCGCCAAGCCCATCGACCTCGATCCGCAAGTCGTGGATAGTCGCCCAGCTCCGCGCTAGTACGAAGTACAACTCAATCTGGTAGGCGGCATCCCGCTCGGCTCGCGCCGGCCTGGATGTTCCGGATCTCGGCCTCGATCCGCTTCCGCGTTGCCTGAGGGAGGTCAGGTCTGTCGAGCAGCAGCTCCAGCTCGGTGACATCCTGCTCCCGCCCGTCCGCTGCCTTGATCAGCATTGGCCGGCCTCGTCACGGCCTGGCACAGCCTGTGACAAGTCAACCCCGCACGAGCCGTCGACGCACCGTTTGTTCACCTCTCAACGCCTAAGCCTGGAATACCGACGTGGCGTGCCAATCCAGCATCTCGCGGGACGGAGCCGGGTAGCCCGCCCGTGGTCCACGGATCGGACGGCCGTGGAGCGCGTAGTACTCCCTCCCATTCTCGAACTGCTCATGGATGCGCGCCGACACCTCGAGACGGAGGTCGTGTGGTGAAACGGTGACGTACCCGAGATCGAACAACTTGTGGAGATCTGCGCGCAGCAGGAGTCCATTCGAGATTTCATGTCGACCGACGAGCGCATACGGCTTGATATGCGCCGCCTCCAGCACAGGGAGTGTGCGCTCGCCAGTCACCACGCAGCGGCGTTCGTAGGCGTCGGTCACCATCACCCTGAAGGCGCCCTGGCCGAGCCGGGGGGCGACGAGCGTCGGCGCGCCGTACCCGGCCCGAACCTCGCCGACGGCAGGAGCGAGCGGCCACTCGATCACGACCGCCGCGAGCACCGCCGCCCAAAGTGCGGCCCCAGTTGGCTCGGACGTGTCGTACCGCTTGCCACGGGTGAGATTGGAAGACCAGTCGGCGGGAGAGGGGATCCACCGCTCCTCGGGCAGGAAGAACGGCTCCACGAGTACGGAAGCACCGATGCGGGACGCGAGCTCGTCGACGGGCCGTTCACTGTAGCCGCGGAGCGATCGCAGGAACGAGGCCCGATCAGGCGCACCGTTCTTCTGCCCGAACGCGTCCCAGGCGAATCTTGGGCTCATCGTCGTGTATGTCGCGAAGAACGCTCCGCCAACGATCCAGCCGCCGTGGCGCATGTGGAGTTTGAAAAGCCACGGCGCACCGGGTTCGAGCGTCACTGGCCGCACGGCATTCGGCTGCCAGAAGTTGACCTCGTCAGGCGCGAGCGAGGCCAGATAGCTGAACCAGGCGCGGTCCGTGTTCGCCACCCAGAGCTTCACGGGCGCAGGATATCGAGCCGGTCACGTCGCGGTTGACCCGGCCTGCAGGGAGCAGACGCGGACGCGCAGTGTGGGGAGGAGGCCCGCGGCACACGCGGGACGCCCAGAGAAGGAGCCTCCATCAAACTCGGTACGGTTCAGGGAGCGGTCCACCCATGGACTCCAGCGACAAACGGCAGGCACCGAGGTAACACGGGATGATGAGATCGCCGATCCCCGAACTCGATCTGCGGCGCATCGAGCGCATGTGCGACCAGCGGGTTCCGGACCACGGGCGTGACAAGGTCCGGATCGAGCTGGAGGTCAACGGCAGCACCGTGGCGATCTACGAGTCCCGTGCCCCATGGGATCCACGGTACGGGCCGGCGTGGACTCGGACGCCGATCGCAAGCCTCCGCTACTCGCCTTCGCACCGCTGGTGGAGCCTGTTCTGGGCTGATCACAACGGCCGATGGCACCGGTATCCGGATACGGCTCCGACGCCGACCGTTGATGACCTCGTCGCGCACATCGATCGCGATCCTCTCCGCCTATTCTGGGGCTGAGATGCGCCTTGGGATTCCCCTGGCGCGCGACCCTTTTGTGTTACAGTGCGTCACATGACGCAGGTGGGCATTCGCGAGCTTCGCCATCGGCTCCGGGAGTACGTGGCGCGCGTGGCGGCGGGCGAACGATTCGAGATCACGGTCTTCGATCGACCCGTGGCGGAGCTGCGACCGATCTCGCATGCCTCGCCCTCGTTCGAGCGCCTGGTCGCGGAGGGGCGCGTGACGCCGCCTGCGATGGATGACACTCGCGACCTGCCGCCGCCGGCGCCCGCATCTGGTGGGATCACCGCGACTGACGCACTGCTCGCGGAACGGCGCGAAGACCCGCGGTGAGCGTCCTGTACCTCGACGCGTCTGCGATCACGAAGCTGGTGGTCGAGGAACCGGAGACGCAGGCGCTCCGGTCCCGCGTCGAGGGCGAGCGACTCGTGACGTCACGTGTCGCCGTCGTCGAGGTCACCAAGGCAGCCAGCCGCGCGAGCGCGAGCGCCGACGCCCAGCCGATCCTCAGCAGGCTGGCGTTCGTCGAGCTCGACGCGGAGCTGGCACGGCTCGCAGCCACCACCGGTGGAACGAGTCTGCGCTCGCTCGATGCGATCCATGTCGCGTCCGCCGTGCGCCTCGGCCCCGAGGTCGTGGCATTCGTGACGTACGACGAGCGCCAAGGGGCAGCGGCTGTGGCGGTTGGGCTGCCAACGGAGGCTCCCCGCTAGTCAATACATAACTCACATTATCGGAAGTGGTAGAGGAGGCTCGAGACGGCCTTCTCCGCGCCACGCGTGGCGGCCTCGTTGCCGGACTGACGACGAGCGGGCGTCTTACGAGGCCTCGTTGCGCGGTGCGTATGCGATTGACTCGAACGGCCAACTCGTCGCGAGCCAGTCGCTGACGGCCTGGTACAGCGGCAGATCGAGCTCGGCGCGGCTGGCGCGAACCCAGGACTGGACGCTGGCGCGACGCGGACCGGTGCCGTCCGGGTAGATGTAGACGCAGCCGATGACGTCGCTCGTCTCGGGGTCGAGCACCGTGTACGTGAACCCGCGCCGGCTCGCGAAGTCATCCGCGTGGCGACGCAGGTCGCGGAGGTTGTCGTCGATCGAGCGATCGTCGGGCCAGCGGCCGTCGGGAAAGCCCGGGGTCTGCTGGATGTGCTCGATCGACGACGTCCACGCCGCGTAGTCCGGCTCGTTGTGCTCCGGCCCGAGCGGCTCAAGGCGGAACTGAGACATCTCCAGCCCCGCTGGCGGCGCGAAGTCCGGCGGCACGAGCTCGACGTCGTCCATCGCCGGATTATCGCGCCGCCACGATCCGAAACCGAAATAGAACGACTGTTCGAACCGCCCCAGGCAGCTAGCTGAGGGCGGCGCAGAGGTCGATGGCCTTGCCGGAGAACGAGTGCCTCAGCACCGTGAAGTCGCTCGCGGTCACGGTGTCGTCCAGGTGGCCGATGAACAGGTACATCGCCGGCCCGCCGACGTCCCCCGGGAAGTACGCGGCCAGCGCCCGGCCGTTGATCCGGACGTCCATCGTCCCGTCCGCGTGGAACAGGAAATCCTGGCGGTCGGACGTGTTGGTCGTGATCGACCGGTCGTTCTCGAGGTTGGTGACCGTCGCGGTCACGTTGCCCGTCTGGCGGACCAGCTGATCGCCGTTCTCCTGCACGGGAAACGTCGTGACCTGGACGCCCTTCGTCTCGAACGCCCACTCGACGTCGAACGGGCACGACAGTCCGGCGGGGAACACGAACGGAGCCGGTCCCGGTGTCCAGATGTGTTCGGGCTTGCCGCCCGCGAGCGCCGGTGAGGCCAGCGACACGGCGAGGAGACCAGCGGCCAGCCCGGCGCGCAGGGCGCGACCACGGAGTGCCATGGCGTGAGTACCCTCCATCGGCCCGGGTATCGAGGTGGGCGCCTGTGGCGCCCTGACGGTGACGCATGGGACGCCCGGACCTGCCGCGGAGTCTCCCACCGCCGGCGGGGATGTCAACCGGAACGGTGCCCCCGCGCACCGGGAGCGCGCGGTGCACTTCGGGCCATCCCTCCCTCGCATCGGGAGACGGTCGGGGGCTACCCCTTCGACGCCCGACGCCGTAGGCTGCCGCAAGGAGGCAGCTGTCGAGTGGCCGGCAGACGTGAGGTCGAGCTGGCGATGCGCGGCGACCACGACGCGTTTGCGTCGCTCGCCGAGGAGTCGGCTGACCGCCTCTACGCGCTCGCGCGCATGATCCTGCGTGACAGCGATCGCGCACAGGACGCCACCCAGGAGGCGCTCGTGAAGGCCTGGCGCGACCTTCCGCGCCTCCGCGACCCCGATCGCTTCGACGCCTGGCTCCGCCGTCTGCTCGTGAACTCCTGCTACGACGAGGCGCGGCGGGCGGGCCGCGACGGTGCCGCGATCAGGATGCTTCAGCCGAACGAGATCGTGGGCGGCGATCCGGGGCCCCCGCTCGCCGACCGCGATCGCGTCGACCGGGGCCTCCGCCGCCTGTCGGTCGACCAGCGTGCGGTGCTCGTCCTGCACCACCACCTCGGGCTGACGCAGAAGGAGATCGCGGACACGCTGGGTATTCCCCTTGGCACCGTGAAGTCCCGACTCCGCTATGCCGGCGAGGCGATGCGCGCCGCGGTCGAGGCCGACGACCGGGGATCGCGCGCTCTCGACGACCGGAGCACGGGTTGACCGGCCGGCGACCCCCGGACGACCCCTTGGGCATCGTCGAGGACGTTCTCGCGCAGGAGGCACGGACGGAGGCTCCCTTGGGCATGCTCGAGGACGCGCTCGCACGGACGCGTGCCCACCGCCAGTCGCCGCGCCGGCCCTGGGACGGACTTGCCGTCCCGCCCGTCGTGCGCGGCGGCGCGCCGGCCGTCACGGTCGGACTGGTCATCCTGGTCGTCCTCGTGGCCGTTGGCTCCCGGTTCCTGCCGTCCTCCGGTCCCTCCCCCACCCCGTCCTCGGCGTCGGCGCTCGCCACGTGTGCGGATGGCGGCCCGCTGGGCGGCACCGCCGAGCTCCTCTGGGTGGGGTGCCCGGGCGGCGTTCGTGCGGTCGACACGACGACCCGGCCGATCGTGGAGGGCGAGCTCATCGAGGGCGTCGGCGTGCCGGTCAGCAGTGCAGTCGGGACCTGGGCGACGACGACGGGCGGCATCGTGGCTGTCGACCCGGTCACCGGCCCGGGGCGCCGCATCGACCTCCCGGACGTCGCGCTGCTTGCCGCCGGGGAGGCCGTCCTGTGGGCAGGCACGACGAAGCAGTCCATCCTGCGTATCGATCCCGTCGCGGGCGCCGTCACCGGCACGATCGAACTGGGCGCCAACCCGCTCGCGCTCGTCGAGGCGGCGACGTCGCTGTGGGTCGCGGCGGACGACGGACGCCTCCACGCGTTCTCGGTCGACACGCTCGCACCGACCCGCGAACCGGCGGCCGTGGGTGCCGATCCCGCGCTCATCGCGGCATCCGCGAGCGCGGTCTATGTGGCCAGCCGGGCAACCGAGGGGACGGTCTCGAGAGTCGACATCGCGTCGGGTGCCGTCACGTCCGCCGTCGTCGATGTCGCGCCCGATCGGCGCGCCCCCGGCGAGCTGCTCGCGGGCGAGGATGCGGTCTGGATCACACGCCGGTCCGAGATCGTCCGGCTGGATCCCGTGACGCTCGACCCCGGGGAGCCCGAAGCGCTCCCGGGCATCCCGGTCGGCCTCGTCCGGGCGGGCGAGGAGGCCTGGGTGCTGTTCGAGGACGGTCGCCTGGAGCTCGTGCCGCTCCCGGAGTGACCGGCGGCGCGCGTCAGTCGGTGTCCGGGACGCGACGCGCCTCGAGGCCGCCGCCCTCCGCCACGCGGACCTCGAACCGCGGTTGGTCGTAGACGGCGGGGCCCTGCATGACGTGCCCGTCCTCGAGCCGGAACCGGGACTGGTGCCACGGGCATTCGACACAGCCGTCGACGATCGTTCCCTTGTCCAGGGGGCCGCCCTCGTGCGCACACACGGCGTGCAGCGCCGTGATCGGGTCGGCGTCGGACGCCCGGTAGAGCACGAGGGTGTCCTTGCCCGCGGTCGCCCGGACGAGCTGGCCGGCCGGGACCTCGGCGACGTCGAGCGGCTTCCACTTCGTCCCCTGGGAATCGAACGCGTGGCGATCCACCTGGTGGCCGAGCCTGTAGGTGAGGTCGCCGCCGACGTACGCGCCGGCCGCGAGCGCCCCGTAGCCCGCGAACGACAGCAGCCGGGCGAGCGGCCGGACGCCGCGGGGACCGGCACGGAGCACCATCGACGCCGCGTACGCCGCGAGCGACGAGACCATCAGCGAGGCGTGGACGGTCGCATAGACCTGCGGCTTGCCGTACGCGTCGACCGCATCCGCGGCTCCGCTGACGGCGGAGGCCGCCATGCCGGCGAGGCCCGTCGCGATCGCGAGGTCCGCGGCGGTGTCCTGACCGGCGGCATCGAGCACCGCGGCGACCGTCATCGCCCCCACCGGCACGTCGGTCACCATCGGATGGACGGGATGCCCCAGCCACGTGCCGTTGAGGAAGTCCTTGACCCGGCGACGCGGCGCGAAGACGTCCTTCAGCAGCTCCTGGGCCTTGTCCCCCACCGGCTTGGCCCACGAGGCCTGTTGATCGATGACCCGTCCGACCTGGCGATGCATGCCAACCTCCGTGCGGTGTTCCGACACGATCGTCGCCCACCCGGGCCGCCCGATCAACGACTCCCCGCCAACAGGTACGTTGCAGATGCCGTGTCGGGATCGCGGCCTCCCCTCCCCCGCCGGCGGCTACGCTGTCGGTCGTGACCCGCGCGCCGCGCCGACTGCCGCCCTCGTTCGTGCCGCCGATGCTCGCGACGCTCGTCGCGGCGCCCTTCGACGGCCCCGACTGGCTGTTCGAGGTGAAGTGGGACGGCTTCCGGGTCGAGGCGGTGGTGGATGCCGGCGCCGTCCGGATCTGGACCCGCGGCCAGCAGGACGCGGCAGGCTACTTCGGGGACTTCCTGGCACCCCCGGACTGGATCGCGGGCGACAGCGCGGTCGTCGACGGCGAGGTCATCGCGCTCGATGATCGGGGCGAGCCGGACTTCGCGCTGCTCCAGGAGCGGATCAAGCGGCGCGCATCGGCGGACGGCGCCTCCGGCTTCGTGTACGAGGTGTTCGATCTCCTCCACCTCGACGGCCGCTCGCTTCTCGACGAGCCGCTCGAGGAGCGGCGGCGGCTCCTGGCCAGCGCGCTCCGACCCGACCCGCGCGTCCGCCTGAGCGACCACGTGGAGGCCGACGGGCTGGCGTTCTTCGAGGCAGCGAAGGTACGCGGCCTCGAGGGCATCATGGCCAAGGACCGCCGGTCGCGGTACCTGCCCGGCGGCCGCACGATGGCCTGGCAGAAGATCAAGATCCGTCCCGAGCAGGAGCTCGTCGTGGGCGGCTTCACGCCCGGCACCGGCAAGGCAGAGGGTCTGGGCGCGCTGCTCGTCGGGGTCTACGAGGGCGGGCGGCTGCGGTACAGCGGCAAGATCGGCGCAGGGCTGATCGGCGGGCGGCGCGCGGAGCTGCTCGACGCGCTCGGGCCGCTCGGCGCCGAGGAGTCGCCGTTCGACGACGAGCCGCCCAAGCCCGTTGCACGCGTCGCGAGCTGGGTCCGCCCCGAGCTCGTCATCCGCGCCGAGTTCGCGGGCTGGACGGGTGACGGCAAGGTCCGCCAGGCCGCGTACAAGGGACTCGACCTGGGCAAGGACCCGCGCGCCGTCCGGCGGGAGCGGCCCCGGAGCTGACCCGGCGTCGGCCGGCGATCAGGCGGTGACCGGCTCCTCGATGCGGCCCGTCATCCCCTTGCGCCACTCCGGCGCCTGGAACGGGTTGGCGAAGTACTCGGTGACGCGGGCGATCTTGCCGTCACGGATCTCGCCGATGCCGACATAGTTCACCGGCGTCCCGTCGCCGTAATCCACGGTGCCCTCGACGACGAACACGTCGCCGCCGCCAATCATCCGGAGGTAGTTGAACCGGGGCGTCGTCCCCGACCCAGCCTCGTACA
>DASSRG010000114.1:0-8031 GCA_035701885.1 Candidatus Limnocylindrales bacterium
CGGCGAGCCATCGGCGATCCCTCGTCGATCCCGTACGCCGCGGCGAACGGCGGGAAGTTCGACATCGGGATGTTGGCGCGATAGTGCGCCGGCGAGTGCGGGTCGACGTTGGTCAGCAGCCGCGCGTACGCCTCGGTGTAGTTCATCCGCCAGATCGTCGCGTAGGCGCCGAAGAATCGCTGGTCCGGCGTCATGCCGTCGACCATCGGCTCGGTGCCGTGGAGCGAGTCGCGGAAGGCGTGGTAGGCGATGGCGAGGCCGCCCAGGTCGGCGATGTTCTCGCCCAGCGTGAGCCGCCCGTTGACCATCACGTCATCCGTGACGGGCGAGGCGTTGAACTGCTCGACGAGCACCTCGGCCCGGCGCATGAACTCCGCCCGATCCTCCTCGGTCCACCAGTTGCGAAGCGCGCCGGTGGCGTCGAACTGCGAGCCCTGGTCGTCGAAGCCGTGGGTGATCTCGTGGCCGATCACCGTCCCGATGCCGCCGTAGTTGACCGCGTCGTCCGCCTCCGCCCAGAAGAACGGCGGCTGGAGGATGCCCGCGGGAAACACGATCTCGTTGAGCAGCGGGTGGTAATAGGCGTTGACGATGTGCGGCGGCAGGAGCCACTCGGTCGTGTCGACCGGCTCCTCGAGGCGGCCGAACTGCCGGTCGTGCTCGAACCGCGCCGCGCGCATCCGGTTGGCGGCGAACGAGTCGCGCGCGGGCGTGAGCGCCGAGTAGTCCCGCCAGCAGTCCGGGTAGCCGATCTTGAACGAGAAGCCGGCGAGCTTCCGGAGCGCCTCCTCGCGCGTCGCGTCGGTCATCCACGGGTTGGTCCGGATCGCGTCGCCCATCGCCTCCATGAGGTGCTGGACGAGGTGCTCGCAGCGGTCCTTCGCGGCCGGCGGGAACGCGACCTCCACGTACAGCTGCGAGACCAGCTCGCCGATGTCCTGCGTCGCGAGGTCGAGGACGCGCTTCCAGCGTGGCTTCTTCTCCTGCTGGCCGCCGAGCAGCCGGCCGTAGAAGTCGAACGCCGCATCCTCGAACGCGGGCGGGAGCGCCGACGCGTAGGTCTTCACGACGTGCCAGCGGAGGTAGTGGCGGAGGACGTCGACCGGCAGCTCCGCGATCGCCTGATCCAGGACGCGGAAGAAGTCCGGGCAGTCGACGCTCACGGTGGGCTGCGTGCCGCCGATCTCGCGCACGAGCGTCGCGAGGTGCCAGCGCGGCATGAGCTCGTCGAGCGCGTCCACCTCGTGGCGGTTGAGGGTCAGCTGCGGGTCGCGCTGCTGCTCCTGCGTGAGCGACGCCTCCGCCAGCCGCCGCTCGAACGCCATGATGCTCTCGGCGGCGGCGCGCGCCTCGTCCGGGCCGGTACCGAGGTTGCCCAGCTGCGTGGCGACGTGGTCGAGGTACGCCTCGCGGAGCTGGACCGATCGCTCGTCGTCCTTCAGGTAGTAGTCGCGGTCCGGGAGCCCGAGCCCGCCCTGCCCGACGTAGACGAGGTAGGCGTTCGCGTCGCCGAAGTCGGGCGCGATGCCGATGCCGTAGAACGCGTTCACGCCGTCGCGCTCGAGCCGAGGCGCGAGCGCGCGTGCGTCGGCCGCGGACCCGATGGCGTCGATCGCGTCCAGGAGCTCGCGCAGCGGCTCGACGCCGGCCGCCGCGATCGCCGCCTCGTCGGTGCCCGCCATGAAGTAGTCGCCGACCTTGTGCCGGACCGAGCCGGCCTCGCCGGGCTCGTCGGCCGCCTCGTGGAGCAGCCGATGGAGGAGCTCCTGGTTGCGCTCGTTGACCTCGTGGAAGGCTCCGTACGCGCCGTATTCGGCGGGGACGGGATGCTCCTCCAGCCATCGCCCGTTGACGTGGCGGTAGAAGTCGTCCGCGGGTGAGACGGCGGGATCCCAGTCCCGGCGATCGATCGGCGTGGTCGAGGTCATGGGCTCCCCAGGGCGCAAGATTTCGGGCTTGCCGGGACCCTAGCAGATGCGCCGCGATGTCCATAAAATCCATGTCCCGATGGATACCGGCACCACGCAGGTCTGGGAGCACGCCGCCGCCATCCGGCTCGACGCCGCGGGGCGCTGGCAGGACGCGAGCGACGAGGCGCTCGAGCTGCTCGGCGTGCCCTCCGTCGACGCGCTCCGCGGGCTGCCGCCGGATGCGTTCACCCCGGAGCCCGTGGACCCGGTCGAGCAGGCCGCGTTCGCCGATGCCTACGCCTCGTCGCTCGCCCAGGGAATGCTGATCGAGAGCCCGTTCCGCCGCCTGGACGGCGAGCTCGTCCGCGCCCGGGCCGCGGTGCTCCCCGACGACGAGGGCGGCTACCGGCTCCTGTTCTACCCGGTGGAGCGACCGACGACGAACCGGTCGACGAGGGTGTTCACGATCGCCGACGTCCTCGCGGAGTGGCGGGGCGCGGAGCGGCGCCTCGTCGCGCTCGATCCCGATTCGGCAGAGGCCCGCCGGGTCGCCGGCGAGATCGAGCTGCTCCGGGTGGCCCATGGCCGGCTGTTCCGGCGGGCGCACGACCACGGGGGCGCTGCATAGGCTCGGATGGCGTCACCGCACGGCCGCTGGGGCGGACCGGTGCGGCCGTTCCTGTCGTCGGCCTCGGCACCTGGCGGGTGTTCGACCTCCCACCCGACCGCCAGTCGATCGCCGATGCGGTCGTCAGCGCCGCCTTCGACGCCGGCGCCCGGTTCGTCGACTCGTCACCGATGTACGGCCGCGCCGAGGCGGTCCTCTCTCAGGCGCTCGGTGGCCGGCGGCCCGACGCGCTGGTCGCGACGAAGGTCTGGACGCCCTCGGTCGAGGAGGGGAAGGCGCACTACCGGCGGCAGCTCGCGTGGTTCGGCGGGCGGATCGATCTGCTCCAGGTCCACAACCTCGTCGCGTGGCAGGACCACCTGCCGTGGATGGAGCGCGAGCGCGACGCGGGCCGCATCCGCTGGCTGGGGGTGACGCACTACGCCTCGACCGCCCTGGGGGAGCTGGAGCGGGTGATGCGGACCGGCCGGATCGACGCCGTCCAGGTGCCCGTGAACCCACGCGAGCGGGGCGCGAGCGACCGGGTGCTGCCGCTCGCCGAGGAGCTGCGCGTCGGGGTGATCGCGATGCGGCCGTTCGGCGAGGGCTCGCTCCTTCGACGGCCGTTCCCGACCGAGCTCGCCGAGGCCGGGTTGTCCGGGTGGCCCGAGGCGTTGCTCCGGTGGTGTCTCTCGGACCCGCGGGTGACCGTCGCGATCCCGGCCAGCACGACGCCTGCGCACGCAGCAGCCAACGTCGCGGCGGGCGAGGCAGGCCCGCTCTCGCCCGAGCTCAGGCGCCTCGTCACGTCGCTCGCCTGACGTCGGCTGCGCGGTGCCGCCCCGGGTCGAAGGCGTGCGGCCGGTACCGGGATTTCCCGCGCCGGTCCCGCGGCGGCATGGGGCCGATATCTCCTCCGGCCACCGCACGGCCGATTCGCAAGCGGCTTGTGGGCAGACTCAGAACCCAGGCCGCCGCAGGCGGTCCGGGAGCAGCGGCAGCACCGTCCCCGCTGTCGCCGAGCCGCCCGTCGCGCGAAGGAGCTTCCTTGCCCCGTACCCTCGTCTGCCTCTCGCACCTCCGCTGGGACTTCGTGTACCAGCGACCCAACCACCTCATGGCACGCGCGGCCCGTCAGTACGACGTGCTGTTCGTGGAGGAGCCGGTGTGGGACGACGGACCGGGGACGTTGGAGCTTGTCCCCGTCGATGGGCTGACGGTCGTCCGGCCGCACCTCGCGCCGGGCGCCGATGCCGGCCCGGCGGTCTCTCGGCTCCTCCGCAGGCTTCTCGCCGACCGGGGCGAGCGGGAACCCGTCCTCTGGTACTACACCCCGATGGCGCTCGCCTGGACGGAGGGGATCCGGCCCGCAGCCGTCGTGTACGACTGCATGGACGAGCTGTCCGCGTTCCGCGGTGCGCCCCAGGGGCTCGTCGACCAGGAGCGCACGCTCCTCCGCCGCGCCGATCTCGTGTTCACCGGCGGCCGATCCCTGTACGAGGCGAAGCGGGCAAAGTCCGCCCGCGTCCACTGCTTCCCCAGCAGCGTGGACCGCGCGCACTTCGCCGCGGCACGGGCAGCACAGTCGGATCCGGCCGACCAGGCGCCGATCGCGCGGCCCCGGCTCGGCTACTTCGGCGTCATCGACGAGCGGCTCGACCTCGCGCTCCTCGGCGAGCTCGCACGGCGCCGGCCGGAGTGGCAGCTGGTCCTCGTCGGTCCGATCGCGAAGATCGATCCCGCCGAGATCCCGTCGCTGCCCAACGTCCACCAGCTCGGCCGCAAGGCGTATGCCGATCTCCCGGCGTACCTGGCCGGTTGGGACGTCGCCCTGATGCCGTTCGCCCGGAACGAGGCGACGCGCTACATCAGCCCGACCAAGACCCCCGAGTACCTCGCGGGCGGCGTGCCGGTCGTCGCGACCTCGATCCGCGACGTCGTCGAGCCGTACGGCGTCGAGGGGATGGTGCGGATCGCCGACACCGCGGACGACACGATCGCGGCCATCGAGGCGACCCTGGCAGACGAGGACCGGACCTGGCTCGAGCGTGCGGACTCGCTCCTGTCGCGGCAGTCGTGGGACGCGACCTGGGCGGCGATGGCGCGGCTGCTCGATCGGGTCGTCGCGCCTCGGCGATCGGCGGTCGCCGCGTGGGCAGGCCAGCCGCCCGCCCAGCCCGTGGCCCCGGTGCCCGTCCTCGAGCGCGTGGCCGTCGCGCCTCGCCGGAGGGCAGTTGACGTGAGCGGCGCCCGCGCGGCGGGTGCCGGCGCCCGCGGACGAGGCGCCTGATGGGGTACGACTGGCTGGTCGTCGGCGCCGGCTTCGCGGGCAGCGTGCTCGCGGAGCGTCTTGCGACGCGGCCGGGTCGGAGGATCCTCGTCGTCGACCGGCGCGACCACGTCGGCGGCAACGCGTACGACGAGCCCGATGGCGCGGGCGGCCTGGTGCACCGCTACGGGCCGCACATCTTCCACACGAACGCGGCCTCGGTGTTCGACTACCTCTCGGGGTTCACCGCCTGGCGGCCGTACGAGCACCGCGTCCTGGCGTGCGTGCGGGACCGCCTCGTTCCGATCCCGATCAACCGGACGACCATCAACGCGCTCTACGGCCTGTCGCTCCAGGACGAGGACGCGGTCGAGGCGTTCCTCGCCGAGCGCGCGGAGCCCCGTGAGCCCGCCCAGACCTCCGAGGACGTCGTCGTGGGGCGGGTCGGACGGGAGCTGTACGAGCTGTTCTTCCGCGGCTACACCCGCAAGCAGTGGGGCCTCGACCCGTCACAGCTCGATGCCTCGGTGACCGCGCGCGTCCCGACCCGGGCCAACGACGACGACCGCTACTTCACCGACCGCTACCAGGCGATGCCGCTCGACGGCTACACGGCGATGTTCCGGCGGATGCTCGACCGGCCGGGGATCGAGGTACGGACAGGCGTCGACTGGCGGGACGTCCGCGACGCCGAGGACTACGGACGGGTCGTGTTCACCGGGCCCGTCGACGAGTATTTCGACCGCCGGTTCGGCCCGCTCCCGTACCGGTCGCTGCGGTTCGAGTTCGAGACCCGGGACGGACAGCAGCTGCTCCCCGTCGGGACGGTGAACTATCCCGACGAGCGAGTGCCGTACACCCGGATCACGGAGTTCGGTCACCTCACCGGTCGGTGGGGCGACCGCACGACGCTCGTCCGCGAGTACCCGACGGCCGACGGCGATCCCTACTACCCGATCCCGCGCCCGCAGAACGCCGAGCTGTACAAGCGGTACGAGGCGCTCGCGGCGGCGGACGGGCGGGTCGTGTTTGTGGGTCGCCTCGCCACGTACCGCTACTACAACATGGACCAGGTCGTCGCCCAGGCACTCACGGTCCATCGGCGCATCGAGGACGGCGCCGAGCAGGTGGCGTGACCCGCGCGAGCCAGCGCTGAGCCCTGCCCTCAGGCTTCGCGGTCGATGGGCTCGACGCTGACGGCGCTGTCGTCCTCATCGTCCGCGCCGGCGGTCGCCCGCCCGGCGCGCATCGCGGCCCAACGCTCCAGCTCCGCGAAGCGGTCGGCGAACACGGTCCCGGGCTCGGCGGCGTACGTGCCCAGCGCCAGGCCGGGGTCGGCCGGCAGGTCGAGGGCCTCGAAGGTCAGCCTCAGGTCGCCCACCAACGGGTGACGGAGCTCCTTGACGCCGCTCCGATGGTTCTTGACGTCGTGCGCCGCCCACCGGAGCCGGAAGTCCTCGCTCCGCGTCGACAGCTCGCCGATGAGGTCCGACAGCGCGCGGTCGTACGGGTTGCGGCCGGCCTCCGCGTGGAGCACGGCCACCGTGTCGCTCACGGCGCGCTCCCAGTCCGGCCAGAACAGGTGCGACCGGGGGTCCAGGAACGCGAACCGCGCGAGGTTCGCGCCCCGTGGGTCGCGGAACATCTCGGAGAACAGCGCCTGCCCGAGGTCGTTGGCGTACAGGAGGTCGAGCCTGGAGTTGCGGATCGTGGCGGCCACCCCGGTCATCGAGTCGACGATCCTGGCGATGCTCGGGCGGACCTTCTGCGGCGTCGCGGCGCGGCGCGGGGGGCGTTCGGCATTCACCGTGCGGGCGAGGTGGTTCAGGTGGTCGCGCTCGGCGTCGTTGAGCTGGAGCGCGTCGCAGATCGAGTCCAGGACCCCCTCCGACACGCCCCGCGCGTTGCCTCGTTCGAGGCGGGTGTAGTACTCGACGCTGATGCCCGCCAGCAGGGCGACCTCCTCGCGGCGCAGGCCCGTCACCCGGCGCTGGCGGCCGAACGTGGGCAGACCCGCCTGCTCGGGCGTCAGCTTCGCGCGGCGGGTGGTGAGGAACTCGCGGATCTCGGTCTCGGTGCTCATTGCACGCACAACGGTACGCCCCGGCCGAGGCCGGTGGGAGGTACTGCCAATACCCCTAAGAGCCGGGACTTCTTCGCCGACCGGCACGCTGCTTCCATACGGCCATGACGACCTGCATGACGCCTCTCGAAGGCACCACACCGATGGCCGGCACGCCGGTCGAGTCCCTGTCCCTCGTCGGCAGCCGGCGCCGCCCGGTCAAGATCGTGGAGCACCCGGCGTTCCGCGGCCACCCCCGCCACGAGCATCCGCACGCCGGGTTCCCGCCGGCGTTCCTCGCGCTGCCCGTTCGCGTGGTGTCGCTGAACGACCTCCCCGCGAGCACCGCATCGGCGACCCTCGTCGCGACGGCCAGCGCCAACGCCGGTGCGCCGTCGACGGGCATGCCCGAGGCGGCGTAGCCTCGGGGTCGAACCCCTTTTCGCACGCGACGGAGCCGCCATGGAGATCCTGCCCGACCGGCCAACGACGAAGGCGTCGTCCGACACGTTCACCGGCGACGCGTGGCTCGACACGATCGTCCGCGGCGACCTCCCGTCCCGGATGCGGGCGGCCGTCGTCCGGTTCGCGCCGGGTGCCAGGAACGCCTGGCACGTGCACCCGGTCGGCCAGACGCTCCACGTGACGGAGGGCATCGGCCGGATCCAGGCGCGCGGGGGCCGGCTGCTGGAGGTCCGGGCGGGCGACACGATCGTGACGCCGGCGGGCGAGTGGCACTGGCACGGCGCCGCGCCGGACCGGTTCATGACCCACCTCGCGCTGTTCGAGGCGGGCGACGACGGCGCCGAGACGGAGTGGGGCGAGCAGGTGCCGGACGAGGCGTACCTCGCGCCGGCCACCCGCGACGGTCAGGACCGCTAGCGCGGACCGCCCGCCATCACCCGGCCGTCTGCATCCGGCCGCGGTTGCTGTACGCGCCGCCGAACCAGCTGAAGACGTCCATCGCCACGGCGATCGTGATCCACACCCAGTCGAACCCGTCGATCCCGCCGGGGGCGACGACGAGCCACATCAGCGTCGTCCAGGGCAGGATGAAGAACCCGACGATCGGCCAGATGACGGTGTCGAAGGCGGCCTGCCAGCGCAGCGGCTCGATGAGCCACCAGATGAAGATCGCGGCGCGCGGCCCGAGCGCGAACAGCGCGGCGAAGATGCAGCACAT
>DASSRG010000115.1:0-2944 GCA_035701885.1 Candidatus Limnocylindrales bacterium
GGCGAGTGCGCCGCCGGGTCCGGCACGGACGTCATCACGTTCACCGTGAGCGGCACGATCTTCACCACCCGGCTGCCCGACATCACGCAGCCGCTGACCATCGACGGCGCCGGCAAGATCACCCTGAACGGCCAGGGGGGCAGCTCGTTCTTCATCGCCAACGCGAACCCGATCCACCTCAAGCAGCTGGTGTTCACCAACGGCCGCGCGCTCTACGGCGGTGCGTTCTTCGTCGGCGGCAGCGGCGTGGTCTATCTCGAGAAGTCGACCGTCAGCAACAGCCGCGCCCAGCAGGGCGGCGGGATCATCGTCGGCGGTGGCGGCGACCTCTACGTGGTCGACTCCACCATCAGCGGCAACACCGCCACGACGTCGGGCGGCGGCATCCACCTCCAGGGCAACGGGTACGCGTCGGTGACCACCTCCACGGTCAGCGGCAACACCGCCCCCTACGGCGGCGGGCTGTACATCAGCAGCAGCGCGATCGCCGCGGTCCATACGTCGACGATCGCGAAGAACTCGGCGACGACGACGGGCGGGGCGGTGTACGCCCAGCCGAGCAGCGCGATGAGCCTCTACGGCTCGACGGTCGCCCTCAACAGTGCCACCACGTCGACGGGGGGGATCCACGCGGACGCGGCCGCCAGCACGGACGTGCAGAACTCGATCGTGGCCGGCAACACGAAGGGCAACACGTCGACGAACGCGATCGACAACTCGGTCAGCAACATCATCGGCGGGTCGATCACCGGTCTGCTCGACCCGGCGGGCCTCCAGGCCAACGGCGGTCCGACCAGGACCGTCAAGCTGCTGTCCACCGCGACGGCCGCCCTCGACCACGGCAACCAGACGGTCTGCGACGCGACCAGCCCGCTCGACCAGCGGGGCCAGGTCCGCGGCTCGCCGTGCGACATCGGCGCGGTCGAGCGCGATCGGACCAAGCCCACGACCACCGCGCCGGTGGTCCAGCTCCGCAGCGGGACGAACCTGTCCGGGACCGGGATGCGTGCCGTCATCCGGTGGACCGGCGCCGACGGCAGCGGCGTGGGCATTGCCCGCTACCAGCTGCAGCAGAGCATCAACGGTGGCTCGTTCAGCACGATCAGCTCGTCGCTGACCGGCACCTCGAAGACGATCACGCTCGCCAACGGCTCGGACTACCGGTTCCGGGTCAGGGCGGTCGACCGTGACGGGAACACCGGTTCCTACGCGACCAGCCCGACCCTCAAGCCCCGCCTCGTCCAGAACACCAGCGCGTCGGTGACCTACGGCGGCTCGTGGACGACCGCCAGCTCGTCCTCGTACTCCGGCGGCTCGGTCCGCTACGCGACCCAGACCGACAACGAGACGGCGACCTACGCGTTCACCGGCAGCAGCGTCGCCTTCATCACCACGACCGCCAAGTCGCGCGGCCTGGTGCGCATCTACATCGACAACACGCTCGTCGGCCTGCTCGACCTCTACTCGTCGAGCGCGTCCTACCGTCGCTCGCTGTACGCCAAGTCCTGGCCCACGAGCGGCGCACACACCATCCGGATCGAGAACTATGGCGGGACCGGGCGAACCCGGGCCGACATCGACGCGTTCGCCGTGATCAAGTAGCGCCCGCGGGCAACGCCCGCGAGGAGGACACCTGGACGGCCCGTCTCGCGCTCGCGGGGCGGGCCGTTCTGCGTGTGCGCCGGTGCGCGTTTTCGGTTGACACACCGGCGCCCATTGGGTACGGTTCTGGCACTCTCATAGGGAGAGTGCTAAACCAGCGGGACGCAGCCCAGCGGACCCGGCCGGAAGCCTCCGCGGAGGAGCCGGCACAGGCACGGGACCCGGACGCGACGCTGGCGATGCGCTCGATGGAGGATCAATCGGTCACGGGGCGCCGATCCGCGCCGCGGGCCGAACACCAGTCACGCCATCGACGGCCGAACGCGGCCGTCAGAGGAGGAATGCACCTTGGCGACCGCCTCTTCGACGAAGCTCCGCCCGCTGGGCGACCGCGTCGTCATCAAGCCCACCCCGCGTGAGGAGATGACGAAGTCGGGCATCGTCCTGCCGGACACCGCGAAGGAGAAGCCCCAGGAGGGCGAGGTCCTGGCCATCGGCCCGGGCAAGATCCTCGACGACGGGTCGCGCGAGGCGATCGACGTCGCCGTGGGCGACAAGGTCCTGTACGCAAAGTACGCGGGGACCGAGTTCAAGGTCGACACCGACGACCTGCTGATCCTCAGCCAGAAGGACATCCTCGCGGTCGTCGAGGCCTGAGGGCCGGGCGCCGTTCCGGCGTCCCATCGACCGCTCCACCCTGAAGCCCAACCGGAGGACATCCCACCTTGGCCAAGCAGCTCATCTTCGACGAGACAGCTCGTCGCTCCCTGAAGAAGGGGATCGACCGCCTCGCCGACGCGGTCCGCGTGACGATCGGCCCCAAGGGCCGGAACGTCGTGCTCGACAAGAAGTTCGGCGCCCCCACGATCACCAATGACGGCGTGACCATCGCGCGCGACATCGAGCTCGACGATCCGTTCGAGAACATGGGCGCGCAGCTCCTCAAGGAGGTCGCGACCAAGACCGACGATGTCGCCGGCGACGGCACCACCACCGCGGTCGTCCTGGGCCAGGCGATGGTCGCCGAGGGCCTGCGCGTCGTGACCGCCGGGGCCAACCCGATGGTCGTCAAGCGCGGCATCGAGGCGGCCGTCGAGGCCGTCGTCGACGAGATCAAGAAGCAGGCCCGCCCGGTCGACAGCCGCGAGCAGATCTCGGCCGTGGCCGCGATCTCGGCCGCCGATCCGGAGGTCGGCGAGATCATCGCCGAGGTGATGGACAAGGTCGGCAAGGACGGCGTCATCACCGTCGAGGAGGGCCAGTCCCTCGGCCTCGAGAAGGAATACACCGAGGGCATGCAGTTCGACCGGGGCTACATCTCGGCGTACTTCGTGACCAACCC
>DASSRG010000116.1:0-4293 GCA_035701885.1 Candidatus Limnocylindrales bacterium
GAGCGCCGCGAACGTCTCCTCGTCCACCCACGCGAGCCGTTCCACGAACGCCCGGCGCTGGTAGCCGAGGTGCGCGATCGGCCCGCCGAACGAGGTCAGGCCCAGCCGCAGCGACTCGACGAAGACCTCGCGAGCACGCCCGGGCGGGCGCGGCGCGGGAGACACCCGCCGCGGGCGGTGGCGCGGGCCGCCGAACCGGGGCGCCGCCGTCAGGCCGTCAGCGGATCGGGGCTCGCCGGGTCGACGCCCAGCTCCTTGATGGCCTTCGCCGCTGCCTTCGGCTCGAGCTCGCCGCACTGGACGAGACCCGTGTAGGCGGCTGCCGCGATGTGCGGCGCGTCGATCCCGAACCACGCCCGCAGGTTCTCGCGGGTGTCGCTCCGCCCGTAGCCGTCCGTGCCCAGCACGAGGTACGGCGCCTTCATCCAGCGGGCGATCATGTCGGGCAGGGTCTTGATCCAGTCGGTCGCGACGACGATCGGGCCGCCGTCCTGGCCGAGCACCTGCTCCACGTACGGCACGCGCGCGGGCTTGTCCGGGTTGAGCTGGTTCCACCGCTCCGCCTGGAGCGCCTCGTGGCGGAGCTGCTGGAACGAGGTCGCGGAGTAGATCTCGGCCGCGATGCCACGCTCCGCCAGGAGGTCGCGCGCCGCGATGACCTGCTGGAGGATCGACCCGGACCCCACGAGCCGGACGCGGCCCTTGGAATCCTTGATGTCCGGCGCGGCCGCGAAGCGGTAGATGCCCTTGACGATGCCCTCGTCGGCGCCCTCGGGCTTCGGCGCCTGCGGATAGTTCTCGTTGTAGACGGTGACGTAGTAGAAGACGTCCTCGCCGTCGGTGTACATGCGGGTGATGCCTTCCCGCACGATCGCGGCGAGCTCATACGCATACGCCGGGTCATATGCGCGGACCACCGGAACGGTCGAAGCGAGCACCTGGGAGTGCCCGTCGTCGTGCTGGAGGCCCTCGCCGGCAAGGGTGGTCCGGCCGGCGGTGGCACCGATCATGAAGCCCCGCCCGCGCTGGTCCCCGAACGCCCACACCTGGTCGCCCGTCCGCTGGAAGCCGAACATCGAGTAGAAGATGTAGAACGGGATCACCGGTTCGCCATGCGTCGCGTACGACGTTCCGGCGGCCTGGAGGCTCGCCATCGAGCCCGCCTCGGTGATCCCCTCCTCCAGCACCTGGCCGTCCTTCGCCTCGCGGTAGCTGAGGACGAGATCGGAGTCGACCGGGTCGTAGTGCTGGCCGCCCGAGGCGTAGATCCCGACCTCCTTGAACAGGGGGTCCATGCCGAATGTCCGCGCCTCGTCCGGGATGATCGGGACGATTCGCTTGCCGACCTGCGGGTCGCGGATGAGGTTCCGGAGCAGGCGCGTGAACACCATCGTCGTGGACACGGCCGTCGGGCTGCCGGCGTCGAACTCCTTGTCGACGGCGTCGCCGATCACGGGCAGCGGCTGCGACCGGACGACCCGGCGCGGCAGCGGTCCGCCCAGCGCCTGCCGGCGCTGGAGCATGTACTGCACCTCCTCCGAGTCGGGACCCGGGTGGAAGTACGGCGCGTCCTTCAGCTGCTCGTCGGGGATCGGGAGCTCCAGCCGGTCGCGGAAGACTCGCAGCTCGTCCTCGGACAGCTTCTTCGCCTGGTGGGTGATGTTGCGCGCCTCGACGCCGCGGCCGAGGGTCCAGCCCTTGACGGTCTTGGCGAGGATCACGGTGGGTGCGCCAGTGAACTCGGTCGCGGCCAGGTAGGCGGCGTAGATCTTGCGGTAGTCGTGGCCGCCGCGGCGGAGCTTGAGCAGCTGGTCATCGGACAGGTGCTCGACCATCCTGCGCAGCCGCGGGTCCGGCCCGAAGAAGTGCTCCCGGACGTAGGCCCCCGTGGTCGACACGGACATCTTCTGGAACTCGCCGTCGACCGTCGTGTTCATCTTCTCGAGCAGGACGCCGTCGACGTCGCGGGCGAGGAGCTCGTCCCACTCCCGGCCCCAGACGACCTTGATCACGTTCCAGCCGGCGCCCCGGAACAGGCCCTCCAGCTCCTGGATGATCTTGCCGTTGCCGCGGACCGGGCCGTCCAGCCGCTGCAGGTTGCAGTTGATGACGAAGGTCAGGTTGTCGAGGCCGTCGCGGGCCGCGAGCGAGATGCCCGCGATCGATTCGGGCTCGTCCATCTCGCCGTCGCCGAGGAACGCCCACACGCGCTGCTGGCTCGTGTCCTTGATGCCTCGGTTGTGGAGGTAGCGGTTGAACCGCGCCTGGTACACCGCGGCAAGCGGGCCGAGGCCCATCGAGACCGTCGGGAACTCCCAGAAGTCCGGCATCAGCCGCGGATGCGGGTACGAGCTCAGGCCCTTGCCGCCGGTCTCGCGGCGGAAGTGGTCGAGGTGCTCCTCCGTCAACCGGCCCTCGAGGAACGCCCGCGAGTAGATGCCCGGCGCGGCGTGGCCCTGGAAGTAGATCTGGTCGCCGCCGCCCGGGTGGTCCTTGCCCCGGAAGAAGTGATTGAAGCCGACCTCGTACAGGCTGGCGGCCGAGGCGTATGTCGCGAGGTGGCCGCCGATGCCCGAGAACCGGTTGTTCGCGCGAAGGACCATCGCGACCGCGTTCCAGCGGATCAGCCGGCGGATGCGGCGCTCCAGCACCTCGTCGCCGGGGAAGTACGGCTCCTGCTCGGGGCTGATCGTGTTGATGTACCGGGTCTGGGTCAGGCTCGGCAGCCCCACGTGCCGCTGGCGGGCGCGCTTGAGGAGCTTGTACATCAGGAATCGCGCGCGGTTCTCCCCCTCCTGGTCGAGCACCTGGTCGAGGGAATCGAGCCAGTCCTGGGTCTCGTGCTCGTCGATGTCGGGGAGCTGGTGCTTGAAGTCGTCGACGGTGGTCATCGGGGCTCCGGTCGAAGCGTGGGCGTTGCGCCCGAGGGAACGGCTACAGCGTAGCCCCGATGGGAAGCGGCTGCGGCGGGGACGGCCGCTGGCCTCTGGCGGCCCTGCGGGCCCGGCGGCTCACGCGTCCGTTGCCGGTCACCTCGTGTGGGTCGTCGGAAACTGTTATGTGCGTGTATCGGTTCTGCAATGTGGCACCCGGGTGGGTGGCATCGGTCGACGGGCAGGCTGACGGCATCCGCCGACCCGACTCCGGGCCCGAAGCAGGTCGGCACGAGAAGGACGGAACCACCACCATGACCAGCGATCACGACCATCACGACGTCATCGTCGAGGACCGCGGCAGCGGCGTCGGCGCCATCCTCGGTGTCATCGTCATCCTCGCGCTCCTCGTCGGCTTCTGGTACTTCGCGTTCGGCCCCGGCCAGGGCACGTTCGGGGGCTCGACAAGCAACAGCGGCACGGACATCAACGTCAACGTCGACCTGCCCTCCGGCGAGCCGGCCTCGAGCTGATCTGCCGAACCCGGCTGATCGACCGACGCGGCCGTCGAAGGGGAACCGGCGAACCGGCGTCGATCCAACGCCATCCACGCGCCCCGGCTTGTCGCCGGGGCGCACACTCACACCGATTGGGAGGTGAGAGGCATGAGCACCCAACCGCTGGTCCTCGTCGCAGACGACGAACCGCGCATCACGAAGCTCGTGAGCATCGCGCTCTCGGAGGAGGGCTTCCGCGTCGTGACCGCCAATGGCGGCGAGGACGCGCTGGCAAAGGCCGAGGAGGTCCGCCCCGACATCGTCCTGCTGGACATCGTCATGCCGGACCTCGACGGGATCGAGGTGATGCGGCAGCTGCGCGAGCGCCGGCCGGTGCCCGTGATCCTGCTCACCGCGAAGGGCTCCACCGCCGACAAGGCGAAGGGCCTCGACCTCGGGGCTGACGACTACATCGCGAAGCCCTTCCACCCGGACGAGCTCGCGGCCCGCGTCCGCGCCGTCATCCGGCGGTCCTCGGGCGCCCAGCCCGGCGCCGGCGTCATCCGCTTCGACGACGTGGAGATCGATCTCGAGCGGCGGATGGTCACCCGCGGCGGTGAGCTGGTCCAGCTCTCCCGCACCGAGTGGCTGCTGCTCCAGCACCTGGCGGCCAACGCCGGCAAGGTCGTCCTCCACACCGAGCTCCTGACCAAGGTCTGGGGCCCCGAATACCGCGACGACCTCCAGTACCTCCGCGTCTGGGTATCGCGCGTCCGCCGCAAGCTGGGCGCGAAGCCGGGCGAGCCGGGCCGGATCCGCACGTTCCAGGGCATCGGGTATCTCCTGGACGTCGAGGGCGAGGCGACGTCGCCCGCCTCGGGGTCGCTCCACGAGGACGACCAGGATCTGGCCGACACCGAGGC
>DASSRG010000117.1:0-8080 GCA_035701885.1 Candidatus Limnocylindrales bacterium
GGTAGACGGTCGCTGTCCCCGACTGGCGATCAGAGGCCCGGGTGCGAGCGTCGTGCCCGGGCCTCACCGTGTCGCGCGTCGGTGAGCGCCCGATCAGCCGGCCAGCTCCACCACGCTGCCGGGCCACACGAACTCCACGGAGCCGTCGTAGCGGGCCCGGACCGAGCGGACCGTCTCGTCCGGGTCGTAGCCCATCTGGATGTGGGTGAGCAGCACGCGCCCCGCCGCGCCGCTCGCGGCTACCGACCCCACCGCGGGACCGTCGAGGTGGGGGACGCCGGGCTCCACCGGCCCCGGGCCGTACGACACCTCGCTGAGCAGCGCATCACCCGGCTGAAGGAGCGGGGCGAGGTCGGTGGCGCGGCCGCAGTCCCCGCTGTAGACCAGGCCCGGCCCACCGCCCGCCGGCGCGACGCGGATGCCGTAGCTCTCGTCCGTGTGCTGGACCAGGGCAGCCTTCACGCGGAGCGCGCCGATGTCCCGCTCGCCCGTGCCCAGCACCTCGGCGTCGAGCGCCTGCGCCGCGAACCCCGGCTCGCCGTGGAGCGCGTCCAGGCGTTCGGCGAGCCCCGCCGGCCCCAGCACCCGGACCCGCCGCGGCGGGTCGAACTCCCAGCGCAGGTAGTGGCGCAGCGCCACGAGGTCGATGAAATGATCCGGGTGGAGGTGGCTGATGACGACCGCCGCGAGGTCGGTCGGGGGGATAGCCGAGAACAGCCGTGGCAGCGAACCCTGACCGAGGTCGAGCAGGACGTGGGTGTCGTCGAGCGACACGAGGTAGCTCGCGCCGGTCGCGCCGGGCCGATCGGTGTACGCCGGGCCCGCACCGAGGACCGTGAGCCGCATCCATCCCTCCTGCGTGTCGGTGGAGGGTACGCCGCGCAATCGGCGGCCGTGGGGCCGTCGAGGACGGGCTAGTGCTCGTTGCCCCCGGCCGGGCCGTCGCCGGGGCTCGAGGCGCCATCGGTCGGCGTCGAATCCTGCTCCGTTGGGGTCGTCTCCGGCGCCGGCGTCGGCGCCTTGGTCGGCTTCGGCTTCGGGGTCGGCCTCGGCGTCGCTGCCGGCCTCGGTGTCGTGGCCGGCTTGCCACCGTTGTTGGTGCCCGGCCCGTTGCCGCTGTTGGAGCCGGGGCCGTTGCCGCTGTTCGCGCCCGGCCCGCTGCCGTTGTTGCCGCCCGCTCCCCCGCCACCGGAGCTGCCCGAGCCCGATCCCGTTCCGCTCCCGCCGCCGGCACCGGCACCGGCACCGCCCGCGGACCCGGGGGCGCCACCCTTCCCGGACCCCGAGCCCTTGCCGTTCCCCGCGCCGGCGCCGACGGGGCCGGCGGCCGCGTCGAGCCGCTCGATCACCTTGCCGCTCATCAGGAGCGCGTTCTCCAGCCCGGTGCGCGCCTGCTCCGGCGCCTTGCCGAGGACCTCCTCCAGGACGGCCTGGTGCTTCGAGATCGCGTCCAGCGCCCGCTCGGCCGGGCCGCCGGTGGAGTCGCCGAGGTCATCGAGCGTGGCCAGGTATGCAGTGAGCGCGGCGGCAGCGGCCTGCTGGTCGCCCTTGCTGACGCCCTCCACGATCTCCGCGAGGCGCCCCTGCGCGAGCCCCAGCTCCGCCTCGAGGCGCGCCTGCGCGTTCGTCGGCAGCGTCAGCTCCTCGAGCGCCAGCCGGGTGCCGTACAGCGGCCCGCCGGCGCGTGACGCGGCGAACACGGACGAGCCGACCATCAGCCCGGCCAGCACGGCCGCGGCGAACGAGACGCCGAACCGCCGCGGGCCCCAGCCGGCGAACGGGGCGGGGTCATGGGTCTGGGCGGCGCGGCCGGACGCGCCCCGGGACGCCGGCAGGACGGTGAGCGAGGCGGCGGAGACGGAGGGCTCCAGGTCCTCCGCGAGCAGCGCCGCGGCCGCGTGACGGCCCTCGAGCTTCTGGCGCCAGGCCGCCTCCATGACCGCGCTGCGGGCGCGCTTCGCCTGGCCGGGGCTCGGGTCGAGCCGCAGCCGCACGTAGCGGTCCAGCGTCCGCTCGAGCTCTTCGCCCGCGCGGGGTTCCAGTTCGGTCATCCAGTCCTCGTTCATCGGGTCGTCCCCGAGACCCGGCCCAGCTCGTCGAGGTCGGGCGCGACGCCCAGCTCGCGTCGGAGCGCGGCGATGGCGCGGAACTGCAGACCGCGGACGGTCCCTTCCTGGCGGCCCATCGCAACCGCCGCTTCCCTGGCGGACAGCCCGGCGAAGAAGCGCAGCTGGATCGCCTCACGCTGCTCGGGCGTGAGGCGCCGCAGCGCATGCGCGACGCTGTCCAGTTCCTGTCGGATGGCTGCGAGCTCGTCGGGCCCCCCGTCCTCGTCCGACTGCTGGACGACGACGTCGAGGGTCACGTGCTCCCGGCGGGTCCGAACGTGATCGATGACGACATTCCTGGCCAGCCTGAACAGCCAGCCCCCGAACGGCACGCCCCGCAGCTCATACCGCGGCAACGCCTCCAGGGCCTTGACGAAGACGAGCTGCGCCAGGTCCTCCGCGTCGCTCGGGCGGCCGACGCGGGCGGCAACGTAGCGATAGACCGGCCCGTAGAAGTGGTCGAACAGCGCTCCGAATGCCTCCGGGTCGCCATCCTTTGCCGCTTCCACGAGGCGTTCGATCGCCTCGTCGTCGACCGTCATAACGATCAGCGTTCCCCCGTGTTAGGGCCCGATGCCCTCGTGCAACCTCCCTCAGGGGATGCTGATCGCCACTCGATCGGCCCCTCGCCGGAAGCTGAGCGCGTCGTACCCCGCGCGCGTCGCGTGACGATACGCCTCCGCGAGGCCGTATGCGAACCACTCTGTCCGATGCGCGTCGCTGCCGATGGTCACGTGTGCGCCCCCCAGCTCGCGGTACCGGGCGACGATGTGCGGCGCCGGGTACGTCTCGCGGGGCAGCTGACGCAGCCCGGAGGCGTTCACCTCGAGCGCCGTCCCGGTCTCGATCAGCGCGGCGAGCACCGGCTCGTACAGCTCCGGTGCGGCCGCGAGCTCGGCGGGCATCACGTGCGGGACGAGGTAGCGCTTCACGAAGTCGAGGTGGCCGAGGGTGTCGAACAGACCGGACCGTGCAGCGCCGATGACCTCGTCGAAGTAGGGGGCGACGATGTCCGGCAGCCGGCGGCCCGTGACGAACGACCGGACGTTGGACGCCTTGTACGGGGACACCGCGCTGATGTGGACGCTGCCGATGACGTAGTCGTGCGGGTGGCGCCGGAGCCAGCCCCGGATCTCGTCCTCGTACGCGCGCTCGTACGTGACCTCGACGCCGAACCGGATCGCGACGCCTCGGTCGGCCCAGCGTGCCGCCGCCTCCCGGACGTCCCGCTCCCGGTCCTCGAATGAGGCGAATCCATACGCCGGCATCGTCGGGTCGAAGTCGACATGGTCGGTGATCGCGAGCTCGGCGATGCCGCGCTCCACGGCGAGCGCACAGTACGCCTCGAGCATCGCGTTCGCGTCCGGCGAACGGACCGTGTGGAGGTGTGAGTCCAGGGGCAGGTCGCGCGAGTCGCCGAGCCCCGCCGCGAGCCCCGCCTTGAACACGTCGCGCTCGACGTCGGCGCGCTCGCGGGTGTCGGCGGGGTCGGGATGTCCGAGATGGGTGGCGCTCACCCGCCGATGACGCCGAGCTCGCGGCCCACGGTGTCGAAGGCGCCCAGCGCCCGATCGAGGAGCTCCTCGGTGTGGGCGGCGGTCACGATCGTCCGGATCCGCGCGCGGTCCAGGGCGACGGTCGGGAACACGACCGACGTCGCGAACACGCCCTCGTCGAGGAGCCGGTTGGAGAACCGGATGGTCAGCTCCGAGTCGCCGAGGATGACCGGGGTGATCGGCGTCTCGCTGACCCCGGTGTTGAAGCCGAGACGGGTGAGCTCCGCCTTGAACCGGCGGGTGTTCGCCCACAGCCGCTCGTGGAGCTCCGGCTCGTCCTGCATGATCCGCAGCGCCTCGATGCACGATGCGGCGACGCTCGGCGGGTGGCTGGTGGAGAACAGGAACGGCCGCGCCCGCTGGATGAGGATGTCGCGCAGCGACTGGGAGCCGGCCACATAGCCGCCCAGGACGCCCACGGCCTTGCTCAGCGTCCCGACCTGGATCGCGACCCGTCCGTCGAGCCCGAAGTGGTTGACGGTCCCCCGCCCCGCCTCGCCGAGCACGCCGCTCGCGTGCGCGTCGTCGACCATCACGGCCGCGCCGAACGCCTCGGCCGCCTCCACGATCCCCGCGAGGGGCGCGATGTCCCCGTCCATCGAGAACACGCCGTCCGTCACGACGAGGATCAGCCGGTACGGCGCCCCATCGCCGTCGCGGCCCTTGGTCGTCGCCTCCTCGAGCACCTCGCGGAGGTGGGCGACGTCGGCGTGGCGGAAGATCTTCCGCGGCGCCTTGGACAGCCGCATGCCGTCGATGATCGAGGCGTGGTTGAGCTCGTCGGAGACGATGAGGTCGGTCTCGCCGGTGATCGTGGGGATGACACCGGTGTTCGCGGTGAACCCGCTCTGGAAGGTCAGGACCGCCTCGGTGTGCTTGAAGGCCGCGAGGTCCCGCTCCAGCTCCTCGTGGACGGTCATCGTGCCCGCGATCGTCCGGACCGCGCCGGAGCCCGCGCCGTACGTCTCGACCGCGTCGAACGCGGCCTGCTTCATCCGCGGGTGATGCGTGAGCCCGAGGTAGTCGTTCGAGGACAGGCTGATCAGCCGCCGGTCGTCGATGGACACGATCGGGCCCTGCGCCGACGACATGACCGTGAGCGGGCGGTACAGGTTGCGCTCCCGCAGCGCGGCCAGCTCCTCGTCGAGGAACGCGAGCGGGTTCGGGCGGGCGGCGGGTCCCATCGTCAGCTCCTCGTCGAAGGCGGCAGTGCCATGGTCACCCCGCCAGGGACGTCCAGTCCAGGATGACCTTGCCCGAGTCGCCGGAGCGGGCGGTGGCGAACGCCTCCTCGAACCGGTCGTAGGGGAAGCGATGCGTGATCGCGGGCGTGATGTCGAGCCCCGACTGGAGCATCACCGACATCTTGTACCAGGTCTCGAACATCTCCCGGCCGTAGATGCCCTTCACGGTGAGCATCTTGAACACGATCTCGTTGATGTCGATCGGGATCTCCTCGGTCGGGATGCCGAGAATCGCGACGCCCCCGCCGTGCGCCATGGACGACAGCGCGCTCCGCAGCGCCACGGGGTTGCCGGACATCTCGAGCGCGACATCGAAGCCCTCGACCATGCCGAGCTCCGCCGCCACGTCCTGGAGCGAGCGCTCGCGCGGGTCGATCGCGATGGTGGCGCCCATCCGCTCCGCGAGCGCTCGCCGCACGGGGTTGGGCTCCGAGACGACGAGGTAGCGGGCTCCCGCGTGCTTCGCGACCGCGGTCGCCATCAGCCCGATCGGGCCGGCGCCGGACACGAGCACGTCCTCGCCCAGGACGGGGAACGCGAGCGCGGTGTGGACCGCGTTGCCGAACGGGTCGAAGATCGCGGCGACGTCCTCCGCGATCCCCGGCCAGTGGTGCCACACGTTGTTGACGGGCAGGACGACGTACTCCGCGAACGCGCCGTCGCGGTTGACGCCGAGCCCGTCGGTATGGGCGCACAGGTGGCGTCTCCCGGCGAGGCAGTGGCGACACACGCCGCACGTGACGTGTCCCTCGCCCGAGACGATGTCACCGGGCTCGAAGTCGTAGACGTTGCTGCCGACCTCGACGATCTCGCCCACGAACTCGTGCCCCACGACGAGGGGCGGGTTGATCGTCCGGGCCGCCCACGCGTCCCAGGAGGCGATGTGGAGGTCGGTGCCGCAGATCCCGGTCTTGCGGACGCGGATGAGGACGTCGTTGATGCCTGACACGGGGACCGGCACGTCCTGGAGCGCCAGCCCCGGGCCTGCCTCCGTCTTCACGAGCGCGAGCATGGCGCCTCTCCCCGCGGTCGATCCGCGGTCAGTCGTCGCGGCGCGGGTCGTCCGTCCAGTCGACGACCGGATTCTCCACCGTCCCGATGCCCTCGATCTCGCACCGAACGCGGTCGCCCGGCTCGAGGAAGACGGGGGGGTCGCGGAACACGCCGACACCGGCCGGCGTGCCGGTGATCACGAGGTCGCCCGGCTCCAGCGTGATTTGGCGCGAGATGAAGCTGAGCAGCTGGGGAACGGTGAACAGCATGTCCGAGGTGTTGCCGTCCTGCATCAGGACCGGCTCGTCGCCGCCGGTCGGGATACGCCAGCTACGGAGCCGGAGGCCGGCCGCGGGATCCACCTCGTCCGGCGTGACGAGGACGGGCCCGATGGGCAGGAACGTGTCGCTGCCCTTCGCCCGCAGCCACTGGCCGTCGCCCTTCTCGCCGTCGCGCAGCGCCGGCGGGCTGCCCTGCCAGTCGCGGGCGCTGATGTCGTTGGCGACGACGTAGCCGGCGACGTGGGCGAGGGCATCGGCCTCGCCCACGCGGCGAGCCCGGCTGCCGATGACGACGCCCAGCTCCACCTCGAGGTCGAGGGCGTGCGTGCCTTCGGGGCGGACGATCGCGTCGCCGTCGCCGATGACCGCGTTCGCGAACTTCGAGAACAGCAGCGGGCGGTCCGGGACCTGTCCGCGGCCGCCTTCGGCCACGTGGTCGCCGTAGTTCAGGCCGACGCACACGATCTTGTCGGGCGCGATTACGGGCAGGGGTCGTCGGCGGTCGACCGACAGGATCGGCGCGTTGGACTTGAGCGCCTTGCGCGTCGCGCGCGCCACCCGATCCACCCAGCCGTCGACATACCGGACGTGATGGTCGACCGGCAGGTGGGTGAGCGGGCCGCCAGGCTTCGACCCGAGGCCGCCCTTCTTCTCCAGCTGCGCGCCTGTCAGGAGGCCGCCTCGGGCGAGCACCCCGAAGCGGGCGTCGCCGAACCGGTCCTCGTAGGCGTAGATCCGCATCGGTCGGCTAGCTCGCGGACGGGCTGGGGCTCGCCTCGACGCTCGGGGCGGCGCTCCCGCTCGCCGCCGGGCTCGCCGCCGCGGACGGGCTCTCGCTCGCCGCGGCGCTGGGGCTCGCCTCGTCCGATGCGCTCGGCTCCGGGGAGGGCGGGTTGCACTGCGGCTCGGGCGGGGTGATCCACTGGCCGTCCGGCGTCACCTGCTCGCCGTACTGCAGGAAGAAGTCGTACACCAGCTGCGGATCGAGCTCGTCCATGTAGAGGACGCGGTTCCAGATGACCGCCGCGTATTTCGTCGGCATCTCCTCGAACCTCGCGACGACCGGTCCCACGACCCCCGGCGGAATCTGGCAGATCGCGCTGGTCGGGAAGTTGGCGCTGAAGTCCTGGAGCTGCTTGAGCGAGGCGTCGTCGCACGCGCCCTTGTCGCACGAATAGAGGAGCACGAGGCCGCCGTGCTCGAGGTTGTGCACCCAGCCGTTGGGCAGGCTGTTGTCCTCGGGGCCGTAGACGCGCGGGGTCAGCGGCCCGAAGCCGGTCCGGTTGATGTGCTTGCCGGACGCCGGCGGGCAGACCGGGTAGGTCACCTTGTCGCCCGCGTTGACGTGCTGGTTGCCCATGTCAGGCTGGATCTGGCCGATCTCGCCCTCGACGGACGGCTGGACGGTGTCGATCGTCGTGCACGCGTAGGCCGGCTGGGACGCGGACGTGAACACGAACGCGCTGACCGCGATGACCGCGATCGCCGCGACCACGACGATGATCGGGGTGCGGAATCGCTCGAGCGTCGACGGCTCGTCGTAGCGGCGGCGCGGCGTCTCGCGGCGACCCGACCGGCGCGTGCCGGTGGGGCTCGTGGACGTCTTGCGATTGGACGACTTGCCGGTTGTGGTGCTCCCGGCGGGTCGCTTGGTCGATTCGGTCAAGGCTGGTGCTCCGTGCGTGCCGGCGACGGTCGCCTCCTGGTGATCGCCGTCGCGCGCCGCGATCCGGTCGCCGCGCTCCGCGAAGGGTAGCGGCTCGGGCGCGGCGACGCCGTTTTCGGCGTTGGGAGGCTGTCGTCGAGTAGCGGCGGCTCGCCCGCGCCTCGCGAGAACTCACGTGGCGAGTCAATCCACGCGTCCTCGTGCAGGCGGTTGACCGGCGAGGCGGGGATCG
>DASSRG010000118.1:0-4524 GCA_035701885.1 Candidatus Limnocylindrales bacterium
TCCCGCCAGCCGCGCGCCCTCGTTCCGGTCCGGCGATCTCGAGGTCGACTTCGCGCGACAGGAGGCCCGGCTCCGGGGCGAGCGCCTCGACCTGACCCCGACCGAGTACAAGCTGCTCTACCACCTGGTCCGCAACGCGGGGCACGTCCTCCAGCACGGGACGCTGCTGGCCAAGGTCTGGGGCCGCGAGTACGTCGACGAGACGGACTACGTTCGCGTGTACATCCGGCGACTGCGCGACAAGCTCGGCGACGACCCCGAGCACCCACGGTACATCCAGACCGAGCGTCGGCTGGGCTACCGCTTCCTGCTCCCGCCGCCCGAGGGCGCGTAGGTTCCCCTCGGGCCGCGTCAGCCGGGTGGTGGCGTCGCCCCGTCCGGCGGTCCGGGCGTCATGCTCGCCCCGTCCGCGTCGTCGTCGTCCTCGTCCGGGATGTCGCGGATCCCGATGTTGTCCTCGCTGCCGGTCATGAGCCCACTCGCGTAGCCGGCGCTGCCGCCCGCGGCACCGCCGCCGACGGCGCCCTGCAGCGCCGCGGTGTGGCTGTCGTCGCTGGCGCCCGGCGGCGTCTCGACGCCCATGTTCGGGTCCGGATCGCGCGTGACCGGCCGGGGATCCTCGCCGGCCGGCTCCTTCGCCATCGTCATCGTCCGCCTCCCGTGTGCTACTGGTCCTGCTGTGCGAGGTTCGCCGGCGGCTCGTCGTCGGTGCCCTCGCGTCGGCGCTCGGTCGCCTCGTCGACGACGATCTGGCGCATGCCCGCGCCGCTCTGCGTGCCCTCGGCAAGCCCGCCCGTGTAGCCCGCGTTGGGCGTGGAGCCGTCCCCGAGCGCGTCGCCGCCGGCGTCACCCACCGGCGCCTGGCCCTCGAAGAACGTCTGCGAATCGGGATCGTCCATCGCGTCGGCGGGCGCCGGGCCACTGATGCGGTCACGGGAGTCGGTCATGGGTCACCTCCGGGCCGATCCTCGCGACCGCGGGCGTCACCGTGTACGGGCGGCGGCGCGCGTCGCGTGACAGACGCCGATCAACCGCCGGCCATCATTCCTCCCACTCGCCGATGCCCACCGTCCGCTCCGCGCCGTGCAGCGCGCGCTCGGCGGCGGTCACGGCCGTTGCGCGGTTGTCCACCTCGCGGTCGCCCTCCGCCAGGCGCGATACCGCCTCGACCTCCGCCTCCAGCTTGCCCGTGTACACCCTGCCAAGCCCGATCAGCCGCGCGAACGCGCCCATCGGACCCTCGATCGCGAAGCTGTGGCGGATTCGAGACCCGCCCCCAGGCAACGGCTCGACCTCGTAGCCGTTGACGATCGTCATGCCTGGCGGCCGGACGACGAGCTCCAGTGCGCTGTCCGGCTCCAGTCGGCGGACCAGGCACGGGTAGACCTTGCCGTAGTTCGCCCGGACGTGGACGGTGCCGCCCTGGACGAGTGGGCCGTCGGAGTGGGCCCACGTCGCGTTGTGCCCCCACGTGCTCCACGTGTCCGGGTCCGCGTAGAGCGCGAACACGGCACTCGGCTCGGCCGTCGTTTCGCGGACCGCCTCGATCGTCCAGCCCATGCGCGGCAGCATGCCACGCCACCGTTCCGGGACCGTTACGTCCTACGCGGCGCCGGCGACCCGTTCAGGTTCGGCGGTCCCGGCGGCGAGCCCGCGGCCGATCCCGTCCTCGAGTGCCTCCGCGACGATTGCCGTGAGCTGGTCCCACTCCACGAGGAACGCGTCGTGGCCCTTGGTGGACCGGATCTCGCGGTACCGGGCGTCGGCGCCCGCCGCGGTGGCGGCGTCGACGAGCGCATGCACCTGGTCGGGGCCGTAGAGGATGTCGCCCGGGATGCCGACGCCGGTCACGCCGACGCCCGCGGCAGCGAGCTCGCGATACGCCGTGACGATCCCACCCCGATCTCGCCCAACGTCATGACCGTCCATGATCCGGACGAGGACCCGGTACGTGTCGGGGTCGAAGCGATCGACGAGCTTGCGGCCCTGGTGGTCGAGGTAGGACGCGATCGAGAACCGGCCGTCGGCCTCGCGGCCCCGCGCGAAGCGCTCGTCGAAGTCGGCCTCCGAGCGGTAGGTGGTCATCGCGAGCTGGCGCGCGAGCTCCAGGCCGCGCTCGCCGAGCGCGTCGATCGCCTCGAGCTGGATGTGGTTCCACGCGATTGCCATCGCGCCGGTCGCGGCCGGTGCGGCCATCGGCAGCAGGTGATCGACCGCGTCGGGCCGATCCAGGGCGACCTCCTGGGCGATCATCCCGCCCAGCGAGCCGCCGGTGACCAGCGCGAACCGATCGATCCCAAGCGTGTCTGCGAGCGCCCACAGCACTCGAGCCTCGTCGCGCGCCGACGGCTGGGGAAACGAGCGCCCGAACGGCTCGCCGGTCGCGGCATCGATCGATGTCGGCCCGGTCGAGCCATACCGCCCGCCGAGCAGGTTCGCGCACAGCACGCCGACCCGGGTGGTGTCGAGCGCGCGTCCCGGCCCGATGAGCGGCTCCCACCAGTCGCCGGCGGCATCGGCGGACCCGGTCAGCGCGTGGACCACGAGCACCTGCGGCGCATCGGGCCCCGGCCCGTCGTGCCGGTAGGCGAGCGTGACGGACAGCCGAGGGCCGCCGGCCTCGAGGGAGAGCTCCCCGAGAGCGGCGGCCTCGACCCGACCGGCCCCGAGCGACGGCCGGCCGGATGGGACAAGCGAGGGGTCGGCGGCCGAAGACGGGTGGTCGTCTCCGGGCCGCCGCGTGCCCGTTGGTGCCATGGCGGACGTCAGGCCGTCACGAGCTCGCCCTGCGCCGACGGCTCGGTGGCGGCGCGGAGCGCCTGGCCGAGGTCCGCGAGGATGTCGTCGATGTGCTCGATGCCCACCGAGAGGCGGATGAGCTCCGGCGTCACGCCGCTCGCCACCTGCTCCTCGTCCGAGAGCTGCTGGTGGGTCGTGGAGGCCGGGTGGATGATCAGGCTCTTCGCGTCGCCGACGTTCGCGAGCAGGCTGAACAGCTTCACGCTGTCGATCAGCCGCCGGCCGGCGTCGACGCCGCCCTTGATCCCGAACGTGATGATGCCGCCGTAGCCGCCCTTGAGGTCGCGCTTGGCGACCTCGTGGCTCGGGTGGCCGGCGAGGCCCGGGTAGTTGACCCACTCGACCTCCGGCCGGTCCTGGAGCCACTGCGCCACCGCGAGCGCGTTCTGGCTGTGCCGCTCGATCCGCAGCGGCAGCGTCTCGAGGCCCTGGATCAGCTGCCACGCGTTGAACGGTGACAGCGCGGCGCCGATGTCGCGGAGGCCCTGGACGCGCAGCTTGAGGATGAACGCGAGCGGCCCGAACGCCTCGGTGTAGCTGACCCCGTGGTAGCTCGGGTCGGGCGCGACGAAGTCCTCGTGGAACCGGGGGCTCGCGGCCCAGTCGAACGTGCCGCCGTCCACGACCACGCCGCCGATGACCGTGCCGTGGCCGCCGATCCACTTCGTCGCCGAGTGGATGACGATGTCCGCGCCGAGCGCGATCGGCTTGCTGATCAGCGGGGCGAACGTGTTGTCCACGATCAGCGGAACCCCCGCGTTGTGCCCGACCGCCGCGACACCGGGGATGTCCGCCACGTCGAGCCGCGGGTTGCCGATCGTCTCGAGGTACAGCGCGCGGGTGTTCTCGTCGATCGCCGCTTCGTAGTTGCGCGGGTCGGAGCCGTCGACGAAGCGGACCTCGATGCCCAGCTTGGGCAGCGTGTAGTGGAACAGGTTGTACGTGCCGCCGTAGAGGCTGCTGGAGCTGACGATGTTCTGGCCGGCGCGGGCGAGGTTGAGGATCGTGAGCGTCTCGGCCGCCTGGCCGGAGCTCAGCGCGAGCGCGCCGACGCCGCCCTCGAGCGCGGCGATCCGCTCCTCGAAGACCGCCGTGGTCGGGTTCATGATCCGGGTGTAAATGTTGCCGAGCTCCTTCAGACCAAAGAGATTGGCGGCGTGCTCGGTGCTGTTGAAGACGTAGGACGTGGTCTGGTAGATCGGCACGGCGCGCGATCCGGTGGTTGGATCGGGAACCTGGCCGCCATGCAATGCCAACGTCTCGAAACCGTACTTGGGCGTCTCGTCACTCATGGGTGGTGCGCGTCCTTTCGGTGATGCTGATGCGCGTCTGAATGCGCGAACAGGCGAACATGACTTCTATAGCATGAACCGCAGATTCGCGCGAGTTAGCCATCTCATGGCTCAGCGCGAATCCTCGATCAGGCTAGCGATTGTTGGACGAACGGGCGCAGCATTTCGGTGAGCTGGTCCCATTCCTTGAGAAAGGCGTCGTGCCCGTCGGGCGAGTCGATTTCGGCATAGCGTGTGTCGACGCCGATCGCGCCCGCGCGCTTCGAAAGCGCCTCGATCTCGTCGGGCGGGAAGAGCCAGTCGCTACGAATGCCGGCGAAGAACATCGGGCGCTTCGCCTTGCGCAGCCATTGCTCCTCGCCGCCGTCGCGGCTGAGGTCATACATATCCATCGCCCGAGTGAGGTAGAGATAGGAATTGGCATCGAAGCGGC
>DASSRG010000119.1:0-2407 GCA_035701885.1 Candidatus Limnocylindrales bacterium
GCGAGGGGGTCGAGGGCGGCCTGGAACGCCGTGTACGGCATCGGCTGGACGAGATCGACCTCGGGACGGAGATCACGGAGCGGCTGGAGGACGTCCACCCCCTCGCCCGGATCGCCGACGTACAGCGCGGCCATGCCGAGCACCGGCCTCCCTCGGAGCTGCTCCGGCACGAACGGCTCGGGCGGCGCCGTGAGCACCACGCACGCGCTCGAGAGCTCGTCGGGGGCGCCGGCCACGTGGTCGCGCCAGCCGCGGACGACCTCATCCGCGCGCTCGAGCGGCCAGAGCGCGAGCCCCGCCAGCACCGTCGGGCCGAGCTCGTGCAGCCGAAACTCGAACTCGGTCACGATCCCGAAGTTGCCGCCGCCGCCGCGGATCCCCCAGAAGAGATCCTCGTGCTCGCGCTCGCTCGCCGTGACGACCGTTCCGTCCGCGAGCACGACCTCGGCGGACAGCAGGTTGTCGCATGTCAAGCCGTGCCTGGACGACGTCCAGCCGTAGCCCCCTCCTGTGGCGAATCCGCCGATCCCGGTCGTCGTGACCCGGCCGCCGGGGGTGTGCAGCCCGTGCCGCTGCGCCGCGGCGTCGAACGCACCCCACAAGACGCCCCCGCCGACCCGGGCCATGCGGGCCAGCGGGTCGATCTCGATGCCGTCGAGGCCCGCGAGGTCGACCACGACGCCGTCGTCGCACACGCAGAGGCCGGCAACGCTGTGGCCACCCGACCGGATGGCGAGCACGAGACCGCGCTCGCGGGCGAAGTCGACTGCGGCGACGACGTCGGCCGTGCCCGCGCAGCGTGCAATGACCGCGGGGTGCCGGTCGATCATCGCGTTGAACACCGCCCGGGCGGCGTCGTAGTCGGGATCGGCCGGGACGATGAGCCGCCCCGAGAAGCGCCTGGCCAGGCTGCGAATGACTCCGGTGTCGGTCACGGCTCCTCCTCCGTCGGTTCTCGGCGGCCGCGGATGCGACGGTCACGGCCGGTTTCCCCCAAGATGGACGGGACGGCCCGCTCGGGCTTCGGCCGTTCGGGCCAACCGAGCGATGGCCCGGACGGGCCAGCGAAAGCCGTCAGCCCGCGAGGCCGCGGCGGGCCGCGTACGCCGCCGCGGCGGCGCGCGACGAGAGATCCAGCTTGACCAGGATGTTCGCGACGTGTCGATGGACGGTGTGCTCGCTGAGCGTCAGCCGCTCGGCGATCTGCCTGTTGGTGAGCCCCTCCGCGACCAGCGCGAGGATCTCGGACTCGCGCGCGCTGAGACCGCCGTCCGCCGGGACCGGCCCGGGGTCGAGCTCCGCCGCACGGCGCGCCTCCGACGTGGCTCCGAGGGCGGCAAAACGCTCGCGGGCCGCTCCGAGCTCACGTCGTGCCGCGTCGACGCGACCCAGGGCGCCGAGGGCGAGCGCCAGGCCCACGCGGGCGCGGGCCCCCTCGAAGGGAAGGCCGGAACGTCCCAGGAGCTCGACCGCGTCCTCGAATGCCTCTCGCGCCCCGTCGAAGCTTCCCGTCGCTGCGAGCGACGCCCCCGCGGCGTGGCGTGCTGCTCCGAGCAGCGGGTCGGTGCGCGCCGCCCGGGCGATCTCCTCGAGCTCCCGGGCCGCCTCGAATGCCTCCTCGCCGCGACCGGACTCCGCATGTGCCTCCGCGAGGAGCTCCAGGCCGGGCGCACGCTCGGTCCGCGCCTCGCCCATGAGCCGGAGGTAGCGTGCGGCCCCGTCGGCCGCCGCGGCCGGGTCGCCGCGCTCGAGCGCCAGGGACGCTGCGCAGAGCACCGCCAGCGGGTGGTGCTCGGCCCGCCCGATGAGGGCTTCGGCCTCGTCGGCGCGGCCCTGACGACGGCGCAGCTCGGCGAGCCGCGCCAGCGCGTCGGCCGCCTCCCCGGGACGTACGGCCAGCGCGGCCACCGCCTCGGTCAGTTCCACCTCGGCGCGCTCCCATTCGCCACGCAGCACGAGCACCGTCCCGTAGTGCGCCCGGCAGACAGCGCGCAGCGCTCGGATGTTCCATCCGGCCGCCATTCCCGTCAGGCGCTCGCACCACTGCCCCGCGCGTTCGAGGTCGCGGACGCGCTCGCACGCAAAGATGAGGTAGCAGCACGAGAGGCCGACCGCGATCGGGTCCCGCATCTCGCCCGCCGTTGCCGCCGCGGTGGCCTCGTCGAGGCGGGCCATCCCCGTGGCTATCTCACCCTGCCCCACGCTCGCCAGGCCACCGAGCGCCATCGCGGTCATCTCCAAGTCGACGTCCCCGAGCTGGCGGCCAAGCGCCTCCGCCTCTGCGCAACGCTCTGTGGCAAACGTTGCGTTCTCGGGCAACGCGAACGATGCCTCCCGCAATGCAAGCCAGCCGCGCTCCGGGGCCGCGCCCGCGTCGTCGAGGAGCCGGCGGGCCCGCGCCAGCCAC
>DASSRG010000120.1:0-2277 GCA_035701885.1 Candidatus Limnocylindrales bacterium
CCCGCGGCGCGGATCGCGCGGATCGCCTCCACCGGCCCGAGGCCGATCCGCGGCACGTAGCCGGGTTGCCCGTGGGCGAGGATCCTGCGAAAGGCGTCTTCGACGCTTTCCGCGAACCCGGCCGCCATCAGGGCGCGCGCCACGGTGGGTCGTCCGAGCGCGTCGTCGGCGGTCAGGTCGAGGTCGGCGACCTGCGCGTCGATCGGCAGCCCGATCTCGCGGAGCCGCTCGACCGTCGCCTGGAAGCGTGTCCGGCGGGCCGCGCGCTGGTTCGCGAGCGCCTCCTCGAACGCCTCGTCGTCGGGGTCCACGCCGATGCCGAGGATGTGCAGCTCCCCCTCGGTGAGCTCGAGGTTCAGGCCGCGGGTCACGGCGTTGATCTCGGTCGCAGGGACCAGCGTCAGGTCATCGGGGAGCGGCGCGGCGCCGCGCGCGACCAGCTCGCGGTAGCCGGCGAGGTTGTCGTGGTCCGCGATGGCGAACAGCCGGACACCGGCGTCGTACGCCTGGCGGACGAGCTCGGCGGGCGTCAGGACGCCGTCGGAGCGGCTCGTGTGCGCGTGGACGTCCGCGACGGCGTCGCCCGGGATGAACGGCTCGTCATCCTCGGGCGTCGGCGCGTGGCGAGCGGAGCCGCCGCTGCCGCTGCCCGTCCGCGCCATCAGACCTCGACCAGCCGCTGGATCCGCTCGACCTGGAGCGCACGGCCGGTCGCCGGGTCCACGTCGATCTGGCACGCGTTCAGGACGACGGGTCCATCGCCCACCTCGAAGCGGGTCGGGAGCGCGTTCACGAACCTCGGCAGGACGGTCTCGGGGTTGAAGCCGATCACGCTCCACACGGGGCCGGTCATCCCGAGATCGGTGAGATACGCCGTCCCCTTGGGCAGGATCCGCTCGTCGCCGGTGACGATGTGCGTGTGGGTGCCCACGACGGCGCTGACCCGCCCGTCGAGGTACAGCCCGAGCGCGTTCTTCTCGCTCGTGAGCTCGCAGTGGAAGTCGACGAGCCGGATCGGCGGCAGCGGCTCGCTCGCCTCGTCCATCAGCCGGTCGGCGTCGGTGAACGGGTTCTCGATCGGCTGCATGTACGTCCGGCCCTGGAGGTTGATGACGGCGATCTCGGACCCGTCGAGCGCCTCGTACGTGCCCCAGCCGCGCCCGGGGACTTCGTGCGTCCCGTAGTTGAGCGGGCGCAGCACCCGGTCGTTCGCGTCGAGGAACGGGTAGATCTCGCGCTTGTCCCAGATGTGGTTGCCGGACGTGATCACGTCGACGCCGGCCGCGAACAGCGCCTCAGCGGTGGAGCTGGTCAGGCCCATGCCGCCGGCGACGTTCTCGCCGTTGGCCGTGACGAAGTCGATGCCGCGCTCATCGCGGAGCCCCGCGAGCTCACGCTCGATCGCGACCCGGCCGGGCTTCCCGATGACGTCGCCGATCATCAGGATCCGGCACGACCCGGCCGGCCGCGGCGCATTGCCGTTCGGCGGGTTGCCGAGCCGCGTCCGGCTGCCGGCGCTCGCGTCGTGATCGGGCGGATTCGAGCTGGTCATCGTGCGGCGAGGCTACCATCGCCGCCGCCCGCGCCGACGGCTCCGGCCCCCGCGGGCCGACGACTACTTCGCGTACTCGACGGCGCGCGTCTCGCGGATGACCGTGACCTTGATCTGGCCCGGGTAGGTCAGGTTGTCCTCGATCTTCTTCACGATGTCCCGGGCGAGACGGGTCGCCGTGAGGTCGTCGATCTCGTCCGGGCGGACGAGGATGCGCACCTCGCGGCCTGCCTGGACGGCGAACGAGCGCTCGACGCCGGCGAAGCTCTCCGCGATGCCCTGGAGGTCCTCGAGCCGCTTCACGTATGTCTCCATCGTCTCGCCCCGGGCACCGGGCCGCGACGCGCTGATCGCGTCGGCGACGAGGACGATCGGCGCCTCGAGGCAGGCGAACTCGACCTCCTGGTGGTGCGCGGCGATCCCGTTGACCACCTTGAACGGCATGTTGTGCTTCTGGGCGATGCTCGCGCCGATCGCCGCGTGCGGGCCCTCGACCTCGTGATCGACGGCCTTGCCGATGTCGTGGAGCAGGCCACCGATCTTGGCGGCGTTGATGTCCAGGCCGAGCTCCGCGGCCATGATGGCCGCCAGGTGCGACGTCTCGACGCTGTGGACGAGCACGTTCTGGCCGTAGCTGGTGCGGTACTTGAGCCGGCCGAGGAGCTTGATGAGCTCCGGCGGGAGGCCCGGGACCCCGGCGTCGTACGCGGCCTGCTCGCCGGCCT
>DASSRG010000121.1:0-31909 GCA_035701885.1 Candidatus Limnocylindrales bacterium
CTGCGCGAGGACGCGGCAGGTTTGCTGGAGCTCGTCCGGCCGGGCGTCGAGCTGCTCGTCTCGACCTCGTTCTCGAAGACGTTCTCGCTGTACGCCGAGCGGGTCGGCGCGATGATCGTCGTCGCGCGTTCGGCGGAGGACGCGGCCGCGGTGCAGTCGCACGTCAAGGCGGCGGTGCGGGTCAACTACTCGAACCCCCCGGCGCACGGGGCCGACGTCGTCCGGACGATCCTCGGCGACGCCGACCTGCGGCCCCGCTGGGAAGCCGAGCTCGCCGGCATGCGAAACCGCATCAAGGACAACCGCCGGGCGCTCGTCGCGGCGCTCGAGGCGCGGTCCATCCCCGGCGACTGGGCCGGCATCGCCGAGCAGCGCGGGATGTTCGCGCTCCTCGGCCTCACGACCGAGCAGGTCGCCCGGCTGCGCGATGAGCACGCCGTGTACGTCGTCGGGCGCGGCCGCATCAACGTGGCGGGTTTCACTGCCGCCAACCTCGGCCCGTTCGCGGACGCCCTCGGCGCGGTGATCGCCTCGAGCTGATCCCAGTACCGCGGCCGCGTTCGCGCTGCGTCGGCTTCCGCGCCGCGTTCGCGCTGCGTCGGCATCCGCGCCCCGCGTTCGCGCCACGCGCCGTCCGCGCGTCGGCGCCACGGCATTCGCGCCACGCGCCGTTCGCGTCACTCCGTCAGCGCCAACGCGTTCGCGCCACGCGCCGTCCGCGCCGTTGGCGCCACGGCATTCGCGCCACGCGCCGTTCGCGTCACGCCGTCCGCGCCAACGCATTCGCGCCACGCGCCGTTCGCGTCACGCCGTCCGCGCCAACGCGTTCGCGCCACGCGGTCTCGCGGCGGACTGGCATTCCGGAATTCGAGCATCCACCGTCGGAACCCGGAACGCCGGTCCGGTCGCAGGCGATGTTGCACCCCCGAACGACACATTCCGGTCGCGTGCCGGACTGAAGATCCGGCTCGACGCAGAACGCGCCTCAAGACCGGATGGGCATTCCGGTGATCCGACGGGGCGCGTTGTCTACGACCGCCGACCCGGCTCAGTCCGGCACCAGCAAACCCGTCTCCAGCCGAGCCCAGACGATCGCCGCGCCGGGCCACGCTGCCCCACGCGTCAGCGAGTCGAGCGCGTCACGCGGATCGCCCGGATACGCCTCCCGCAGCTGGCGCCTCGCATCGTCGGCGATCGCCCGGTTGCGCCGACTTCGCCGAACGATCAGCAACCGCGAGACCTCGGGGTCAGCGTCTCGAGCCCACTGGTGCCAGCCATCGGCCGACTGGAGCGACGCTGCCTTCTCCGCGCTCCATCGCAGCAGCTGCTCGACCCGCCGGAGATCTGACTCGAGCTCGGTGGCGACGAGCAGTGCGGCGTCGCGGTCGAACAGGACCTGGTCGATGAACCCGCGTGCCGGGCGCCGAACGGCAACCTCCGCCATCGGCTCCCACCGACGATGAAGCGCGGCGAGCAGGACCTCGACCATTCTCGACTGGTGCCGGTCGTGGATCGGCGGCCCGGTCGTCGGGTATGGCCGGGCATGAAGGTCCGCACCGAGCGCCGTCGCGACGCGCACGTACGTCTCGAGACTTGGTCGGAAGTCGCCCGACTCGAGCTTCGAGACCGTCGTCGGGTCGAGGCCGGCGGCCGACGCGACGGAATCAAGGGTCAGGCCCGCGTCCTGTCGTAGGCGACGCAGGTCGGCGGCCAGGGACGTGCGCAGCTGCGCCGAACGCCGGTCGGCTTCGATCTGGAGCCGTGATCGCATGACGTCAGTAGAGCGGCCGCCCATTCATCGGGGCATCACCCCGGCTTCGCGCCGGATTACCGCTCCGGAATCACGACGGATCGCGCCCCGATCCTGAGCGACAATCCGGCGAACGACGCTCCCGGCTGCTGATTGACCGTGATCCGGTCGCGAGCCGGATCGCCACGCCGGTTCCGGACAGGTCGACCCCAGGAAGCGGACTGCCGTTCCGGCGCGCGGCCGACGGCCGGTTGCGCGCGGGCTGTATCGGAACCAGCGGCGCGGCGCCCGCGGCGGTTGCGCGGGGTCGCGTCCCGGGACCCGAGGCGCGCGGCCGACGGCGGGTTGCGCGCGGCCTGATCCCGGAACCCCGCCGGGCCGCCTGCCCCTACGCGCGGGCGGACCGCCCGAAGGGCGCTGCGATCGCGGCCTTCATGCGGGCCAAGGCGCGCGACCGCTCGTCGGGCGTCGTCAGCGGGATGACGCCGAGGAGCATCGACAGCGACCCGTACCACAGCGCGGGCAGCGCCAGCATCGAGCCCACCGGGACCACCCACCGCTGGTTGCGCGGCGCGCCCCAGGCGATCAGCAGCACGCCGGCCGGGAGGCGGAGCCAGAGCGGGATGGGGATCGAGGCCCATGTCCCGCCCTTGCCCGAGTTCGCGATCAGCAGGTCGACCCACGCGAACCAGTTGTGCGGCATCAGCACGAACGACGCCGCGACCACCGCCCCCGTCGCACCCAGGGCGATGGCGAGCGACCGCCACTCGCGCCGCAGCGCGAACCACAGCAGCCCGACCCCGGGCGTGATCTTCGTGAGCAGGACGAAGGCCCACGTCCACGGCCAGCGGAAGCCCCACACGATGGCAAGGGCAAGGAGGAGCGAGATGTTGCCGCCGGCGATCTCCATCGCCCCCACGACCATCCCGAACAGGAACAGCTCGCGACCGGTGAGCAGCCACACCGCACCGATGAGCAGCGCGGTCCAGGCGCCGACGAACAACGGCCACGGCAGCAGGTCGAGCGGATAGACAAGTGTCGCGAACGCCGGTGAATACGGATACGCGCCGATCGAGTTCCAGTCGGTGCGGCCGGCGTACAGGTCGACGAGATTCAGGCCGTAGTAGGAGCGCGCGTCCTGCGCCGTGACGAGCTGGCCCGAGAACGGGTCGCTGACGTTGATGGTCGGGTTCGAGCCGGCCACGACGATGACCCACACCGCAACGGCGACGATGATGTTCGCGAGATCGAGGATCCGGGCGCGCCGATCGGGTCCGGTGGCGCTGGAGGCGGCGGCGTCGGCCATGGCGCCATTGTCGGGCACGAACGCCGCGACGCCGTTACCGACCGGGAATCGAAACGGCCGGCGTGGTGCCGGCCGTTCGAACGCGTTCGCAGCGCGATGAGCGTTCCGAAGAGTGCTCGCGGGATACCCCGCACGAGAAGGATGCCACCCGGGTCAATTCCCCCGGACCGCACCCCTCCGCCTCATTCGGTGCTCGCTCGCACCGCCGGACGCATTGCAGTGACTAGTGGGCGATCACGATCTTCCGGATAGACGAGCTGCCATTCGCCAGCGTGTTGGCCGCGTTGAAGGTTGCCTGGGTGTTGGAGTTGAACTTCGGGCCGTACATGTTGCTGACGCCGGAGTAGCCGTACGAGTTGAGGGACCGGAGGGTCGTCACGCCGTCGTCATAGGTCGTCGTGTTCGTGGTCGACACCCATGGTCCGCCGGACGAGCCGCCGGTCATGTTGCAGGCCATCGACCACGTCGTGTTCCCGGTGCTCGCGTCCGTGCCGATCGGACCGCGGCAGTAGGTCAGGTCCTTTCCCTTGTACCGGCCGGCAGCCGGATAGCCGAAGGCGCTCAGCACATTGCCCGTGGACACGCCGCTGAACGCGATCGGGAACGAGACCTTGACGCTGGTGTCGAGCTGGGCGGTGCCGGACTTGCCACCCGTGCTCACGACCGCGAACGCCCAGTCGTGCTGGACGGCCTGGTCGTTGAAGCCGCCGGCATTCGTGAATGCCGTATCGACGTAGAGGGCATCCGCCACCCAGCAGCCGTACGTCGTCTGGCTGCACGTGTAGGTCGGCGCGGTGTCGAACGAGGGGATGAACATCCAGTTGGTCGCGAACGTCTTGCCGTCGTTCTCGGCGACACAGTGGCCGGCGGTGAGCACGACCGACCGTCCGGAGCTGCCGTCCTGGACCACGGACCCCGAGCAGATGTAGTCGGAGCCACCGAGCGTGAACAGGACGCGGCCGGTGCCGTTCAGGATGTCGCCGCCGCCGGTCCAGGACGCGCCGGTGACGTTCCCGCCGCCGGACGGCGGCTGCGGCTTTGCGGCGGGCTTGTACGTGCCCTTCGCCGGATCGAACACGAAGTCGCGGGGCTTCGCGTTCCTGATCCGTTCACTGGTCCAGTACTTGATGACCTTCGCGTGATGGGCGGCCCTGGAATCCGGCTGGGCCGCCGTCGCCACACCGGGCAGCAGCGACAGCAGGAGGACCGGGGCGATCAGGAGCGCGAGCTTGCGCGAACGCACGTGGCGACCTCTCGTGGCAGGCGACGAGCATGGACGCGGCGCTCGATCGACTGGGACGCGAGCGGACGCAAGGTTTGATCCTCAGGCGTGATCATCGAGCAGCCGTCAATTGCACCGCACCGCACCACGGACGCCGCACCCGGAACGGCGTCCGGCGCCACGTACCATGGCCCGATGAAGATCGGACTCGTGCTCCCCATGAGCGACGCGGACGGCCCGGGCGCCGGGTCGTGGCCCACGCTCCAGTCGCTCGCCCAGCGCGCGGACGACGGCGGCATCGACAGCCTCTGGCTCTACGACCACTTCATCTTCCGCTTCCCCGACGAGGAGGAAGGCGGGATCCACGAGGCGACGACGCTGCTCGCCGCCGTGGCCGCCGCCACCAGGCGCGCCGAGCTGGGAACGATCGTCCTGGGGACGGGGTTTCGGCCGCCGGCACTGACGGCGAAGATGGCCGCGACGATCGACGAGATCTCTGGTGGCCGGCTGATCCTGGGGCTGGGCGCGGGCTGGCACGAGCCGGAGTACACCGCCTTCGGCTACCCGTACGACCACCGCGTCGGCCGGTTCGAGGAGACGCTCGAGATCATCCTGCCGCTCACCCGCGGCGAGCGGGTCACCTTCCACGGCCGGTTCCATGACGTCGAGGACGCGGTGCTGCTGCCGAAGCCGCGGCGCGACAAGATGCCGATCCTCATCGCGGCCAAGGGCGAGCGGATGCTCCGCCTGGCCGCGCGGCACGCCGACCTGTGGAACACCGCGTGGTACGGCTTCCCCGACGAGCGCTCGGCGAGCCGCATCGCGGACGTCAAGGCGGCGTGCGAGGCCGAGGGGCGCGACCCGGCGACGCTGGAGCTGACGGTCGGCGTGACGATCGACACGAAGACTGCCGACCCGGGCCGGCCGGGCGCGCCGGGTCCGCTGCCGGCGGACGCGGACGTCGTCGCCCGTGCATTCGATGCGTGGCGAGACGAGGGGATCGGCACCCTCCAGATCGACCTCCGCCCGGTGACCGCCGAGACGATCGACCTGCTGCTGCGCGCACGCCAGCTTCACCTCGGCCACGGCTGACGTGCCCGAGCCGACCGACGTCTCCCCCGCGACGCTGCCCGAGCACGTCGCCGCGAACCGCGAGGCGTGGGACGGCTACGCGGCGGAGTACGTCGCGGCGGCGGAGCGCGAGTGGGCGCTCGAGCCGGGGCACGAGACGTGGGGCCTGTACGGGATCCCGGAATCGCAGCTCGGGATGCTCGACCTGCCGCTCGACGGCGCCGACGCGATCGAGCTCGGCTGCGGGACGGCGTACGTCTCGGCGTGGCTCGCGCGCCGCGGTGCCCGCCCCGTCGGCCTGGACAACTCGCCCAAGCAGCTCGAGACCGCGGCGCGGATGCAGCGCGAGCACGGCCTCGAGTTCCCGCTCCTCCTCGGGAGCGCCGAGGACGTCCCGCTCCCCGACGCCTCGTTCGACCTCGTCATCAGCGAGTACGGCGCGGTCCTGTGGGCGGATCCCGAGCGATGGGTCCCCGAGGCTGCGCGCCTGCTCCGCCCGGGCGGGCGGCTCCACGTCCTGACCACCCACACGCTGTCCTACCTCACGACGCCCGGCGGCGACGACCCGGACGCGCCGAACGAGCAGCGGCTCGCGCGGCCCCAGTTCGGCATGGGTCGGACCCGGTGGCCCGGCGAATCGTCGGTCGAGTTCCACCTGCCGCCCGGGGAGTGGGTCCGCCTGTTCCGCGCCCATGGCCTCGAGATCCTCGAGCTCCTGGAGCCGCAGATCCCCGAAGGCGCGTCGACGCGCTACGCGTGGATGCCCTACGAATGGGCACGGCGCTGGCCATGCGAGATGGTCTGGAAGGCCCAGCGGCGCGCCTGAGGCGTCGTCGATCGGGGTCCGAAAATCGCGTCGCCCGAATACTCCCGCCGGGTATTGCATCGCGATCGGCCCGCGACCACCCTTGCGTTCCGCTCGCGCCGCGTCCGAGGAGGGTTCGGACGGCGCACGGTGAGGGGGTGTCATGCGATCCGTCCTCGCGCTTCTCGCGGCGATCCTGCTCCTTGCGAGCACGGCCGGCGGCGCGACCGCCGCGCGCGCGTTCAAGGAGACCGAGCATCTCCAGGACATCGGCTGCGATGGCGTCGGCACGCCCGATGGAACGGCCTTCTTCTACGCGAGCCTGTCCGACATCCGGGGCACCGATGGGTACCTCGACGTCATCGCCGAGGATTCCGAGGACCCCGAGAACCCGGACATCGTGTGGCAGCGCGACTTCGACCGGCCCGTCGTGATGACCTTCGGTCCCGCAGCGGTCTCGGTGACGATCCCCCTCCTGCCGTCGGGCGAGGCGCACGTCTCCGCGACCCTCGAGCCGGTCTCGCCGATCGACTTCGTCGACAACGGCAAGGAGGGGAACAGCAAGTACCGGACCGACGTCGCGGGGACGTTCTACGCGGTGGCCGGGACGCTGACGCTGCCGGGTGGAAGCCCCGTCACGCTCGACCCGAACGACTGCGGCGCATCCGACGCCGTCATCGAGAACTTCTTCACGCGGCCGCACGCCTCGGTCCGCACGTTCGCCTCGAACGGCGGATCGTGCGAGCTCATCAACGACGAGGGCGACTCAGGCGAGGCGTTCTTCGGGCTGGACGAGGACAGCACGGTCCTGTTCCTCGACGCCTTCGTCGTCGACTCGAGCGGCGACGTGCTGGGGGCGAGCGGCGCGACGATCGTCGAGGGCCCCTCGATCACGATCCCCCTCGACGAGTACGACCCCGAGACCGGCGAGCCGACCGGCGCAACCGGGTCTGCCGCCATCGCCCTTGACGAGACGCCGACCGGCGTCGCGTACGTCCTGCGGAGCAGCAACCTGCGGGTCCGGGTGTCGGGCTCGGTCGTCGGCATGGACGGCACGCTCACGACCTCATTCGGCTCGTTCAGCCTTGACTCGTGCGTCCTCGGGCAGCTTCGGTCCAAGGAGATCCTCACGCCGTCCAACGGCCCCAAGCCGTCCGGCAAGGCACCCGTCAACGACCTCCCAAGCGGGGCGATCACGCTGCGGCCGGGCTCGAAGGCGAACACCTCCACGCGTGGCGCGCAGGTGCCGAGCGAGACGGGCTATCCGTGCATGGTGTTCGAGGACGGCGAGGGATCGCTGTTCACGGTTCCGGTCGAGCACACCGTCTGGTACCGCGTGAACGGCACGGGCCAGCCGATCACGGTCGATACCGGCGGCAGCGACTTCGACACGGTGGTCGCCGTGTACGCGGGCGTGCCGGACGAGTCGGCGACGGTGGGCTGCGTCGACGACGCGCCGCTCGAGCCGGTCGGTCGGTCGCTCCAGGCGGCCGTGACGGTGCCGACGACGGCGGGCACCACGTACTGGATCCAGATCGGCGGATACCAGGAAGGCGAGGGCGTCCCGCTGATCCCCTACGGGAACCTCCGCGTCAGCGTCCGCTAACACGCGGCGGGCCGCCGCCATCGGCCACCGGCTCGCCGCCCTCGGCGCGGGGCGGCGACCCGAGCCCGCACGCACGATTCCTGCACGGGCCGCGCGCAGCTTGCGCATGCCCGGCCGCGCATGATCCGGCCGCGGCGCGGGGAGTGGACACCAACTTCACGCCGCGCGTATGCTTCACGCGCCGTTGACCATCTACTTCGCCAAAAGAGCCTCATGGACCGATCCGCCGTCACCGCCGAGCTGCTCGACGAGCTCGATGCCTCCCAGCCGATGAAGTTCATGCGCCACCTCCGGAAGTGGCCGGGTGGCGCCCTGAGCCTCGTCCACCTCCACGTCCTGTTCACGCTGTCCAGCGAGGGACCGATGCCGATGTCCCGGCTCGCCGAGGCGATGGACGTGAGCCAGGCGAGCGCCACGGGCATCGTCGATCGGATGGAGCAGCGCGGGCTGGTGGAGCGGCTCCGCGACGACGAGGACCGGCGCGTCGTGCGCGTGGCGCTCGCCGACGGCGGCCGCGAGACGCTGGGCACCATCGCGGCGGAGCGAAGGGAACGGCTGACGGCGATCCTCGAGGAGCTCGACGACGCCGAGCTCGAGGGCTTCCTCGCAGGGCTGCGCGGGATGCGTCGCGGGCGCGAGGCCCTCCACGCCAGGCTCCATGGCGGCGCCGACGACCCGCCTGCAGAGCCGGTCCGATGATCCGTCTCTTCCGTGACTACCTGCCGCCCTACCGGCTACCGATCGCGCTCGTCCTCGTCCTCCTGTTCGTGCAGGCGGTGGCGAACCTCTACCTGCCGGAGCTGAACGCCGAGATCATCAACAACGGCGTGGCCAAGGGCGACACGACGTACATCATCCAGACCGGCGCGTTCATGCTCGCGGTCACCTTCGCCCTCATGATCGCCGCGATCATCGCCGTCTTCTTCAGCGCGAAGATCGCGATGGGCTTCGGGCGCGACGTCCGGAGCGGGATCTTCCGGAGCGTCGAGACGTTCGGCCAGGTCGAGGTCAACCGGTTCGGCGCGGCGTCCCTCATCACCCGCAACACGAACGACGTCCAGCAGGTCCAGCAGGTCGTGCTGATGGGCCTGAACATGATGATCAGCGCGCCGATCCTCGCCATCGGCGGCGTGATCATGGCCTACCGCCAGGACGGCCCGCTGACGCTGATCCTGGTCGTGATCATCCCGATCATGGCCGCGCTCATCTGGTTCGTGATGAGCCGCGCGATCCCGTTGTTCCAGGCGATGCAGGTCAAGATCGACCGCATCAACCTCGTCATGAGGGAGACGCTCGCGGGCGTCCGGGTCATCCGTGCCTTCGTCCGGACGAAGCACGAGGAGCAGCGGTTCGACGAGGCGAGCCTCGACCTCATGCAGACCGGGCTCCGCGTCAACCGCCTGTTCGCGATCACGCTCCCCGCGCTGATGGCGATCATGAACCTGAGCTCGGTGGCGGTGATCTGGCTCGGTGCCTACCGGGTGGACAGCGGCCAGATGCCGATCGGCAACCTGACCGCGTTCCTGCAGTACATCATGCAGATCCTGTTCGCGATCATGACCGCGGTGATCATGTTCGTCATGGTCCCGCGGGCGGCGGTCTCCGCCGGCCGGATCCGCGAGGTCCTGGACACGGAGCCGTCGATCGGCGACCCGCCGACCCCGATCGCTCCGCCCCGGCGGGGCGAGATCGAGTTCCGCGACGTCACGTTCGGGTACCCGGGCGCCGAGCAGCCGGTCCTGCGCAACATCTCGTTCCACGCGCGGCCGGGCGAGACCACGGCGATCGTCGGCTCGACCGGCAGCGGCAAGAGCACACTGATCAATCTGCTCCCGCGGTTCTATGACGTGACCGACGGCCAGGTGCTCATCGATGGGGTGGATGTCCGCAGCCTGGATCGCCAGGAGCTGTGGGGCCGGATCGGCGTCATCCCCCAGAAGGCGTTCCTGTTCAGCGGCACCGTCGCGTCGAACCTGCGCTACGGCGACCAGTCGGCGACCGACGAGGACCTGTGGCGCGCGCTCGAGATCGCCCAGGGCGCCGAGTTCGTCCGGGAGATGCCGGACCAGCTCGAGGCGCCGATCGTCCAGGGCGGCACGAACGTGTCGGGCGGCCAGCGGCAGCGCCTCGCGATCGCCCGGGCGCTCGTGAAGCGGCCGGACGTCTACGTCTTCGACGACAGCTTCTCGGCGCTCGACTTTCGCACCGACGCGCGCCTGCGGGCGGCGCTCGGTCGGGAGCTGGGCCACGCGACGGTGATCATCGTGGCGCAGCGCGTCGGGACGATCCTCCACGCGGACCGGATCGTCGTCCTCGACGAGGGCGAGGTCGCGGGCATCGGCACCCACGACGAGCTCATGCGCACCTGCGAGACCTACCGCGAGATCGTCCTGTCCCAGGTCACCGAGGAGGAGGTCGCATGAGCGGCCCGACCCAGCGACCGGGTCCCAGCTCCCCCACCCCGGGCGCCCGCCCCGGCCCCGGCGGGTTCGGGCCCGGATCCGGCCGTCCGCGGCCGGGCTCGGGTCCCGGGAGCGGGCCGCCGCACATGGCGATGATGATGCCCGCCGCCAAGGCGATGAACTTCCGCGCCTCGTTCCGGCGGCTCGTCGCCGAGCTGCGGCCCGAGAAGCTGCTGATCGCCGTCGTGCTCGCGCTCGGCGTCGTCAGCGTGTTCCTCGCGATCCTCGGACCGCGGCTCCTGGGCGAGGCGACCAACGTCGTGTTCGCGGGCGTGATCGGTCAGCAGATCCCCGCCGGCCTGACCGTCCAGCAGGCGATCGACGGGCTGAACGCGGCAGGCCAGACCAACCAGGCCCAGATGCTGGCGAGCATGCCGGGTGTCGTTCCCGGCCAGGGCATCGACTTCTCGCTGCTCGCCCGGATCCTCGCGATCACCGCCGCGATCTACGTCTTCAGCTCGCTGTTCAGCTGGGCGCAGGCGTACATCATGGCGGGCGTCACGCAGCGCACGGTGTACCGGCTGCGCGAGCGAGTCGACCTGAAGCTCGGCCGGCTGCCGCTCGCCTACTTCGACCGGGAGTCGCGCGGCGACATCCTGTCCCGCGTCACCAACGACATCGACAACATCAGCCAGACGCTCCAGCAGAGCCTGACCCAGCTGATCACCTCGACCCTCACCGTGATCGGCGTCCTGATCATGATGTTCACGATCAGCCCGCTGCTCGCCGTCGTGTCGCTGCTCGCCGTCCCGGCCTCGATGGTCACCGCGCTGCTGATCGCGCGGCGCTCCCAGAAGCAGTTCACCGCGCAGTGGGCGAGCACCGGCGCGCTCAACGGCCACATCGAGGAGATGCACACGGGGCACGCGATCGTGAAGCTGTTCGGGCGCCAGGAGCAGGCGATCGAGGAGTTCGACCGCCGCAACGCCGAGCTGTACGAGGCGAGCTACCGGGCGCAGTTCATCTCCGGGATCATCCAGCCCGCGATGACGTTCATCTCGAACCTCAACTACGTCGCGATCTGCGTCATCGGCGGCGTCCAGGTGGCGACCGGGCAGATGAGCCTCGGGGACGTCCAGGCGTTCATCCAGTACTCACGCCAGTTCACGATGCCGATCATCCAGGTCGCCTCGATCGCGAACGTCATCCAGTCCGCGGTCGCGTCCGCGGAGCGGGTGTTCGAGCTCCTCGACGCCGAGGAAGAGATCCCCGATCCGGTGGCGCCGCGCGTGCTGCCGGTCCCGACCGCCGGGCGGGTCACGTTCGAGGACGTCGCGTTCCGCTACCTGCCGGACCGGCCGCTCATCTCGGATCTGGATCTCGTCGTGGAGCCCGGGCAGACGGTGGCGATCGTCGGGCCGACGGGCGCCGGCAAGACGACGCTCGTGAACCTGCTGATGCGGTTCTACGACGTCGACTCGGGGCGGATCACGGTCGACGGGATCGAGACCCGCGAGCTGACCCGGGACAACCTGCGCCGGACATTCGGGATGGTCCTCCAGGACGCGTGGCTGTTCAAGGGCACGATCCGCGAGAACATCCTCTACGGCGCCGACGCCGGCTCCGTGTCCGAGGAGGCGTTCCTCGCCGCCGTCGAGGCCGCGCACGTGGATCACTTCGTGCGGACGCTCCCCGATGGCTACGAGACCGTCCTCGACGACGACGCGACCAACGTGTCCGCGGGCGAGAAGCAGCTGCTGACGATCGCCCGGGCGTTCCTCGCCGACCCGCCGATCCTCATCCTCGACGAGGCGACCTCGTCCGTGGACACGCGGACCGAGGTGCTCATCCAGCGGGCGATGAACAACCTGATGGAGGGACGGACCTCGTTCGTGATCGCCCATCGGCTGTCGACGATCCGCGACGCGGACGTGATCCTCGTGATGCGCGACGGGCACATCGTGGAGCAGGGCACCCACGAGGAGCTGCTCGCGGCGCGCGGGTTCTACCACGAGCTCTACTCGTCGCAGTTCGAGGAGGCGCTCGAGGAGGTCGCGTAGCGGCCCGGTCGGCCTCGGTCGCCGCGGGCGCCGGGGAAGGTCGCGCACCCCGGACCGCACCAGACCACTCCGCAGTCCAGCACGCCGCAGGCTCCGGGCCCCCGATGGCTACCGGTCGGCAGGACCTTCGTCCCGTTCCCACATGGGGTGCCTTGACGCACCGTCCCGGAGGTCACCTGCGACGAGTCCGGGGGGAACGTCGCGTCCCACGCATCACCAGAGGACTCACCGTGCCCAGTCGTCACCAAGGCTCGGTCCTGCGCCGGGCGGCCGGAGCCGCGCTCTCCGCCTTCATCCTGGCCGGGGTACTGCTTCCCGGCACGGCGCTCGCCGGGCCGGGCACACCGCCCACGCCCGTCAATGACGTCATCACGACCACCGAGGGGACGCCGGTCTCCGGCAACGTCCTGACGAACGACATCAACGGCGGCACCGGGACCCTGACGGTCGTGGGCCAGGGCGCGCTGTCGGCCTCGGTCGGCACGCTGACCATCGCCGCCAACGGCGCGTACACGTTCACGCCGGCCGGCAACTGGTTCGGGACCGCGACCACGACGTACGACGTGGCCAACGACAAGCACACCCGGACCGGGACCATCACGATCACGGTCACGAACGTCCAGGACGCGCCCGACGCGAACGACGACACCGTCACGGTGAACGAGGACGAGAACGGGAACGTCACGAGCCAGCTGCTCGCGAACGACACCGACGCCGACAACGACGCGCTGACCGTCATCGCCGTCTCCAACGCGACCGGCGGCGATGTCACGCTCAGCTCGGGCGTGGTGCGGTTCGCCGGCCCTGCGAACGTCTGCGGCAACGGCGTCGGCGGCTTCGACTACACGATCTCCGACGGCCAGGGTGGCACGGACACCGCGCACGCCACCGTCGACATCACGTGCGTCAACGACGACCCGGTCGCCGTGGGCGACGACGCCTCCGGCACCGAGGACACGAACGTCATGGTCGACGCCTCGACGCTGGTGGCGAACGACACCGACATCGACAGCGGCTCGCTGTCGGTCACCGGCGTGGGCAACCCGTCGGGCGGCACGGTCTCGCTCGACAGCGGCACGATCACGTTCACGCCCGCCGCCGACCTGTGCGGCGACGACGCCGCGACCTTCGAGTACACGGTCTCGGACGGCGACGGCGGCACGGCCACGGGCATCGTCACGATCGACCTCACCTGCGTCAACGAGCAGCCCGTCGCCGGTGACGACACGCTCACCGGCACCGAGGACACCGACGTCACGGCGACCTCCGGCGAGCTGACCGCCAACGACACGGACGTCGACGGCGACGAGCTCTCAGTCACCGGCGTCTCCGGCGCGACGGGCGGCACCGTCAGCCTCGACAGCGGCACCGTGACCTTCACCCCGGACGCGAACGCCTGCGGCACGGCCGAGGGCGGCTTCGACTACGACATCGCCGACGGCAACGGCGGCACCGACACGGGCCACGTCACCGTCGACGTCACCTGCGTCAACGATCTCCCGACGACGGTCGCTGACGATGCCTCGGGCGTCGAGGACCAGGACGTCACGATCGATGCGGCCGACCTGGCCGCCGACGACAGCGACCTCGAGAGCGGCACGGTCACCGTCACCGGCGTGGACAACGCCGTGGGCGGGTCGGTCTCGCTCGACAGCGGCACGATCACCTTCACGCCGACCGCCAACCTGTGCGGCACGGACGTCGCGAGCTTCGACTACACGGTCGAGGACGGCGACGGCGGCACCGCGACCGGTACGGTCACCATCGACCTCGACTGCGTGAACGACCTCCCGGTCGCGAGCGACGACGACGCGACGGTCGTCGAGGACACGCCGACCGCGCTCACCGAGGACCTCCTGGCGAACGACGAGGACGTCGAGGGCCCGCTCTCGGTCACGGGCGTGTCGAACGCGACCGGCGGCGACGTCGTCCTCGAGGGCGGCGTGGTCACCTTCACCCCGTCCGCGGACCTGTGCGGCGACGACGCCGGCGGCTTCGACTACGAGCTGTCCGACGGCGACGCGACCGACAGCGGCCACGTCACGGTGGACATCACGTGCGTCAACGATGCTCCCCAGGCCGCCGACGACGACGCCTCCGGCACCGAGGACACGGACGTCACGATCGACGCCGCCGACCTCGCGGCCGATGACACGGACGTCGACAGCATCGGTCTGACGGTCACCGGCGTGGGCAACGCCTCCGGCGGCACCGTCTCGCTCGACAGCGGCACGGTCACCTTCACGCCGACCGCCAACCTGTGCGGCACGGACGTCGCGAGCTTCGACTACACGGTCGAGGACCCGGACGGCGCCGGCGACACGGGCACGGTCACCATCGATCTCGCGTGCGTCAACGACCTCCCGGTCGCGAATGACGACACCGCCTCGGTCAACGCGAACAGCGCTGCGGCCGACCACGACGTCCTGGCAAACGACACTGACGTCGAGGGCCCGCTGTCGATCGAGTCGGCGACGGTCTCCCCGGCCCAGGGCACCGCGAGCGTCGTGGGCAACAAGGTCCGGTTCACGCCGGCCACGAACTTCAGCGGCGAGGCCGCGGTCACCTACGTCATCACCGATGGCGAGGCGACGGCCAGCGCCACGCTCACGATCACGGTCGGCGGCGACGTCGCCGGTCCGGTCGTCACGGCCGCGAAGGTCGCGTTCGGCACGGGTCGGATCGACAGCACGGCACCCCTCAAGATCACGTGGTCCGCCACCGACGTCTCGGGCGTCGCGACGTACCAGGTCCAGGTCAGCGTCGCTGGTGGACCGTTCAAGACAATCTACTCCGGCAACGGGACCACGGTCACCAAGTCCTACGCGTTCCGCAAGACGCTCGTGTTCCGGGTCCGCGCGAAGGACAACGTCGGCAACTGGTCCGGCTGGAAGACGTCGGCCAAGCGCAAGATCGCCTCGTACCAGAACTCCAGCCCCAAGGTCGCCTACAAGGGCACCTGGCACAAGGTGGCGTCGCCGGCTTCGTCCGGTGAGGGCTACATCTACACGACCACCAAGGGCGACAAGGCCCGGCTGACATTCACCGGCCTCAGCGTGCTCTACGTCTCGCCGAAGACGCCGACGTCGGGCAAGGTCAAGGTCTACGTCGACGGCAAGCTGCTCGGGCGGTACGACCTCCGGAACGCTTCGACGAAGGTCGGCCGGATCATCACCCGCAAGTCGTGGTCCACCAAGGGCACCCACACGATCCGCCTGGTGTCCGACACGTCCGGGAAGCGGGTCACCTTCGACGCCTTCATCGTGCTCAAGTAGCGGGGCTCCGCTCCGCCGCACCGACGCCGCCGGCTCGTCCGGCGGCGTCGGCATGTCCGGCGCCGGTCGTCGTTCGGCGCCGGTCGTCGTTCGGAGCCGGTCGTCGTTCGGCGGCCGGCGCCGATCCAAGTTCCGGGGTCTCGCCGCCATCCGCGGGGTCGCGCCGGTTCCGGCTCCCGTTGCCCGTCAGCCGGCGGGCGTCTCCCCCACCCGCTCGAGCACCGCGAGAATCTCGTCGCCGTACTTGTCGAGCTTCGCCGGCCCCATTCCCTTCACGCGCCGCAGGGCGGCGAGCGACCGCGGCCTCGCCTCCGCGATCGCGGCGAGGGTGGTGTCGTGCGCGATCACGTAGGGTGGCATCGCCTCGTCGCGGGCCACGCCGGTCCGCCACTCGCGCAACGCCGCGAACACCGGATCACCCGGGTCGCCGGTCGAGGACCTGGGCTTCGGCGCCGGGCGGGGCATGGGCGGTCCCGCCAGCTCCCGGATCCGGGTGCCGGGCGCGGGGCGTGGCCGCAGGTCGAGCAGGAACCGGCTCGGTTGGCGGCGCGACTCGCGGCCGCGAGTCTCCCGGCGTTCGGCCCACGACAGCGCGAGGTGGGTCCGCGCCCGGGTCAGCCCGACGTACAGCAGCCGCCGCTCCTCCGCGAGCGCCTCGTCATCGTCCATCGCCTGACGGATCGGCAGTCCGCCCTCCTCGAGTGCGGGGAGGAACACGGCCTCCCACTCGAGCCCCTTGGCCCGGTGCAGCGTCAGCAGGTTGACGCCGTCGGTGGAGCCCTCCCGTTCGTGCGCGGCCCTGCCCTCGATCTCGGCCAGCACTGCCGCCGCCCCCGCAGTCGAGTCCCGGCGGATCACCTGCTCCACGATCGCACCCAGCGTGTCGAGGCTTGCCTGGCGCTCGCGGGCCTCGTCGCCCTCGGGCGTCCCGTCGGCGTCGTAGCCGAGGCTGTCCGCCCACCGGGCGCGAACGTCGCGGAGGAGGGAGGGCCCAGTCGAGTCCAATGCCGGGCGGCGGCGGATCGCCTCGACGGCTCCCCGCACCTCTGGGCGGTCGTAGAACCGCATCCCGCGGACGACATAGGCGATCCCGGCGCGGGTCAGGGCCTCCTCGATCGGCGCGAGCTGCGCATTGGTGCGCACGAGGACGGCGACCTCGGCCGGTGCGATGCCGTCCGCGAGCCGCGCCTTGATCCCCGCCACGAGCGCGTCCAGCTCCGCCTCCGCCGTTGCGTGGCGCGTGATCTGCGGCTCCGGTCCATCGCCGCGCGTCGACTCGAGCCGCTTCGTCCGCCCCTCCGACGCGAGCAGCCGGTTGGCCAGCGCGAGCACCTGGGGCGTCGATCGGTAATTGCGCACCAGGGCGACCTCGCGGGCGCCCGGCCACCGCGTCGCGAACGACGTCAGGAACGAGGAGCTCGCCCCGGTGAAGGAGTAGATGGTCTGGTCCTCGTCGCCCACGACGCAGACGTCGCGGGACTCGCCGAGCCACAGCTCGAGCAGCCGCTGCTGGAGCGGGTTGGTGTCCTGGTACTCGTCAACGCTGAACCAGCGCTTGCGCGCGCGAACGGTGGACGCCGCGTCGTCGTCCGTCTCGAGCAGCTCCACGGTTCCCACGAGCAGGTCGTCGAAGTCCATCCGGCCCGAACGAGCCTTCGCCCGCTCGTAGCCCTCGTACGTGCGGACGAACAAGTCCACGGGCACGGGCGGCTCGCGGCCGGCCGCGGCCGCAGCTGCCTCGTATGCCCGGGGGGTCACCCGCCGGGACTTCGCCCATTCGACCTCGTCCGCGAGGTCCTTCGCAGGCGTGAACCGGTAGTGGCCCGGCAGCTGGCGCGCGAGCCGGCCGATGATCGGCAGCTTCGAGTCCAGGAGCTCGGGGATCGGCTGGCCGTCGTGGCGGCTCGGCCAGAAGTGGCGGAGCATCGACAGCGCGTGGGCGTGGAACGTCCGCGCGGTCACACCGGGCAGGCCGAGCGCGCGGAGCCGCTCGACCATCTCGCGCGCCGCCTTGTCCGTGAACGTGACCACCAGCACCAGGTCCGGTGGCACCACCCCGGTTCCGATCGCGTACGCCGCACGCCGGCTGATCACGCGTGTCTTGCCGGTTCCCGCGCCGGCGAGGATCGCGACCGGGCCGCTCGTCGCGAGCACGGCCTCGCGCTGCTCCGGGTCGAGGTCGTCGAGGAGGCGATCGGGCTCGAGACGAGGCACGCACCGAGGCTAGCAGCCGCGGCTCGACGGCCGCTTACGTGGCGCTTGGCTGCCGCTCGTCGCGCTTGTGCTCGGCGGCCACGATCGTCGCGCACCGCTCCAGCCAGTCCAGCGCGTCGGCGTCGTGGTGGCGCCGCTCCACGGGCTCGATGCCGTCGAGGAACCGCTGGTAGATCACGGCCTGGCGTGCCGCCGCGACCGGCTCCAGCAGCGCGGCCGCCGCCGACGGATCCGCACCGGGCAGGCGTTCGCGCCACGCCCCGATCCAGCGGTCACGGATGACCGGCGCGGCCTGCGCCGGGATCGCCCCGAGGAACGCCGGCAGGTCCAGCAGCGGGTGCCCGACGCCCGTGTCGCCCCAGTCGAGCATCGTGAGCCGGAACGGGGTCCCGCGCAGGTTGCCCGGGTGGTAGTCGCCGTGGACGAGCGTGTCCGGGACGCCGCACGACGCGATCGCGGCGAACCGTCCGCCGAGGCCTGCGACGAACCCGTCCAGGGGCTCGACGACCGCCGGTGCCAGCTCCGCCCGCCGCCGCTCGACGAGCGACGCGATGGCCGCGGAGAGCGCCGGTCCTCGCCAGTCGGGCAGCCCCATCGCCAGGAGCTCGGCTTCGCGCCCGACCCAGGCCGCCTGCAGCTCGACCAGCATGTCGACCATCCGCTCGAGCACCGGCAGCGGCGCGTCGTACTGGTCCTCGCCGTCGACGTCCGCGAGCAGCACGCGCCGGCCGTCGTGGCCCAGCAGCCGCGGGACGGGGTCGGCCTGGAGCCGGCGCAGCACGTCGCCCTCGTGGCCGAAGAACGGCGGCACGACCTTGAGCCACGCCGACGACCCATCGGCGAGCGGAAGGCGCCAGATCGACGACAGGTTCCAGGAGCGGACCTGGACCGCCGGCCCGGCCCGCTCGATCGCGCGACGCTGGAGCACGTCCTCCGCCCAGGCGACGTCCGCGGCCGGGCCGCCGGGCACGGCCCAGGGCAGCCGGAGCGGCTGCTGGTCCAGGACGCCGGTCCACGGCGCGATGGCGTCGGCCGCCGTCGGCGGGAGCCGATCGACCACCTCGGCGAGGTACGTCACCCGACCGCCGTGCGGGCGCGGCCGCTCCGAATCGAGCATCCGGAGCACGACGACCTCGAGCCCGAACGCGTCCCGCGCGGCATCGACCACCGCCTGCACGTCCGGCCACCACGGCGTCGCGACCGGAACGGTTGGCAGCACCCCGAGCACGCGTCCATCCGGCGTGCACAGGACGAGCTCCGCGGTGCGCGGGGACGTGTCGGCGGCCATCCGCGCAGGGTAGCCTCGACGCTGGGCCGCCGCGGCCGGACAATGCACCCTGGACGCGGGCGAGGAGGGCCGATGCCGAGAGTCGAGCTGCGCGACATCGTGTTCCAGCACGACCGCGACGCGGTGCTGGGGCTGCGGCGCGCGCCCGGCCAGGAGCGCTACCTGGGCTCGATGGCGAGCCAGTTCGAGGACGCCGACGACGAGCCGCGCGCGATCCCCCACCCCTGGGCGGTCCACGACGCGCAGAGCGGCGACCTCGTGGGGTTCGCGATGATCAGCGACAACATCCCCGAGCCGATCGACGAGGACCTGGTCGGGCCGTACTTCCTGTGGCGGCTGCTCATCGATGCGCCGGTCCAGGGCCGCGGGTACGGCGCCGCCACGATCGACGCGATCGTCGAGTACCTCCGCACGCGCCCGAACGCCGACGTCCTGTACACGAGCTGCCACGACGGCGACGGCTCGCCGCGCGGGTTCTACCTCCGCTACGGGTTCACGGACACCGGCCGGGTGATGTGGGACGAGAACGTCCTCGCGCTGGACCTCCGGTCCAGCGGTCAGCGCCCGGGATCTGCCCAGTAGGAGCGGAACCGGCGGTCGGCCTCGCCGCAGGCCCGGGCGAGCTCATCGCGCGTCGCGTCGAGCCACGCGTTCGTGGCCACGATCCACGCGGTCAGGAGCAGCGGGATCCCGAACCCCCACCAGGCGCCGCGCACCTCGAGATCGGGCTCGGAGAAGTGCGGGCCGACCAGGACGACGAGCGCCGCGGCGAGCGCGACGGGGACCCAGCCCGCGACGACGAGCGCGAGCGTCGTGTCGGCCTCGTCGACTGCGCGGGCGCGCGTCCACGCCGCGGCGCGCGCGTCGTCGTCGGGCCTGCCGCGGACGCGGCGCTCGATCCGCAGGAGACCCGCCACGCCGAACAGGACGATCGGGACCAGGGCGGTCGCCGGGTCGCGGAGCCCGCCGAGCGCCGGGTGCGAGGGCAGCAGGACGAGCGCGGTGACCAGCGCCACGAGGGCTACGCCACGGAACACGAGCGCCGCGAGTGCCCGGCGGACGGGCGCCTCGACCTCGTGGCGCGGATCGAGCGGCTGGTGCATCCAGAGCAGCATCCTCCCTCGCGCGCGAGACCGCAAGAGCCGGATGGTGCGCCCCGGGTGCACGATAGGTCGTCCCACTCCGTGCCGGAGGACCACGATGACCTACCCGCCGATCCGCTACCACGGCGACGGTGAGCGCAGCGCGACGCTCAGGCGCGCGGACGACCCCCACGACCTCGTCTACCCGTCAGGGACCACCGTGGACTACCTCGCCACGCACGCCTCGACCGACGGCCTGTTCGGCATCTACCGCTGGTCGATGCCGGGCACCGGCGGCCCGGGTCCGCACTTCCACCGCACGATGACCGAGAGCTTCTACGTGCTCGTCGGGCGGATCACGATCTACGACGGCACGGAGTGGCGGGAGTGCGGGCCGGGCGACTTCGTGCACGTGCCGATGGGCGGCATCCACGGGTTCCGCAACGACTCCGGGGCGTTCGCCTCGATGCTCATCCACTTCGCGCCGGGCGCCCCGCGCGAGGGCTACTTCGAGGGCAATGCGCGCTTCGCTGCGGAGGGCCGGCCGTCGAAGGAGGTCATGGACGCCTTCTACGCCGAGCACGACAACGTCTGGCTGGCCGAGGACTAGCCGGGCGACCGGCGCGGCGACGTCTCAGGCGAACACGGACGCGGCCTGGGCCAGTCGGGCCAGCTCGCCCGCGTCCAACTCCAGGTCCGCGGCCGCGGCGTTCTCCGCGAGCTGCGCCTCGGTGCGGGCGCCGGGGATCGCGACGGTATTGGGGTGCGAGACGACCCAGGCGAGGGCGACCTGGGCAGCCGTCGCGCCGTGGGCGATGGCGATCTCCCGCACCGCGACCTGGAGTGGCAGGAGGCGCTCGGCGGCGGCGCCGCGCCAGAGCGGGTTGATCCGCCGGACGGGGTTCGGGGCGCCGTCCGAGCCCGCACCGACGCGCGCGAGCACGCCCTGCCCCAGCGGCGAGTACGCCACGACCACGCGGCCCATCGCGGCCGCGTACGGCACCAGCTCCTCCGCGGGGCGCGGCTTGACGAGCGAGAACTGGACCTGGTTGGCGTACACGGGGTGACGGAGCGCCCGCTCGGCCTCCTGCCACTGGCCGACGGAGTAGTTGCTCACGCCCGCCCGGCGCACGAGGCCCTCCTCGACGAGCGGGCGGAGCGACTGCATCGTCCGGCGGACCGACACGAACGGGTTCGGCCAGTGCGCGTACAGGAGGTCGATGCCGCCGACGCCGAGCCGCCGCGCGCTCGCGGTCACCTGCCGCCGGACGATGCCCTCGGTCGGCGCGATCGGGGTGAACTTGGTCGCGACGGTCATCGCCGCGCGCGTGGGCCCGTCGAGCGTCAGGAGGGACTCGCCGACGATGTGCTCCGACGTCCGGGGCCCGTAGCTCTCCGCGGTGTCGATGAGCGTGATCCCGAGCGCCGCCGCGCGATGGACGAGCGCCGGCGCGACCTGGTGCGCGTACTCGTGTCCGTAGCCCCACTCGCGCGTGCCGAACTGCCACGTCCCCAGCCCGATGACCGAGACCCGCAGCCCGTCCACCTCGACGTACCGCATTCGTCGAGGATAGGCCGACGCCCGCCATCGGTCCCCGCCACGCGTGCGGGAGTACACTCGGGCACCCGAACTCGAGCACCGGCCACATGAACGTGCGAGGGACGAACATGAGCGACGACACCCCGGTCATCGCGGATCCGGCAGCCGACGAACCCGCGCCGGGCGAGCCGACCCAGGCCGAGATCGACGCCTGGGTCGCGGAGGAGCGCGCGCGCCGCAAGGCGTGGCTCGAGGGACCGAGCGCCGAGGAGCGCGAGGCCTACGCGAGGCGCCTCCGCCATCGCCGGTTGTCGGACACGTTCGACATGGGCGAGCAGCGGATCGACGAGTGGAGCCGCCGCGGCCTGCGCTCCGCGCGCGAGACGCAGCTCGCCGCCGAGGGTGCCATCGCCCTGTTCTACAAGTTCTCCCGGCGCACCTTCGCGGAGCTCGTGAAGGCGGGCCGCGAGTGGGAAGAGGAGACCGCACTGCCGACCCGTCGCCGGCGCGTGCCGCTCGACGACGAGCTGGACTGATCATCCCGCGCTGAGGTCCTCGCGGGCCGATTCCGCGAGCGACCCCGCGATTGCATGAGGACGCTGCTCAGGCACCCGCGCCGACTCGGCCACGTCCTGGCCGTGTTCCTGCGCCTGTTCATCGTGCCCGCCCTCGGCCTGCCCGGCGCCGACGCACGACCGGGGCCGGTCCGGCTGCGGGTCGCGCTGGAGCAGCTGGGAGGTGCCTGGGTCAAGCTCGGGCAGATGCTCGCGCTCCGCTACGACCTGCTGCCGGTCGCCTACTGCGACGAGCTGTTCGGCCTCCTCAACCAGGTCGCCCCGTTCAGCTACGAGGAGGTCCGGGCGATCATCCGGCAGGAGCTCGGCGCGGAGCCGGACGTCGTGTTCGCCTCGTTCGAGCGGTCGTCGTTCGCCTCGGCGTCGATCGGCCAGGTCCATCGCGCCACGCTGCGCAACGGCGAGCGGGTCGCGGTGAAGGTCCAGCGGCCACGGATCCGGGAGATCCTCCAGGCCGACATCCAGCTGATGTACGGCGTCACGTGGCTCCTCGACTGGACGGGGCTGTTCGGCGGCACGCGGAGCCGCGAGGTCATCGACGAGTTCGCGCAGTGGACGGCCGACGAGCTCGACTACCTGGTCGAGGCGCGCCAGGCCGTGCTGCTCCACGACCACGCGAAGGGCGACCGCTACGAGCACATCGCGCGCGTCTATCGCGACTACACGACGTCGCGCGTGCTCACCACCGAGCTGATCGACGGGATCCCCCTGATCGAGATCATGATCGCGAGGCGCGACGGCGACGAGGCGTACCTCGACCGGCTCGCGGCGGCCGGTCACGATCTCGACCGGATCGTGCGCCGGCTCGACTGGAACATGCTCAACCAGGTGTTCGTGTTCGGCTACTTCCACGCCGACCTGCACCCGGCCAACATCTTCGTGCTGCCCGGCGACGCGATCGGCTACGTGGACTTCGGGATCGTGGGCCAGCTGCCGAACCGGATCCGCGAGTCGCTCACCCGCTACAGCTGGCTCCTGTTCCGGGGCGAGATCGAGGCCGCCGTCAGCGAGCTGATGCGCTGGCTCGCGCCGACCTCGTCCACCGACGCATCGGCCGCCCGCTGGCGGCTCATCCGGATGCACCAGACGTTCCTCTACGACGCGACCGCCGATCGCTCGCGGGTGACGACGGAGGCTCCGGGCCCGATCCTCGCGGGTCGCGAGAACCCTTACTCGCGGCTCGCCGTCGACATCCTCGAGACCGTCCGCGACCACCGCCTGTCGATGTCGCCCAACATCGTGAGCTACCTGAAGATGCTCGTGACGCTGGGGGCGCTGCGGCACCAGCTGGCCGTCGAGTACGACCTGCCCGACACCGTCCGCCGGTTCGTCCGGCGGCTCGCACGACAGCAGGCACTGGCGCTCGTCGATCCGCGGCTCGCGATGGAACGGATGTACGCGGCCGGCGGGCAGGTCCAGCGGGCGCTCCACTTCGTCGACTTCCTGGAGTCACAGGAGCCGACGATCCTCGAAGCCGAGTCGCTGCTGTTCGGGTTCCGCCGCCGGATGCAGTCGGCCCGCCGGGCGCTCGTGCGGCTCGGTGCGGCGGTCCTCACGATCGGCGCAGTGCTGTACCTCGTCATGGCCTACCCCGACGACACGCGGCGGATGCTCCCGGCCGGGATCCAGTACACGTGGGTGCAGCTCGGCCTGCTCGTGCTGCTCGTCCTCCTGATCGTGTGGATCATCAACTTCGTGCGGGGGCTGGGCCGCCTGGACTGAGGAAGGCGCGGCACCTGCCCCGGGAACCGTGGCGCGGTGTCTGTCGTCATGCGGGCGAGCTGGGCGGCCACTCACCGGTCGCCGGCCCACCGGAAGGATGGCTCCCACATGCGCGCCTCGATCTCGACCCCCTCCTCCCTGCTCGTCCTCGTCGCGGGCGCCCTCCTCGTCGGCCTCGCCGCCGGGCCGGTGCTCGGCGCCGTGACCGCGCCGCAGCGCGTCGTCTACGCGGCACCGTCCGCGGAGGGTGATCCCGCCGATCACACGATCTCGGTCGCCGGCAGCGGCAAGGTCACCGTCGTGCCTGACATGGCAACGATCAACCTGGGCGTGCTCGTCCAGCGCGACAAGGCGAAGGCGGCGCGCGAAGCGGGAGCCGAGGCGATGACCAGGGTGATCGCCTCGCTCAAGGCGCAGGGGATCGACGACAAGGACATCAAGACCGCCTGGGTCTCGCTCAATCCCGTGTACGACTACCAGTCCACGACGCAGCGGATCACCGGCTACCAGCTCCAGAACACGGTCACCGTCACGGTGCGCGACCTGTCGAAGGTCTCGGACGTGCTCGACGACTCGGTGATCGCGGGCGCGACGACGGTCAACGGCATCTCGTTCGACGTCGCGGACCGCACGGCCGCCGAGGCGCAGGCGCGGACCGCGGCGATGGTCGACGCGAAGGCGAAGGCCGACACGCTCGCGTCCGCGGCGGGGGTGTCGATCACGGGGGTGGCCTCGATCAGCGAGAGCGTGTCCACGCCGATCTGGTACGCGCCCGAGATGTCGGCCGCGGGCGCCGCGCAGGACCGCGCCTCCACTCCCGTCATGCCCGGTTCGACCGACGTCACCATCAGCGTTTCGGTGAGCTACCTCATCGACTGAGCCCGCGTCCTCGGGGAGCAGTCAGGCGGGCGTCCCGGGAGCGTCCGCGTCCGCCTCGTGGTGGCGCAGCGTGGCATGGGGATCGACGCCGCCGTGATCGCACGGGTTCACGTGGATCACGACGGTGTCGAGCTTCGACACCTGGTGCAGCAGGCGATGCCGCACCTCCTCGCTGATCGCGTGACCCTCCAGCACGCTCAGGTCCTGGTCGACCGTGATCGACAGGTTCGTCTCGAGCGCGTGCCCCACCCAGCGGAGCCGGACGGACTCGACGTCGACCACGCCGGGCGTCCCACGGGTGATCCGCTCCACCTGGTCGACCATCTGCGGCTCGACCGCGTCCATGAGCCGGCCGAGCATCTGGGCCGTGGCGGATCGCAGGAGCACGAGGATGGCGCCGGCGATCAGCAGGCCGACGAGCGGGTCCGCCCTCGGGTACCCGAGCGCCACCCCGATCGCGCCCGCGACGACCGCGAGTGACGTCAGGCCGTCGGTCCGTGCGTGATAGCCGTCGGCGACGAGCGCGGCGCTGCCGATCTGCTTGCCCACCCGGATCCGGTACAGCGCCACCGCCTCGTTGCCGAGGAACCCGATCACCCCCGCGGCGATGACCGCGGGGATGTTGGTGATCGGCTGCGGGTCGATCAGCCGGGTGATCGACTCCCACCCGGCATACAGCGCGCTGAACAGGATCATCGCCAGCACGAACAGCCCGGCGAGGTCCTCCGCGCGGCGGAACCCGAACGTGTGCGACCGGGTCGCGGCGCGGCCGCCGATGACGAAGGCGATCCACAGCGGGACCGCGGTCAGGGCATCCGAGAAGTTGTGGACGGTGTCCGCGAGCAGCGCGACCGAGCCCGAGATCAGCACCACCAGCAGCTGGAGGACGGCCGTGATGCCGAGCCCGACCAGCGAGATCTTGACGGCCCGGATCCCCCGCCGATCCCCGGCGAGCGCAGAGTCGATCGAGTCGGACGGGTCGTGGCTGTGCCCGACGACGGAGCCGAGCAGGGACGCCATGCGGCCGTGGCCGTGCTCGTGGGGCTCGCCGCTCTCGCCGTGCCGATGGCCACCCTCGACGTCGTGGTCGTGTGGCGCGTGGACGTGGTCGGCGTCCGGCCCGTGATCGTGCGGATGGTCGGGCCCGTGGGGCGCGGACGTCTCGTGCTGGTGCGCGCGCGGGCGATCGCTCACGCCGGAACCATACTCGCTGCGTCGCCGCGCGGGACCGCGCGGCATGAACGGCCCGGGGGCTCCAACGCCCCCGGGCCAGGCTTCATCTGACCGTTACCTGGACGCGGCGGCCGGCTCCTTGCCGGTCGCGATCTGGACGGCGAGCTGGGCGAGGAAGCCCGAGAGCTCCTCGGCGCCGGCCTTCGATGCCTTCTGCATCTCGGTCGCCGCCTCCTTGACCTCCCTGTCGCCCATCTCCTGGGCGATCTTGGCCATGGCACCCGCGCTGTCCTGCTGCTTGCGCAGCATGTTGAGCAGCACCGCGTGGGCCTCGTACGCCTCCGAGGGCGCCTCTTCGGCGGTCTCGGTGACGGTGTTCGAGAGCTCCTGGAGGGCGCCCGCGACCTCCTCGACCTTGCCGGTCGCCCCGAACCGCTCCCCGAGCTCGGTCAGCTGCTTGAGGCACTTCTCGTCCGTCTTCATCAGCTTCCCGATCGCCTTCTGCGCGTCGGGCAGCGGGTGGGCCTCCGCGAGCGTGCGCTCGGCCTCGACGATTGCGCGCTGGACGACGATCGCCTCGTCGAACTCGTGCTGGATGAACGCTTCGCCGGTCTTCGCCTCGGCCATGGGGACACCTCCTGCGGGTTGCTGGTTCGGGGATCTGTGCCGGCCGGACGTCGTCCAGGCCGCGCGGATCACCCTAGACAGCGACCTGCGACAGGTGGATGTCGCGTCGCGGTGCCCGGCGTTGCAGGCGCCTCGTTTCAGGCGGACCGGACGTCGGGGTTCGGCAGGACGATGTCGCGGATGACGCCCTGGAGCGCGTGATAGGCGTCGATGAACGAGCGCAGCGTCCGGACGGTGGCACCGTACGAGTCGAACTCGGTGACTCGCAGCCCGTCCGGCTCGTATGCGCGCCGGAAGTCGGGCACGCGGGCGAGCAGGTCCTCGACGTAGGCGGATTCCACTGGCACGTCGATGCGCGGCTGCGGATCGAGGCCGCTCGCGTTGAACCGCACCTGCCACGCGTGCGGCATCGTCAGGACGACGTCGCCGCCCACGAGCTCCGTCCAGTGGAGGCGATGGCGCATCGCGGCCGCGAGCAGCCGCGTCCGGTACCCGCGTTCCCGGTAGATGCCGTATGCGCGCTTGAATGCCGCGATGCCGGCCCAGCTGGCGGCGGCGGGGTCCAGCGCGATGTCGTCGCGCTCGACGAGGACCTTCACCCAGTCGTCGAGCCGGCCCACCATGAGCGTGCACACGGGGGCGAACGAGCCCGGGTCGCCGCCCGAGTCCTCGAACCGGCGGAGGCCGCGCTCCACGGCGTCGCCGACGGCCAGGGCCTGGGCAACCGTGAAGCCGACGGTCGAGTTGATCGCGATCCCGCGCGCGGTCGCCTCCTCGATCGCCACCAGACCCGCCGCCGTCGTCGGGAACTTGACCTGGATGTTCGGCGCGAGGGCGTGGAACCGTTCCGCCTGGGCGAGCATGGCGTCGGCATTGCCGTAGTTGGCGGGGTTGGTCTGGAGGCTCAGGCGGCCCTTGCGGCCGCCGTTCTCGCGATACACGGGCTCGAGCGCCGCGGCCGCGCGGACCCCCATCTCCTCCGCGATCGCCCAGGTGAGCTCGACCTCGGACCAGGCAGGGTTCGCCGCGGCGAGCTCGCGGACGCGCGGCTCCCACACGCCGCGCTCCTTGCGCATGACCTCGCCGACGATCACCGGGTTCGATGTCGCGCCCGTCCCACCGCGCTCGACCGCGTAGGCGACCTCGTCCAGGGAGCAGGAGTCGTTCCAGAAGTCGGTCGAGGTGCGCTCGACCATCGTCGCGAGCGGGCTGTCGACCAGGGTCAGGGCCATGTCGTCCTCTGCAGCTCGGGTTGCGCACGGGCCCCGGGGCGCGAGGGCCGGACTGGCGTCACCCGTGATTCTCGGGCGAGCCCGCCCGGCCCGTCAAAAGCCGGTCGGCTCAGACGCGCTTCTGCGATTGGCCGTCGGGGGACCGCGACCGGAGGTAGGTGCTGGCGTCGTAGTACGCGCGCTTGCGGGCGTACTCCGGCATCGCCGCGGCGTACGACGGTCGCTCGTCCCTGAGCTCGGCGGCGATCCGCTGCAGCTCGGGGTCCGAGCCGGCGTAGCTCGCGACGCGTCGGCGAACGCCGTCGAGCAGCTTGCCGGCCTCGTCGAACCTTCCCTGCCGATTGAGCTGGACCGCCTCCTGGCGGGCGCGCTCGGCGAACAGCCGGGCAACGACCCGGTCCACGTCGCGGTCGCGCGGCTGGGTGTCGTTCGCGCCGTGGTCGGCGTATCGCCAGGCCACGGTGATGGGCGCGACGGCGGGAGTCGAGGCGGCGAACGCGCCGTCCCGGTCGGCGATCCGTGCCGCGACCCCGATCTCCCGGCCGACCTCCCCGAAGTCGAACGTGACGCGAAGGACGACCGACAGCACCTGTCCCGAGACCATGTCGCCGAGGTGCACCCGGGCGATGCCGGCACGGTGCTCGACGCGGAACGGCGACAGGGCCTCGACCCGCACGCCGTCCGGGAGGACGAGCTCAAGGACTACATCGCGGGCGACGATCTCGAGGGTCTCCCCCACCTCGCTCGTGATGTGGTCGCGCATCTGGGCCACGTCGCCGATGAAGTAGAAGTGGCCGCCGCCGCTGTCGGCCATCCCCTGGAGCAGCGTCTCGTCGAAGTCGGTGCCGACGCCGAACGTGCTCGTGGTGATCCCCCGATCGCGGAGCGTGCCGGCCAGCCGCTGCAGCTCGTCGTGGTCCGTGACGCCGACGTTGGCCAGCCCGTCGGTGAGCAGCAGCACGCGGTTGACGCCGTCGGGCGTGAGGGACGATGCAACCTGCTCGCAGCCGGTGAGCCAGCCCCCATGGAGGTTGGTGCTGCCGCGGGCATCGAGGCCGGCCAGCCGGTCCGCGGTGCGGCGCCGTTCTCCGGGCGCGGCGACGGTGGCCGGGATCACGACGTCGAGCTCGTTGTCGTAGGCCACGACGGAGAACCGGTCCTCGGCCTCCAGCCGGTGGACGGCTTCGACCACGGCCTGCTTCGCCAGCCCGAGCTTGTTCTGGCCGCCCATCGACCCAGATCGGTCGAGGACGAACGCGAGGTTGACCGGGGCCCGTCGACGGGACGGGTCCGGCGCGACAGTGGGAGCCACGACCTCGACGAGCAGGAACCGCTCGCTGCGGGCGTGGGCCCGGATCAACGTGCGGTCGGGACGGATGGTGAGATTCGGATCGACGAGCGTGCGTGTGGCGGGATTGGTCATGTTGGCCTCCTCGGCGGGTGGCGAGGCCGGATGGGGCGGTCTCTGGTGGTGGTGGCGCGTCGCCAGGACGCTCAGCCTTCGTCGTCGAACAGCTCCCGGGCGATCCGGATGAGCTGGTCGACGCGCTTGTTCGTCCGGCGGTCGAGCGGCCGGCGGATGTGGAGCTCGACGTCCGGGTTCAGGGTGTGCCGCTCCCACGTGGAGCGATCCGGCGGCAGGGGCCTTGGCTCGGCGGTCCACGGCGTTGATGCGGGAGTCGGCGTGACGGGGTCGCCGGGTGCGGCGCGCGTGGGAAAGGCGTCCGGCACGAGCGGCTCGTAGCGCGCCTGGTACGGCGCGGCGGCCTCGTGCGCTGCCGAGACGCGCGACTGGACGCCCGTCCGGGCCATGAGGTCCTGGACGTACGCGAGGGTCTGCGCGGGTGCTGCCGGCACGCGGGTCTCCCCGCCCTCGCCGACGAGCCCCCGGACCTCCTCGTCCCCCAGCGACGCCAGGCGGTTCCGGATCTCGGCCAAGGGCAGGTGTTCCCGCTGGAGGTGTCGGATGAGCCGGAGCCGGGCCAGGTGACCCGCGCTGTAGCGAGTGCCGGGGCCGGCGGCCTCCGGCGAGGGGAGCAGCCCCTGCGCCACGTAGTAGCGCACGGTCCGCGGCGTCACGCCCGCGAGCCGTGCGAGATCGGCGATGGTGTACGGGTCGTCCGGCATGGTGCGAACGTAACAGCGTGACGTGACACTGTCAAGACTCGAAGTCCTAGTCCGGAATGGGCCGATTGCGGCATGGTGGGGTCCGGTGCGGTCTGTCACCCTCCGCGTCATGCGACCGACCCTGCGCCGCCCGTCCGTGTCCCCCATCGTCCCGTCCCTCGCCCTGACCGCCGCGCTCCTCGTGCCGCTGGCTGCACCAGCCTCGGTCGCGGCGGCGGAGCCCAACTTCCCGTCCAGCATGAGCGGCTATCACAACCTGCCGGAGATGGTCGCGGAGATCCAGCAGGCGGAGGCGAACTACCCGGACCTGGTCGACGTGTTCTCGATCGGCAAGAGCTACCAGGACCGGGACATCTGGGCGGCCAAGATCAGCGACAACGTCGCCACCGACGAGGCGGAACCCGAGGTCCTCATCGACGCGGTCCATCACGCCCGTGAGCACCTGACGCTCGAGCAGGCGCTGGCCGTCCTCAAGTGGCTGACCCGCGACTACGCGACGGACAGCACCGTCCGCCGCCTGGTCAACAACCGCGAGATCTTCATCATCTTCGCCCTCAACCCGGATGGCATGCGATTCGACCTCACGGGTGATCCATTCCGTGCCTGGCGCAAGAACCGCCAGCCCAACGCCGGGTCGACGGCCGTGGGCACCGACCTCAATCGAAACTACGGCTACAAGTGGGGCTGCTGCGGCGGCTCGTCGGGGAAGCCGTCCTCGCTGACGTACCGCGGCGCATCGGCGTTCTCGGCGCCCGAGACCCGCGCGTTCCGCGACTTCGTCAAGAGCCGGGTGGTCGACGGCGTCCAGCAGATCAGGGCCCACATCACGCTCCACACGAACGGCGAGCTGATCCTGTGGCCGTACGGCTACACGTACCGCAACGTGCCGCCCGACATGACCAGCCTGGACCACAAGACGTTCGTCGCGCTGGGACGCGCCATGGCCGCCAAGAACGGATACACCGCGCAGCAGTCGTCGGACCTGTACGTCACCGACGGCGACCAGATCGACTGGCTGTACGGGACGTACCGGATCTTCACCTTCACCTACGAGCTCTATCCGACCGAGAAGGCGACGGTCTGGGCCGATCACTATCCCGACGACTCAAAGATCGCCGCCCAGACGACCCGCAACCGGCGGGCGATCCTGCACCTCATCAACCGGGCGGCGTGCCCGTACGCGGCGCTCGGCACCGACGCGATCGCGGCGGACTGCGGGCCGTTGTTCGATGACCTCGAGATCAATCGCGGCTGGCAGCGCAACCCGGACGGCACGGACACCGCGACCGGGGGCCTGTGGGCGGTCGCAAACCCCGCGGCGACGAGCTCGAGCGGCCCGAAGCAGCTCACCACGACCTATTCGGGCTCGAAGGCGCTCGTCACGGGCGCGTCGGCCGGCACGAAGGCGAGCGCCAACGACGTCGACGGCGGCACGACGACGATGCGCAGCCGCCCGATCAAGCTTCCCGGTGCGACGTCGCTCGGACGCCTGACGTTCCGCTACTACTTCGCCCACGGGTCGAACTCGTCGGCCGACGACTCGCTGCGCGTGCTCGTCGAAGCCGAGAACGGCGAGCGGACCGTCGTGTTCCAGGAGACCGGCGCCGGCAACGACGACGACGCGGCGTGGGCGTTCGCGTCCCGATCGGTCGCGGCGTGGGCCGGGCAGACGATCCGGATCGTGGTCGAGGCGACGGACGGCGCCGGGGCGAGCCTCGTCGAGGCAGCCATCGACGACATCCGGATCCGCCGCCCGTAGCAGCGCGCTGGTCGGCGCGGTTGGAACGCCCAGCCGCGGCCCCGTGACGTCCGCGTTGCGCGGCATGCGGGATCGTGCCGGCATGCTCCAGGTCGCACCGACGCCATCGACCGTCCCTGCCCCCGCCGCGATCGCCGATGCGGCGGCCGGCCTCGCCGAACCGGCGGGGATCGCGGCCGCACACGCCACGCCTG